>JAVWHP010000001.1:0-208939 GCA_036639955.1 Erysipelotrichaceae bacterium
TATAAACTCCAAATCCAACCCCAATGCTTAATATAATAATTATTACGATTAATATAGCATTCTTCCTATTCATAATTTTTTATCCTTTCTTACTAATTATCATAATAATATTATATATATATATATATATATATATATGCAAGCATTTATGCGCATTATGCACAAAAACATGTATAACATGCATACATTCCTGTAATATTATGAATTATATAAGAAATCAGTATAATCTATCTTTTAGAAAGTAATAGTTAATTTATTAATACATTTATTTTTATCATAATCATCTTTTATAATTGGTTTATAAGCTATAAGTATCTCATTCAACTTATTTATATAAACATTCTTATTATCTTTAGCACTACTAAAAATAAAAACAATTATAACATGATCATTAGTTTCCTTAATCTTTAATATAATAGTTCTTTCACCAGTATATTCACTACAAGCATCCATTGCTAAATCAAATAAATAAGTAAATAAATATACTTGATCAATAAGTTTTATAAAAGCAAACTCATTATATTCAATCCTTGTTCTTATATTAATATTATAATTTTTAATAGTTGTTTCATGATCATTTAAAATTAAATCAACTACAGTTAAATTAGTAAAAAAATTATTAAACTGATTAAAAGTATTAATAAATAGTTTTTCTATAGTATCTCTTAATTCTATATTCTCAATACTATTACTTAAAATAAATAAATGTGAACACTGATGTAATACATCATGTAAGTAAACATAACTCTCATCATACTTCTTTTCCAATAAACTAAACTTCTTTTCAGCCTGTTCCTCTTTAATTGCTTCAGTTTCTTTTATATCCTTTATACTATTAGAAAGAATAGATCTATGTAATAAATATATAAAACTAATATTAAAAACAAAAATATTAAAGAAAGAGAAAAACAATAAGTTATTATCAATAATAAACGAATGAAGAGCAACATTTAAACTTACATATAATATATTATTAATCATTATCATAAGTATACAAATAATATACTTATTCATTCTAATACCTAATAAATTATTAAATAACCTAACATATAACAAAACTAAAAATACTATTATAATATTTGAAGTACATAATTCTATTACTAAATTACTATAAACAGATACTACACTAACAAAATTAGTTAATATTAAGTCTGCTGAAAATATAACCAAAGCTAATACACATATAATGTTTAAATTAATCCTTATAGTTCCTTTATAAAGAAACAATAAATATAAATTATATAAAATAAAAAGTAAAATAATAATAAAAGCATTATTAACATTCAATAACATTAATAAACTAATACTATAAAAAACTAAAGTAATAAGTACACTTAAATTAAAATTATATCTAGGTTTTAATATCTTAGAACTAATATAAGATAATAACAGCAATATAAGTATTGCTAATATATAATAGTAGTACATATCTATACTAACGTTTCTAAAAAGCTATAATAATCATTTTCAAAGCTTTTATAATAATTTCTAGATATCTTTATAATAGTACCATCCAATAATTTAACTTCATTTCTTTTATATTCTAATATAAACCTTAAATTAACTAAATAAGATTTATAAGATTTACTAAATGAATAACCTATGATTTTATCTTCCCAATAATTCAAAGGATTAGTAGAAGTAATAACATGGTCACATAAATGAACATAAGTTTTTCTATCTAAAGATTCTATAAACATAATATCTTTATAATAAATCTTTTTATGTGTATTCTTTTCATAAAAGAAAGCAACATCATTAATATACTGTTTATATAAGTTCTCTAATTCTAATTCTAAATCTAATTGGTTAATAGGTTTAAGTAAATAACTCTCTGCTTTAATTTTATAACCTTTTACTAAATATTTATTATATGCAGAAGTAATTACTATTTTAATAGTAGTATTTATTTTTCTTATTTCTATTCCTATATCTATACCATTTTCTTTATATACTTCTATATCTAAGAATACTATGTCATAATCAGATAAATGTTTAAAAAGATAATCAGAGTCTGAACATCTAGTTATAATACATTCTGTATTTTTATTATTAAAAAAGATTTCTAAATATTGTTTAAGTCTAATGAAATCATTTACGTCATCCTCATAAATTAGTATTTTCATTTATATCACCCTCTAAATTATATCACTTAACTATTTTTGTACAAGGACTAATTTCTACAAATATATTATTAGTAAGAATTATCATATTTTTCAATATAGGTTAAGATTTGTAACTATAGTAAGAATATGTTAGAATATACGTTCACTTGTAATTTATTAAAGGAGAGTTAAAATGAAAAAGATTATAGATAAAGCTAGTATAGTTAATGATAGTAATAATTCATTTATTGTTGAAGATAAGAATAGTTCTAAACGACATCTTCCTAAGATTGGATTACGTAATATAAAAACAGCACTATCTACTACTATTTGTGCTTTAATCTATTTAGTGATTGATCGTAATCCAACATTTGCATGTATTGGTGCAGTCTTTGGAATGGATAACTCATTAAGTGCTTCTTTTGAAACTGGAGGTAATCGATTAGTTGGAACAATCATTGGTGGGTTTCTTGGAATGGGAATATTTAGCTTAAGTTTAATATTGCCATATCATAAAGTATCATTAATAATATTAAACTTTATAGGGATTATAGCATTAATATATATTAGTCAGTTGTTTAATGTTCCAGGTGCAATTAAGGCTGGTTCAGTAGTATTCTTTATAGTAATGTTAAATACACCAGAGGATCAATACTTTACATATGCTATTAATAGAATAATAGATACTGGATTTGGGGTAATAATGTCTATATTTATTAATTGGATTCATTTTAAATTACCTAATAATAATGATAATAAATAAGCAGCCACTGTAATAGTGACTGCTTATTTATTATTTAGGGTTTTTAATTGCTGCTTGAGCTGCTGCTAAACGTGCAATTGGTACTCGATATGGTGAGCATGAAACATAGTTTAAGCCTAGGTTGTGAACAAATTCAATTGTGGATGGGTCACCACCATGTTCACCACATATACCTAGCTTAATGTTAGGACGTACACTACGTCCTAACTCAGTAGCCATTTTAACTAGTTTTCCTACACCTTTTTGGTCTAAGCGTGCAAATGGGTCTGATTCAAATATTTTCTTTTCATAATAGTCTTTTAAGAAACCACTTGCATCATCTCTAGAGAAACCAAAAGTCATTTGAGTTAGATCATTAGTACCAAAACTAAAGAACTCTGCTTCGCTAGCTATTTCATCAGCTAATAATGCAGCACGTGGAATCTCAATCATTGTACCTATTTTATAGGTCATATCAATATCTGCTTTTTCTATTAAGTTATTAGCTACTTCTTCAACTAATGTTTTTACATAACTAAGTTCATTAACTTCACCTACTAAAGGAATCATAATTTCAGGAACGATTCTCCATTCAGGATGTTTCTTACTAACATTGATAGCAGCTTCTATTACTGCATGTGTTTGCATTTGAGCAATTTCAGGATATGAAATTGCTAAACGTACACCACGATGTCCCATCATCGGATTAAATTCATGTAATGATGCTATAACATTCTTTAAATCATTAATATCTAAATTCATATCAATAGCTAACGACTTAATGTCGTTGGGGTTAGTAGGCAAGAATTCATGAAGTGGTGGATCTAAATACCTAATAGTTACGGGGAATTCTTGCATAACCTCATAAATACCTTCAAAGTCATTTCTTTGCATAGGTAGAATTTTATCTAATGCTATTTTACGTTGTTCAACAGTTGTAGCTACTATCATTTCACGCATAGCTTTAATACGTTCCCCTTCAAAGAACATATGTTCAGTACGTACAAGACCAATACCTTCAGCTCCAAAGCTTAAGGCTTGTGCAGCATCTTTTGGTGAATCGGCATTAGTTCTAATCGATAGATTACGATATTCATCAGCCCATTTCATAAAACGATCAAAATTACCTGAAATAGTTGCTGGTACACAAGCAATCTCTTGTCCATATACATTACCAGTAGATCCATCTAATGATAAGTAATCTAATTCTTTAAATTCTATATCTCCTATTTTAAATGTTTTTGCTGTTTCATCTATTTCTATTGAATCACAGCCACTTACACAGCAACGTCCCATACCACGGGCAACAACTGCTGCATGAGAAGTCATTCCACCACGTACTGTTAGTATTCCTTGAGCCGCATTCATTCCTTCTATATCTTCTGGTGATGTCTCTAGTCTAACTAGAATTACTTTCTTATTATCTTTTGCAAGGTTTATTGCATCAGAAGCATTAAACACTATTTGTCCACAAGCAGCTCCTGGTGATGCAGGTAATCCACTAGTAATAACTTTAGCTTTCTTTAATTCATTAACATCAAAGCAAGGATGCAATAACGCATCAAGCGTTCTAGGTTCTACCATCATTAACGCTTCTTTCTCACTTATTCTTTTTTCATCAACTAAGTCACAAGCTATTTGTAAAGCAGCACTTGCTGTTCTTTTTCCATTACGTGTTTGTAACATATATAATTTACCATTCTCTATAGTAAACTCCATATCTTGCATATCTTTATAATGTTCTTCTAGTTTATCACATATAGTTACAAACTCATCATAAGCTTTAGGCATAATCTCTTTTAGCTGATCTATAGTCTTAGGGGTTCTTATTCCCGCTACTACATCTTCACCTTGTGCATTCATCAAGAATTCACCATAAAGTTTATTTTCTCCTGTAGATGGATTTCTTGTAAATGCTACTCCTGTTCCACTAGTTTCTCCCATATTACCAAATACCATCATTTGAATATTTACTGCTGTTCCCCAACTTCCTGGTATATCATTCATTCTTCTATAATATACTGCTCTAGAGTTATTCCATGATCTAAACACTGCTTCTATAGCTTTCATTAATTGAACTTTTGCATCACTTGGAAATTCTTCATTTAATTTCTTCTTATAGAACTTCTTAAATCTTATTACTAGTTCTTTCATATCTTCAGCATCTAGATCCATATCATTTTTAATATCTTTTTTATCTTTAATTTCATCTATAATAATTTCAAATTCACTTTTTGATAGTCCCATAACTACATCTGAGAACATTTGTATAAATCTTCTATAACTATCATAAGCAAATCTTTCATTACCTGTTAGTTTTGCAAAGCTTACTACACTTTCATCATTTAATCCTAAATTTAGTATTGTATCCATCATTCCTGGCATTGATGCTCTTGATCCTGATCTTACTGATACTAGTAATGGATTAGATTGATCTCCAAATTTTTTATTTGCTAACTTTTCTAACTGGTTTAAACTACTATAAATTTCTTCTTCAATTTCTTTACTAATTTTTTGTTTATTTTCATAATATAAATTAGTACATTCACTTGTAATTGTAAATCCATAAGGTACTGGCATTCCAAGATTCATCATTTCGGCAAGGTTAGCTCCCTTACCTCCTAATTCTTCTCGCATTTTACCGTTTCCTTCACTAAACATATAAACGTGTTTTTTCATATAGGCCTCCATAATATAACGTTCAAATCTCACTTATACATATTATATAATTATATATCAATAATTACTAGACCTAACCCTTGTTAAAATAAATTATTATTTATCACTTTTTGTTTATCTAAAAAATCTTTAACTAGATTGTTAAACATTTTAGGTTTATTTAGTGCTACAAAATGACTTGCTTGTGGTACTACTACTAGTTCACTATTTTTTATAGCTGTTGCTAATTGCTTAGTATGGTCAATCTTTATCATATCCTTTTCTCCAACTATTATTAGTGTTTTTACTTTAATTTCTTTTATTTTATTTATATCTAATGCTTGGTTTTCTAACATTAGTTCATTTAGTATTAAATTCTTATCATATTTATTTTCTAGTTTTAATCCACTTAATATATAGTATAGTGTACTTTCTATTTCCGTACTAATTTTAACGTAACTCTTTAGTCCTTTTACATTATAATTAGCTCCATTTAGTATTAAGCTTTTAACTACTTTTGGGTATTCTGTTGCTATATATAGTGCAACATTGGCTCCGTCGCTAAATCCTAATATATGTGCTTGTTTTATATTCAGTGCTTCTAATATTTGTATTATATCTTCTGCTATCATTTTAATTGTTATAGTATCCGTATTTAGTTCAGATTTACCTTGTCCTCTACTGTCTATTGCTATAACATGATAGTCTTTTTCAAAGTACTCTATTTGGTTTTGAAAATAACTACTGTCTTCTCCATTTCCATGTAATAATACTAAGCATGGTGCTTGTTCATATCCATATTGTGTATAGCATATCTTTGCTCCATTGCAGGTAACGTATCCTTCTTTCATTTTAACGCCTACTTTCTTTTTATTATTATACCATTTTATAATAAAAAAATATCGCACATGTACGATATTTTTAGGTTTATTATTTGTTTTTCATTTCTAATAGTTGTTTAGCTACTATTTCATATTGATTTTTATAGTTTGTTAACTTTGTTTGTTCTGCTTCAATTTTAGCTGCAGGTGCTTTTGCTACAAAGTTAGTATTAGAAAGCATTGCTGTTCCTCTTTTAATTTCTTGTTCAAGTTTAATTAGGTCAGCTTCTAGTTTAATTATTTCTTCTTCTATATTTACTATATCAGCGATAGCTACACTAAGTGATCCTACATGAAGAGGTCTTACTACTGCTTCTCCTTCTATAGAATTAATAATAGTTGCATGGCACATCTTAGCTAATATAGCTTTAATATCTTCAGAGATATTACATACATTACCATCATTATCTTTAATACATACATCTATTTCATAAGATGGTTTTAAATGATAATTAAGTTTAATTTCACGTATTGCTTCTATCATAGTAATCATATTAGCTATATCGCTCATTTGTTCATCACTCATTGCTATATTAGTAGCAGTAGGCCAAGCTTCTAAATTAATTGAAGCTTGTCTATGAGGTATACTTAAATAGATTTCTTCAGATACAAATGGCATAAATGGATGTATTAGTACTACTATAGCATTGATTAATGTTAATAATGTTGATTGTGTTGCTAATTTAAGAACTGCATCATCACTATTTAAACCTGCTTTAGCAAATTCTATATACCAACTACAGAAGTCATTCCATATAAAGGAGTATAATTCATTACCTACAAGAGCAAATTCATATTTATCCATGTTTATATTTACATTAGCTATTACTTCATCTAGACGTTTAAGAATCCAACAATCAATCATAGATACATGGCTTAAATCGATAGAAGAATATGTAAAATCTTCAGGTATATTCATCATTACAAATCTTGTAGCATTCCAAATTTTATTAATGAAGTTCCATGAGGCTTCAACTTTTTCAGTAGTGAATCTAAGGTCAGCTCCAGGAGTTGAATTAGTAGTTAAGAAGAAACGTAGTGAGTCACAACCATATTTCTCAATTATTTCCATTGGGTCTATACCATTACCTAAAGATTTAGACATCTTACGTCCTTGTTCATCACGTACTAGTCCATGAATTAATACATCTTTAAATGGACGTGATTTCATGCAATATCTTGTTTGGAAAGCCATTCTAGCTACCCAAAAGAATATAATATCATAACCAGTAACTAATACATCATTAGGGAAATAACGTTCTAAGTCTTCTGTAGTATTTGGCCATCCTAATGTAGAGAAAGGCCATAATGCTGAAGAGAACCAAGTATCTAGGACATCTTCATCTTGATGCCAATTTTCTATGTCTTTAGGTGCTGTTTCGCCTACATATATTTCATTAGTAGTATTATGATACCAAGCAGGAATACGGTGTCCCCACCAAAGTTGTCTTGATATACACCAATCTTCTATATTATCTAACCAACTAGTAAAAGTTTTTTCAAAACGTGGTGGATAGAAATTAATTTTTTCATCCTCTTTAGCTTGGTTATCTAATACTTCTTTAGCTAGAGGTTTCATTTTAACAAACCATTGTTTAGACAAGTATGGTTCTACAATAGCATTTGTACGTTCAGAATGCCCTACTTGATGTAAATGTTTCTTTATAGAGACTAGGTTTCCATCATCCTCTAATTTTTTCACTAATGCTTTACGACATTCAAAGCGATCCATATTAGCAAACTCACCACAAATATCATTCATGGTACCATCAGGATTCATACATATAATTTTTGGTAAATTATGACGTTCACTAATAGCAAAGTCATTAGGATCATGAGCTGGTGTACATTTCATAGCACCTGTACCAAATCCTATTTCTATATAATCATCAGCAATAATTATTAACTGATCACCATTAGCTGGATTAATAACATGTTTACCAATTAAATGTTGATACTTAGTATCATCTGGATGTACTACTACACAAACATCTCCAAACATTGTTTCAGGTCTTGTAGTAGCTACTTCTAATTGTTCATCGCTTTCTACTACTTTATATAAGAAGGTATACATAGCTCCTTCAATTTCTTTATGAATTACTTCTATATTAGATAGAGCAGTTTTAGCTACTGGATCCCAGTTTATAATTCTTTCTCCTTGATAAATTAGACCATCATTATATAAGTCTATGAAGACTTTGTTAACTGCTTTTGAAAGTCCATCATCTAAAGTGAATCTTTCACGAGAGTAATCTAAAGATAGTCCCATTTTACCCCATTGTTCACGAATATGACCAGCATATTCGTCTTTCCATTCCCAAGCACGATCTAAGAATTTTTCACGTCCGATATCATATCGAGAAATTCCTTCGCTTTTTAATCTTGCATCTACTTTAGCTTGAGTAGCTATTCCAGCATGGTCCATTCCAGGTAGCCATAACATATCATAACCTTTAGCACGTTTATAACGTGCTATTATATCTTGTAATGTTGTATCCCATGCATGACCTAAATGTAATTTACCTGTAACATTTGGTGGAGGTATAACTATAGTAAAAGGATCTTTACTCTTATCTCCTGCTTCAAAATAACCTTCTTTTATCCAATTACTGTAGTAATCTTTTTCAACTTTTAAATGATCATACTTATTTTCTAATTTTTTCATATTATTTCTCCTTATTTATAATTGAATATACTTCAACGTTATTATACCTATCATTTAATAGTATATAATCACTTAAGGTACCTTCATATTTAAAACCACAATTCTTTACTAAAGTTTTACATCCTAAGTTATCTTCTACAATCAACATCTCTAATCGATGTAGACCTAGTGTACTAAAACCATAATTGACCAAAGCTTCTATAGCTTCTTGTCCAATTCCTTTATTCCAATATTCTTCTTGAATATAAATGCCTATCTCAGCACCTTTATATTCATTTTCATTATGTATTTCCATTACTCCAATACATTCTTTAGTATCTTTATAATGAATAGCTAATGAAGGATACTCACATCTTCTTTTATAACTGAGATAATTAATTTTAATAAAATTAATTATCTCAGTTTCTTTTTTAAGTTGGGGTAGTGTTAAATATTTTATTACATTAGGATTATTGAAGCATTTCAATAATCCTAATGAATCTTCGATTACTACTTCTTGTGCATTTAATCTTTTAGTATTTATCATATTCCTCCAATAAAAAAACGTCCTACAAAGGACGTTATATAAACGTGGTACCACCTAATTTTGCACATTGTGCCTTTACCATTAACGACTGGTACGAATACTTCTACTACTACTTCAAAGTATCAACTCCAAGACTACCTTCATTCATTTGAACTTATCTTCTTTCAGCTAATAAAGACTCTCTATAAAATTCAGTATGAATTACTCCTTCTTTTCTCCGTATTTACTTGTTTATTATATCAAATATTAATATAAATTCAATACTTAATTTATATATATTATTTTTCTTAGGGCAATCAAGTTATAATTATGATTTGTTATTATTATTCAACTTACTAATTTTAGAAGTTTCTCTATTTTCTTTTATACTAGTAACAACAGTTTTTCCAGTAGTTTCTTCGAGTTGCACTCGTGCGGCTTTAGCAACATTGCCACCTTTTCTAGCAACTTCTTTGTTAGTTTCAAATGTTTCAGGCTTTAACTGTTGCGAAATTTCAGTAGTAGATGCTTCAACTAGCATATTCACTCCCTTTCAAAACTCCTCGTAAATCCCACTCATTAGTTAGAGACTTACGTACTTCGATAGTTTTTAGTCTTTGATTAATCCAGTCTTGTGAATATCCTTTTTTTAAGTATATTTCTAAAGCTCGATCTATCGCAAGTTCTGGATCAGCAGTTTCATCAATTCGATCGCTGCCAACCTTAGCAAGCCATCTCTTAAAGGGTTCTGCTTTAGGAGATGGAATTGACTGAATAACTCTTAGAAGTTGTTCTGTGTCTGCTACGTCAGTGAAGCGCATTTTCCCATCTACTGCTAGCATTTTCAACTGCTTACAATTTGTAAGCAGTTCACTCCCCTCGTTAATTAGCCTTTTCTTTAGCACAGCCCAATAAGTACTAGCATTCCGTTGAGTAATCTGCTCAGTCAATACAGCAACTACATCAACAATAGAAAAAAACCACTTTTCCTGTTCATTATCCCACTGTGTCCGAATAGACTTTTCCTCAAATAACTTGACAGTTTTATTCTTGTCCATAATTTCACCTCTTTTATTAAGATTATATCATATTCTGATTAACTATTTATGTTATACTATTCATCATTCTAATATATTAAATATATATCTAATAATTTATTGATATATATATCTTAATAACATAAAAACTCGTAATATCCTTCTAAACGAGTCTATTACGAGTTTTTATTAGTTATGAACTGTTAAACACTAAATTATTTTACTATTCAAATGGTAAAAGTACTAGCATCTTAGGTGTTATAACTTTGTTATGGTTCATACTCCTAAGATCTTCAATGTTAATGTTATAGCGACTAGCAATTGTTTCATAGCTGTCATCTTGTTTCGCTACTACTAACTTATAACTAGTGTAAACACTATTAGTGTCTTCAAAGAGATCTTCAAAGTCATCTATTTCAGCTATATCTGTTGGTTGTTCAATGTTTGGTTGTTCTATCATAGTTTGGGGAGTTAAAGTTTGCTGTTCAATTTCTTTAGGGATTTCTACTGGTTTAACTAGTTTATCTTCTTTGATTCCATAAATATTTAGAGTAATAGTAAGATGAATTCCATCATCTATTTCAGATTCATAATCATCTATTTCTAATTTAAAGTTATCTCCATTTAATTTCTCATTAGGTGCTAACACATCTAACTGTAAGGTTTCTTCAAAATCTATGGTTTGTTCATTACTTAAATAAGAGCCTTTAATGTATAGGGGACCTGTTGCTTTTAGTCCAATTGGTTCTTCACTATAACTAAAGTCTTCGCTTAGATTAATACTAATTATTTCATCTACAACATCATCAAACTGAATATATTTCTCTATTTGCATTTTTTTCATAGGTATACCTCCAATTTAAGGATATGCTCCATAATAAAAAATAATGCGAATATTCGCATTATGATTTAAACATTTTTAATAGTTCTTCCCAAATCTCAGTAGTACCTAGTTTAGATTCAGTTGAAAAAGGGATTGTTTTTTCTTCTTCTCTAAGTTTTAGTGTTGTTCTAATAAGATTAATTTGTTTTGTTTTTTCTGAATTTTTAAGTTTATCCATCTTAGTTACAGCAATAATAGTTGGTAAATTGTAATATCTTGCAAAGTCTAGCATCATTTGATCATCTGCTGTTGGTTTATGTCTAGAGTCTACTAATAGGAGCATTCCTCTTTTTTGAGAACGTCCATTAAAGTAATCTTCCATCATTTCACCAAACTTAGCAATATATTGTTTACCAATGTGTGCATAACCATATCCTGGTACATCAACAAACATATAAGCTTCATTTATTAAAAAGAAGTTTATTAGTCTTGTTTTTCCTGGTGTATTACCAACATAGGCTAGTTTCTTACGTTGTGTAATAGCATTTATCAAAGATGACTTACCTACATTACTTCTTCCAGCAAATACTACTTCTGGATAAGTTGTGTTAGGCCATTGTTCCATTTTAGCTGCTGATATAACTAGCTCAGCACTGTTAATAATCACTATCTTACAAGTGCTAATTCTAGCACTTCACTAACGTGTTTAACAGGTATGAAGTTTACTACTTTTTTAATTTCTTCTGCTACATCATCTAAGTCTTTCTCATTAGCTGCTGGAATTAGAATTGTTGTTATACCACAACGATGTGCTGCCATTGATTTTTCTTTAAGTCCACCAATTGGTAATACATTACCACGTAATGTTACTTCTCCAGTCATAGCTAAATTAGCTTTAACTGGGATATTAGCTAAACAAGATACAATAGCAGTTGTTAATGTTATACCTGCACTTGGACCATCTTTAGGTACTGCACCTTCTGGTACATGTAAATGAACATCTTGGTTTTCAAACATCTTATCATCAATATTGTATTTAGAAGCATTAGCTCTAACATAATCATAAGCAATAGTAGCTGATTCACTCATTACTTCACCTAATTGACCAGTTAATACTAATTTTCCTTTACCTGGGAAGTGTGTTACTTCAATCTGTAATACATCTCCACCAAAGCTAGTGTAAGCTAAACCAGTAACAGTTCCTACTTGGTTTTCTTCTTCTTTCTTACCGTATTCTACTTTTTCTTTTCCTAACCACTCATTAATTAATTTTTTATTAACTACAATCTTTTTCTTATTATCTTTAAGAATAGCTAAAACAGTTTTTCTAGCTAATGTTGCTATAGTACGTTCTAACTGTCTTACTCCACTCTCTCTAGTATAATATCTAATTAAATATAATAGCATAGCTTCATCAATTTTAAATTGACTATTCTTTAAACCATTAACTTTAATTTGTTTACTAACTAAATGCTTATTAGCTATTTGAACTTTTTCTAATTCAGTATAACTTGTTAATTCAATAATTTCTAAACGATCTCTTAAAGCTTCTGGTATATCTTGTATATAGTTAGCTGTTGCTATAAAAAGTACTTTACTTAAATCGTATGGTTCTTCTAAATAATGATCAGAGAACATACTATTTTGTTCTGGATCTAGTACTTCTAACATTGCACTAGCTGGGTCACCTTTATAGTCACTAGCCATTTTATCAATTTCATCAATTAAAAATACTGGATTGATTGTTCCGGCTTTTTTCATACTTTGAATAAATCTACCAGGTAATGATCCTAAATAAGTACGACGGTGTCCTCTTATTTCAGATTCATCTTTAACTCCACCTAATGAAATTTTAACAAATTTACGTTCTAATGCATGTGCTACAGATTTAGCTAAACTAGTCTTACCAACTCCTGGAGGACCTACTAAACATATAATTGGAGCATTTAGCGTTTTACTCATTTGTTTAACTGCTAAATATTCTAATATTCTTTGTTTTACTTTTTCTAATCCAAAGTGTTCATCATCTAATATATTTTTAGCTGCTTCTAAATCTTCTTGATCTTTACTTTCTTCCCACCAAGGAAGATTAATTAACCAATCTAAATAAGTTTTAACTACTCCTGATTCACTAGAAGCATTTGGTAATAGTTCATATCTTTGAATTTCTTCTAATGCTCTATTCTTGATGTTTTCAGGATAAGGATTATTCTTAACCTTTTCTCTTAAAGCTTCAATATCTTGATTTTGATCTGGAATATCACCTAGTTCTTCTTTAATAGCTCTTAGTTTTTCTCTTAAATAATATTCTTTTTGATTTTCTTCTATGCGATCTTTTACTTTTTCATCGATTCTGCTTTCAATTACTTCTAATTGTTTTTCATTTTCCATCTCAGTAATAATCATTAATAATCTTTCATTAATATCTAAGGTTTCTAATAGTTCTTGACGTCTTTCAAACGCCATTGGTAAAATACTTGCGAACTGATCAGCTACTTGTCCTGCAGCTATTCCTGCAGTTATCATTTGTAAATTTTCTTTAGATAAAGAAGAATCATGTGCTTGTAATTCTTCAAATCTTTTCATTACTTTTCTTACTAACACTAATTCTTCTTTAGGATCACCAATAATATCATTTACAGTTTCAATCAAACCATAATAAGCATCATCAGTATCCATAAACTCTCTAATAACAGCACGATCTTGACCTCTAAATTTAACTCTATAGAATCCATCTTGCTTTCTAATATTCTTTATTTCTGCAATAACACCAACTTCATATAAGTCATCTTTTAAAGGGTATTCAACTAATAAATCTTGTTGAGATACTAAAAATACACGACCATCAAAATTTTCTTCAGCATCCTTAATAGCATTAATACTTTTTTCTCTACCAACATCAAATATTAAATCTTGGTCAGGAAATAAAATCATTCCTCTAGTACAAACTACAGGAAGTCTTTGTAATAAAATATTTTCTTTCATAAATTCACTCCGATCTATTTATATACAACTAATAATTTCTATACTGCATAATTAGTATATGCTTATATAATTATACATGATTAATTATATAAGTAAACTGAAATAATTTCTTTATCATAAAGTTAGTTACTTAACTCATCATTAGCTTTAATATAAGAAATTATTTCACCTATTAATTCAACTCTACTAAAAGGAGTAATTAAATAATAGCCATCAACTACATCTATTAGCTGTTGAACTATCTTACAAGATAGTTCAACAGCTAGTTTTGATGCTTCTTCTCTAGTTTTATTTTCATATAGTTTTATATATTCTTCATCCACTTGGATTCCAGCTATTTCATTATTCATGTAGATAGCATTATTATATGAAACTATAGGGATTATTCCTCCTAAAATCTTGGCATTAAGCTCTTTTTTAGCTCTTTTAATATTATCTAATGCTTGTTTAGATAATACTGGTTGAGTTAAGAAGACACTTACTCCATTTTCTATCTTACTTTTTGCTTTAGATAGTTCTGCATCAAAGTTAGGTGCATTAACATTTAGTGCTCCATAAATTAAGAAAGGATGTGGAAACACAGTTTCATTTAAATCTTTAATATAACTTGCTAGTATTTTAGAATTAAAACTGAATACTCCTTTAATTAGATTTCGATCAGCTGCTTGAATTGGATCTCCGGTTACAACTAATACATTATGAATATCTTCAATTTCTAAACCAAATAGTAATGCCTTTGTTGCATTAATATTACGGTCTCTACAAGTCATATGTGGTATAACTTCTAATCCCATCTCTCTTTTTAGTTTAGTTGCTAGCATAGAACTATCAGCACGAGCACGAGCTATCGGACAATCAGCAATCGTAATAGCATCTACATCCATATGTCTTAAATATTCAGCATTATCCATAAACTTAGAAATATTAGAATTCATAGGAGGATCAAATTCTACTGCTATTATATGTTTGCCTGATTCTAATTTATAATACAATTCATTATTAAATTCTTTAGTAGGCTTAAAAGATTGTTCATTACCAGCAACATTATGTTTAGTATCTAATCGCTTTAGTGCTAATCGTACTTCTTTAATAAATAAAGGAGTAGTACCACAACAACCACCAATAATTTTAGCTCCATCCTCAACTATCTTCAGTATTTCATTAGCAAAATAAGTTTTATTGTCTCTAAAATAAGCTCTATTTTGAACAATTGTAGGATAACCAGCATTAGGCATAATACTAATAGTACCTACTTTCTCCATCGTATTTAACAAATGATGTAGATGCATTGGTCCACATACACAATTAAATCCACAAGCATCTACATCAAAACATTCTTGCATTTCCTTTATAATTCTTTTACTTGGTATACCTTGTTGCGTATATCCATCAGCAGTAACAGCGAATGATGTAATAATATAACTATTAGGGTTTACCTCTTTTATATATGCTGCTATTTCTTTTAATCCTAAATTATTAGGGTATGTTTCAAATATAAAATTATCAGCTCCACAAGCTAAGAATTCATCTACTATGAATTTTAATTGTTCAAACATTGATATTTGTTTTTGTTCTAAACAAGGTCCTATATCAGCAAAAATTTTACAATTAGTGCCTTCTACTGCTTGTTTAGCTATATTATAACCTGCTTTAATGATTGCCTTAATTTGTTCATTTGTGCATTCTAAATTTTGGTCATTAGCTCCAAAAGTATTAGTTTTAATTGCATCACACCCTGCTTTAATATATTCTTGATGTATTTTTAATATACGTTCTGGATAAGTTAAATTCACTTCTTCACAATTAGTTACATCATTATATATTGATGCATAATAAGTTCCCATTGCTCCATCAAATACGAAACAACTTTCTCCATCTTTTATTAGTTTATTACTCATTTTAATACCCTCTTTGCTATATCGGCACTTTCTTTTGCATTTCTTGCATAATAATCTGCTTTAATTGATTTAGCATATTCTGCACTTACTACAGCACCACCTACCATAATTTTACAATCATGTCCACTTTCATGTAATGCTTTAACTGTTTCTTCCATTGATGATAAAGTAGTAGTCATTAAAGCACTTAATCCAATTAAATATACATTTTCTTTGATAGCAGTAGATACTACTAATTCTACTGGTACATCTTTACCTAAGTCAATAATTTGGTAACCATAGTTCTCTAATACTACTTTAACAATATTCTTACCAATATCATGTACATCGCCTTTAACTGTAGCTAATATAATTTTACCCTTAGATATAGTTTCTCCTCCATTAAGAAGCATATGCTTCTTAATGGCTTCAAAAGCACACTGAGATGCAGTAGCGGCATTAATTAACTGAGGTAAATATATTTCTTTATTTTCATATTTAATACCTACTATATCTAAAGCTGGTATTAAATTATTATCTACTATTTCTAAAGGAGTAGATACCTTTAATAGTTCTTCGGTTAATTTTCTAGTTTCATCTTTTAATCCTTTAGCTATAGCTTCTTCTATAGTTAAAGTTTTAATAGCTTGGGTGCTATTAGTTGGTGTTACACCCTTATGCGTAAGCATATTAGCATAACTATTAATATAATCTATACAATCTATATCTATCATATTTAGTACTCTAAATGAACGTACTGCATCCATCATCTCTTTACGATTAGGATTAATAATAGGCATAGTTAAACCTGCTTGCATAGCTATACTTAAAAAACTTTGATTAATAATAGTTCTATTAGGTAAACCAAATGAGATATTAGAAACACCAAGTACTGTATGAACACCTAAATTCTTTCTTACAAGAGTTAGTGCTTCTATTGTTTGTTGAGCTGCATTCTGTTGCGCAGATACAGTAAGAGTTAAACAATCTATAAATACTCTGCGCTTAGGTATGTTATAAGTACTAGCTGTAGTTATGATGTATTCAGCTATATTATAACGTTCTTTAGCAGTTTTAGGTATTCCTGCTTCATTCATAGTTAGTCCTACTATATTAGAACCATACTTAGCTATACTAGGTAATATAGACTCCATTACTGCTAGTTCTCCATTAACTGAATTAACTATAGGTATTCCATTATAAGCTCTTAAAGCCGCTTCTATAACTTCAGGATTAGTAGAATCTATTTGTAGTGGTACATCAATAATAGTTTGTAATTCTTTTATTAATGCTACCATCATTTCTTTTTCATTAATACCTGGTAATCCTACATTAACATCTAATATATCAGCACCAGCATCTACTTGTTCAATAGCTATAGCTAATATTTCATTAAGATTATTATCTAATAATGCTTGTTTTATTCTTTTATTACCTGTAGGATTAATACGTTCTCCTATAACATGTACATCCTTAATATTTAAACATTTAGTTGGTGTACACGCATAAGTTTCTTCAATTATATTAGTTTTAACTATATCATAATCTAAATTATTAACTAGTGCTTCTATAAATTTAGGTGTTGTTCCACAACATCCTCCTATATATTTAACATTTAGTTCTTTATATTCTAGCATTTGTTTAGCAAATTCATTTGGGCTTATATCATAAGTATTTGTTAATGGATCTGGTAGTCCTGCATTAGCTTTAATTATAATTGGTAATGTTGTATATTCTGCTATTTCTTTAGCTATCGGTAATATTTCTATTGGTCCTAATGAGCAATTGATTCCTAATGCACTTACTCCTAGTCCTTGAGCTAATAGAGCAAAACTAGATGCTTTACATCCGGTAAAAGTTCTATGGTCTGCTTCAAAGCTCATTGTTACAAAGATTGGCAAGTTACTATTTTCTTTAGCTGCTAATATAGCTGCTTTAACTTCATATAGATCACTCATAGTTTCAAATACTATTATATCTGCTCCTGCTTGTGTTCCTGCTACTACCATTTCTTTAAATATATCATAGGCTGCTTCAAAGCTTAAGTATCCATTAGGTTCAATCATTTCTCCAATTGGTCCTATATCTAGTGCTATTTTTGTTGTTAATTTATTAGTATTGTTTATTGCATTCTTTGCTTGTTTAATTGCTTTACTTATAATTGTTTCTACTGTGTATCCACTCTTCATTAGTTTTTTTGAATTAGCTCCAAATGTATTAGCATAAATAATATTACTTCCACTATTAATATATTGTTCATGTATATCTTCTACAATTTTATCATTTAAGAATCCAAATACTTCTGGTAATTCACCTTGTTTTAATCCATTAGCTTGGAGTAATGTACCCATTGCTCCATCTAGAAATACTACTTTATTATTTTTCACATTTATTTCCTCCTTTTTTATATATACAACTATCTTTTAATTTACAATTTGAACATCCACTTAGCATTTTTCCTTGTTCTTTATTACTTATTCCTATAATTGCTGTAATACTCTTTCTTGGATTTAATAAATTACTTTTATCAGCATATAATCCTATAGCTTTATTAGCACCTATCACATCAATAAACTTACCTTGCATTTCTAAAGGTAAATCCCCATAACCACATGAATATCTTTCTGTAATAAACATATCTTTTTTAGCATATTGTATTTCTAATTCTTCTTGTATATTATTAGCATATTCTTCAATAGCAGCACTTGCACTTGCATCTACTATTACTGCTTTTGCCATATCTTTGATTTGATATTTTTGAATTACTCTATCTATTTCAATGCCTAATGTCATTGCTATAAATATTACATGATGACTTTCTTTTAATAGTCTTTGGATATCTTCTCCTTCTAGTATAATTTCTTTATTAGCTAATTGCCCTTCTATTAATTCATATTCTTTATATGTATAACGTGGTTTTATTACACCTAATGTTTCTTTACTAATGTTAGCTATATCATTTAATAATTTATCATCTACCATATCTTTATTATTTATTCCTAAACATTCTAGAATATTATTTAAATTTATATGTTTATTCATAGCTATCACTTCCTTTACTTTACATTTAGTATATCAAATTTTAACATTATACTATAAAAAAATAAAGTTAAATTACATATATTTCATATTTCTAACATAAATGGAACAAAAAAAAGAGCTTTCGCCCTTAATTTGTTTTGTTTATGTTTGATTACGCAATAATTGCTTTTTCTACTAATTCCATTGCTCTACGGATTCTTAAGTCATAAGTAATAGCTTCATTGCTAATACGTTTTTTAACTTCTTCTAGGTCCATTGAGTACATTTTAGATATAGTTTCTAATTCTTTATTGATGTCTTCTTCGCTAATTTCGATATTTTCTTTTTTAGCAATAGCATCTAATACTAATCTTACGTTTACTTTTTGTACTGCATCGTTTCTCATTTGAGCTCTCATTGCTTTTTCGTCTTGTCCAGTCATTTGCATGAATTGGTCCATTCCAAATCCTTGTTGTTGAAGTCTTTGATCGAAGTCTCTCATTAATGTATCTGTTTCGTCTTCAATCATTGCTTCTGGAATATCTACAGTAGAACTTGCAATAATAGCATCTAAGATAGCTCCATTATATTTGTTGTTAGCTTCTTGTTTTTTAGCGTTTAATAGAGCTTCTTTTTGGTTAGCTTTATATTCTTCAATAGTAGCTACTCCTTCAATTTCTGCTTGTTTTACTAATTCATCATCAGCTGCTGGTAATTCTTTTGTTTTAATTTCATGTACTGTTACTTTAAATACTACATCAGCACCTGCTAAATCAGGAGCTCCGTATTCTGCTGGGAATGTAACATTAATATCTTTAGTTTCTTCACTCTTGAATCCGATTACTTGTTCTTCAAATCCTGGAATAAATGAGTTAGATCCTATTTCTAATGGATAGCTTTCGCCTTTTCCACCTTCAAATGCTACTCCGTCTTTGAATCCTTCAAAGTCAATAATAGCAGTATCACCATTTTCAACTACTCCGTCTTCTTTAACGATCATATCAGCAAACTTAGCTTGTAATTCAGCTACTTTAGCTTCTACTTCTTCATCGCTTACTACTGCTTCATCTTTAGTAATCTTTAGGCCTTTGTATTCTCCTAATGTTACTTCTGGTTTAACTGTAATAACAAATGTTAATTTTACTTCAGTTTCATTCATATCATCTAGTTTTAATTCTGGACGAGCAATTAATTCTATTTTATGTTCTTCGATTCCTGCCATTAATGCATCTTGTGCTACTGCTTCTACTGCTTCCATTAGAATGTTTTGTGCACCGATGTGTTTAATTGCTAATGCTTTAGGAGCTTGACCTTCTCTAAAACCATCAATTTTTACTTTTTTTACTAATTTGTCTGTTGCTTTAGTTTGTGCTGTTTTCCAAGCATCACCATTTACTGTTACTTTTAATTCACCTTGTGAATGTTCGATTAAATTCCATGTAGAACTCATTGTTCGTACCTCCTATAAATACTTTTATTTGCTAGATATCTAATTTCTAAATATCATGCTTATATAATAATAAGGCATAATCACCTATTTTAGCAAGTGATTTTTTCGAAATAAAGCTATTATAGCCCTCTTCGTCTTGATTTGCTTTAAAAACATAGCAAACTATTGCCTTTGCTAGTGAAATCGATTCATCTTCTTCAACATTTTGAGGTAGCTTTAAATATAATTCTTTTATTAAAGTATCTACACACAACTTTAAAAAAGATGGATTATCATTTTCAAACCAGTCACTTAATAAGTTAAAAGCTAATATAGCTCCATCACTTTCTAATGGTGGTTCTAAATAACATGGCATAAAATCATATACCATT
Source organism: Erysipelotrichaceae bacterium (assembly GCA_036639955.1). Classification (GTDB taxonomy): domain Bacteria; phylum Bacillota_I; class Bacilli_A; order Erysipelotrichales; family Erysipelotrichaceae; genus JAVWHP01. The sequence goes on from JAVWHP010000001.1 coordinate 21,121, forward strand.
TCCTCATCTTCTAAATGAATATTTTCATTTACTTGTTGTTCTATCAAACACTCAATAATTAAACTCCTTAGAAAGTAATTTGGTTTATCATTCAAATACTCTTCTATCTCTTTTAAATAATTTCTTATATTACTTCCTTTTAATAATTCTAAAGCCATAAACTGTAATTCAGCATTCTTACTTTTTAATAATTCAGGTATATCTTCAAAACTATAACTAATACCTGGTTTATTATAATCTAATTCACTTTTACATTCATTATAGTATCTTATAATGATATCTTCTGCATCTTTAGGAATATAAGGCATTTTAAGTTCATCTTCACATAGTCCATAAGCTTCTTTATAGTCTCCATCTTTTATAGCTTTTTCTATTCCATTTATAATTTCTTTATAGTATATATCCATCTTTTCTCCTTATACAATATTTAATAAAAAGGGATCTTCTTTATTAGATTCTAGTTTAATGAATTTATCTTTGATAAATTCATTAATTAGAATTAGTATTTCTTCCAAATTATGCTCAGTGCCATCGCATCTTAGGTAGACACCATTACATGCACAACTTCCTACTGTGTGTAGTGAGTATTCAATACCTTGTTTTTTTAAATACATGTTTACGTTATTCATAGTTATTAAGTCCATTACTTTATACATTGTATCACTCCTTTGTTTGTTTAATATAACATTTATTTTTTAATTATACAACAGTTGTACTTCTATAATATTCATTAATTATTTATATTTTAAAAATAATTAAAATAGTAGTTGAATTATGCTTAAATATTTGGTATTATATTAAAGCAATAAATCAAGAAATTATGTCCACGTAGCTCAGCTGGATAGAGCATGCGCCTTCTAAGCGCACGGTCGAGCGTTCGAATCGCCCCGTGGACACCAATTATAAAACTAGCCCCTAATTAGGGGCTTTTTTTTATAAGAATTTAAATTCTACTTTAATATTATTTGTTTCTATTTCCACTAATGCATATGAAGGGGCTTTACCATCACGTGAACGCCATAAACTACCTGGATTGATAAGTCTTATCCCTTCTATAGTTTCATCGTTAGAAACGTGCGTATGACCATAGAACACAACATCATAACCATTCTCTTTAGCATAAGTAGCTATTCTACCTATTGGTAAATAACCATAAAACTGATGAGAATGTATAACCAATATCCTATATCCACATATTTCTAAACACTCACTATTAGGATAATCATTATAATCATTATTACCACTAACAATAACTAAATCATTAAAATTAGCATTATCATCCTCTACATCACCACAATGTATTTTATAATCATAACTACTATACTCATCTAACAAACTACTAACAACATCACTCTTACCATGAGAATCACTCATCAACAATATTTTCATTTTTATCACCATAACCATTATATAATATAAACTACTATATTTAAAGATATTTATAACTTATTAGTATTCATTAAATATTATATTAGAAATAACTATAGTATCTTCATTACTACCATGAATATTAACAACCTCATTATCAACCATCACCTTTAACTTATCTACCCCTATAGCATTATTAATACTTAAAGCTAAAGTATATAAAGCATCTTTCTTAACTGTATTATCTACATCTAATATATTCTTATTCATATATAAAGTTATACATTGTTCTTCTAATACTGGATCTTTTACATTACTTATAGATTCTATAAATAAATTAGATTCTAATGAACTACTAACACTTATACTTTTAACTATTTCATTAGCTATATCTTTTAAATTCATTAAATTATTATTTATTCTCTTACTCATAGGTACATAATATAATTTATTATTTATCATTTTCATATAATAAATAGTTATATTACTTGTATCATGTATATATTTATTACTTAATTCAAAATTATTTATTCCTATTCTTTTATCTATTTTATCTGCTATAGGAGTTCCATTTTTAAACATTGTTAGTTGTTTATCATTAACATATAGTCTTATACTGTTTATTTCTTTAAATTGTAGACATCCATAGCTTAATGCTTCTAATACTTTTAGTTCATTTTCTTTATTTATTTCTAATAGTTTATCATTAAAATATAAGTTAGCTATTCCTTCTGTAATATTAACTTTTAATAATTCAGTATCATTATTTAAAATAGAATGAAAACTTGAGTCTGAAAAATTAGACATCTTATTTATCATTAGTTTTAGTTTATCCTCTATTTTTAAATTTAAATCTATTTTAATATTTAAAGGCACTAAAAGATTATCGTTATCTAATTCATATATAAACATATTATCTTTAGGGATTGTTACTACACTACTTGTAGGGTTTGGTAGTACTTTAATACTTATATATAGTACTAAGCATATTAGTCCTAGAATTAGTGACATTTCTTTTTTTAATGTTATTTTCATATTACACCTCAATAATTAATATGTTTATATTATTAAAAAAAGAATAGTATTATATAATTTTATCTTACTACTACTGCGTAAGAGTTTAATGTGTAGTAGCTTTGGTTGAATAAATTATAGTTGATCCAGTTTTGTCCAAAGGCTGGATCGTTGATTAGGTATTGGTTAGTGTTATCATCATATCCTATTATTAATATCGCATGTACATTTAGCACTTGTTTTCCGTATGGTGTATTTACATATATAGGTGTAAAATAACCTGATACACAGTAAGCTACTACTGGATTTCCCGCTTTTATTTCAGCTCTAATTTGTTCTGGTGTTGCTCCACTAAAGTCTGTCACATTACCGTATTTTGCTCCATAATTTGCTAATGGTTTGGGATTTATTGTATGTGGTTGATTTTCTGGTTTTACATCATATTGTGAATGTATAAAGCCGTGTTCAGGATTATCAGAGGTTGGTATTCCGTCCATAAAACTATGATAACTTATGTTAGTGGCATTACCTTTGTATTGTAAGGCCATTAGAAGTGATGCTGCTTCACATCCTTGAGGAGCACCATTAGCCATTTGATTTATAAAAGGTACTCTTAGTTTTACTACATTTTCATTATATTTTTGTATTCTTAGGGCTTCTGCTTTATCACGTTCTATGATCAAACTAGGTACATCTTCAATCTTATTACTTAAATCTTCTTTAAGTTTAATATTCTTTACTAACTTTATGGCAGCTAATGCTGCTTCATAATCAGCATTACTTGCATTACTAGTTATAGTACCACTATCATTAAATAATGTAGATACGCTAGTATTAGCAGCTATGTAGTTATCAAATTGTTTGATAACTACATTAGCTCTTTTATTTAGTTCTACTTTACAATTAGTATTAGCTTCAATAGCAGTCTTTACTTGTCTTTTAATTTCTTTAATATTCTTACTTTGAATGTAATCTATTATTACTCCATCTTTAAGCCATGAGTTAATACTAGTATTAACTCTAAATAATTTTTTAATAGAATCTATTTCTACCATAAATTTATTCCTTATTGTTTCATCTTCTATAATATTTATATCTTTTAGAATAATATCTATATCATCTTTAGTAGTACTATCTTTTATATAACTCTTACTACTATCTATATATAAATTATCTATAGATAATCTTATATTCTTTTCTAAATTAATATTATATTCAATTCTATAATTTTCTGCTTGTACATAAAAACTGGTAGCTCCTACTACTATAAAACTAATAAATAAGAAAATAATGACACTTTTCTTAAAGTGCTTTCTTTTAGTTATATTCATATATTGCCCTCCACGACCTCTTTATATGATTATAGCACTATTAATTAGTTATAAGTATTTACTAATTTGTATAAAGTATAGAAAAAAATAGCAATATTAGTTTTTTACACTTAATATTACTATAGTTTTATAAAGTTCACCTTATATTCATCATTTAATATTAAACTACTTTGTTCATTCATTTCTTCTTCATCTTTAGTTGTATAAATTTTAACACTACCTTCATTATCAATCTTTTCTAAGTTTATTTGTTTAACTATAGCATTATTAGAATCTAATACTTTATAGTCTCCACAATTATATATTTGGTTAATTATTAATGGATAGTGTGTACATCCTAATATTACAGTATCTATAGTATTTACATAATCTTTTAAATATAAGTTTACTGCTTGTTGGATCCAATCATTAGGTGCACCTTGTTCTATAAAAGGTACTAGTTTTGGACAAGCTACTTCATTAACTTTAATGTTAGGATAATATTCATTTATTAGTTTACTATATATATGAGTATTTATAGTAGCATTAGTAGCCATCACTAATATATTTTTATTAGTAGCATCTAATTGTTTAATCGTAGGTTTAATAATATCATATAATATAATATTAGGATATTTAATCCTTAATTTATCTATAGCATTAGCACATATAGTATTACAAGCTATTACTACTTTATTAATGTTGATACTTATAAAGTAGTTTATAATCTTACATGCATTAATATAGATTTGTTCAGGGTTTAAATCACCATATGGTGCATTAATCTGGTCACCAATAAATATATAATCATAGTTAGGATAAGCATTAACTAGAGCTTTTAATACTAATATCCCACCAAGGCCTGAATCACAGACACCTATTTTAGTATCCATACTATTTTACCAACTCATTTAATGTTATTTTTTTATCATATAAAACCTTAGCATTCTTTTCCCCAACATATCTTAAAGTAAAAGGTTGATATTCTTTTCCAGTAGTTTGTCCTTCACCTTTAGGATATCTAATTGTAAAACCATATCTATAAGCATTTTCTTCTAACCAAACTATCTGTTTCTGTTTATTCTCATCTTTAACTTTAGTTTCATCTTCTTCATTAACAACTGGTGTAAAAGTAACATTTAAACCTAATTGACCTTCATTAAAACCAGGCATATCAGCATATAAATGATATTTATCAGCACCAAACTTTAATAATGTAGATTCATATAACTTCATTTGATCATCATAACTAATAAAACCACTAGTTAATATTAAATTACCACAAGTTTGATCATTAATAACTTTAGCATCACTACACAATCTAGTTAAAGGCTCTAAAACTTCACTTCTAACATATAAATCATTAGTAGCTGAATTAGCATTAAGATGAGGTATATCAACTACCTTAACTAAATTAGTAGGAACATAATAACCTAAACTTTGATTATTCTTTAATATTAAATTCATATCACTAGGATTAATAACTAAAGTCGCTTTAGGATTATAACTACCTAAAGTATCAAAACTCTTCTTAAGATTATCATAATTATAATTATTCAATAAAACATTAAAACTATTATAATCAAAATAACTACGATAATTATTAACAAAATCAATAATAAACTGCTTATCCTTAGGCTGTTTACTAAAAGCTAAATCATAATAAACAACATTATGAATATCAAAATTAGATAAATTGATATAAGGCATAAAGTCATCAGGCTTTAACTGTTGTTGAATTAAATAATTTATATCATCAGGCTTAGTAATATACTTTAATATATCTTCTCTATTCTCTTTAGTAGCATAGGGATAACGAGCTAAGGGATCATAACGTTTATCCATAATAGAAAAACAAGTAATAAATAATAATACTAAAACTATTATGAATCCAATTCTTTTTGCTTTCAAAATATCACCTCGTAGTTTATTATACCAAAATTTAAAGCGAATTAACATATATAAATAAAATAAACAGGAGTTAAACCTCCTGTTTATTTTATAAGTGAAGTTCACCTAGTTTGATTAATTCTATAATAGCTTGACTTCGTCCTTTAACATCTAATTTAAGAATAACATTAGATATATGATTACGAACTGTTTTATCACTTATAGATAGTTCTTTAGCAATAGCTGAAGTAGTATAGTTATTTATAAGTAATTCAAAGATGACTCTTTCTCTTTTAGTTAAAATAGTTTGCATATTATCAACTCAACTTTCTTTACAGTCTATATTATGCAGATTATTTATTTTGGTTTAGTTTCATGTGTAAGATATTATATAATTTAGTAGCAACTGCTATTGGTATGATAGTACTTAGTTCATCTATTGTTGCTTCTTTAAGTTTATCTAGGGTTTGGTATGTTTGCCATATTAGTTTTTTACGTTTAGGACCTAGTCCTTCAATATCATCTAATATTGATTTTTGCATTGTTTTAGATCTAAGTTTACGATGATATGTTATAGCAAAGCGATGGACTTCTTCTTGCATATTAGATAATAGAAAGAAGAGGGGGCTTGTATTACTTATATCATATATAGTTCCATTACGATCGATTAGATTAGATGTTTTATGATGATTATCTTTTACTAAACCACATACTAATAGATCTATGCCTAAAGCATCTAGTACGCTTGTAGCTGCATTAATTTGTAAGATACCTCCATCAACTAGTAATAGATCACACATCGGCTTAGACTCAATTAAAAGACGATAATAACGTCTATAAACTACTTCTTTCATAGAATCCAAATCAGATATATAACCATCTAACTTAAATAAACGATAATCTTTTCTACTAGGTATACCATCCTTATAAACTACCATCCCACTAACATTATTAGTACCAGCTAAATGTGAATTATCAAATAGCTCTATATTATGAATAGTCCTATGTAATATATTTGATAATTCATTCATAGCTAATTCCTTCTCTTTAGCTTTAGCATCTACTAATAAAAATTTATTTATATGTGTAGTCTTAGCATTATTTAATACCATATTAACTAACTTAAGTTTATCTCCTTTAATAGGTTGTATAAGTTTAACATCTAATACTTCTTTTAAACTATCTACATTAATATTTAAAGGTAATAACAATTCATCAGGTAAAGGTTTACTATTATAATACTGTATTATATAGCTTGTAAAAGCTTCTTCTTCATCTTCATATATAGGTTCTAAAGTAAGTGTTCTATCTAACATCTTACCTCCTCTTATAAAGAATCCTTGTATTGATATATAACCTTTATCACTATAATAATTGAATACATCTCTATCTTTATGATCTTTAAAATCTATTTGTTGTTTACTAGTTACATGTTCTATTGCTAATATTTGTTTTTGTATATCATTAGCTAATTCATAGTTCATTATTTCACTAGCTTTATCTCTTTTTATAATTAGTTCTTGTAATAATAGTTTTACATCTCCTTTTAAAAAGTTTTTAATAGCTATAATCATTTCATCATATACACTTTTATCTATTTTATTTACACATGGTCCTAAGCATTGATGGATATGATAATATAAACATAGTTTATTTCCCATCTTATTACATTGTCTTAATGGATATAATTCATTTAATAGATGTAGTGTACTGTATGCTGCTTGTGCTTCTGGAAATGGCCCAAAATATGTAGCATTCTTTATTCTTGTGTGTCTTACTACACTTAATTTAGGTGCTTCATCATTACTTAATTTTAAATATGGATATGTCCTATCATCTTTAAACATAATATTGTATTTAGGATCATGTTCTTTTATTAAATTTATTTCTAATAGTAATGCTTCTTTTTCACTATTGGTTACTATATATTCAAAGTCTTCTATATTAGCTACTAGTTTAGTTGTTTTATAGTTATGTGCTCCTACAAAATATGATTTAACTCTATTTTTTAATATTTTAGCTTTACCTACATATATAATTTTATCATTAATATCTTTCATTATATAGCATCCTGGTTTTGTTGGTAGTAGTTTTAGTTTATCTGATATCTTATCCATATTTGCCATATTATTTACCTCTTTTTAAGGTTACACATGTTGCTCCTAAACCACCTTCTCCTTGTAGTCCTGTTCTATAGCTTTCTACTTTAGAATGTTTCTTTAAATAGGAGTGTATTGCCGTTCTTAATGCTCCTGTACCTAGTCCATGGATGATAATGACATTGGTTGCTTTAGCTACTAATGCATTATCTAGGTATTTATCTAGTGTAGCTAAAGCTTCTTCTACATGCATTCCTATAACATTGCATTCTCCTTTAAATACACTAGCTATTGATTTTGAATAGCTTCCTTTCTCTTTAGTTTTAGTTTTCTTCTTTGTAGGTTGTATTTCATCTATAGTAGTATTCATTCTTGTTCCATTACACATTATAGTTACTTTCTTTTTATTAATGGTTACTATTTCTCCATAATAATTTAACTTCTTATATAAGATAGCATCTCCAACCTTATACTTATAATCTTCTATAGTATTTTCATCTTTATCATCTTCTTTAGTTACATCTAATTCTTTTTTTATTATTAAAAGTTCATGTAGTTTTACATCACTACCTTGTTCTTTTAATTTATTTATTATATTAGTTGCCTTATCTTTAGCTTCTTCTAATATTTCATTTGCTTCTTCTTTAGCATTGCTTACTTTATTATCTACAATTTTTGCTTGTTTAGCTTGCCAATCATTAAATTTAATAATTTTATCTTCTAATGCTTTCTTATCTTCTTTATATTTAGTTTCTTTTATTAAATTATTAGATATTAATTGTTCTAATTTCTCATTCAGTTCATCTGTTTTAGTTTTATTCATGTTTTTATATTGGATAGCTTGTTCTATTATATAATTACTTATACCATAGTTTTTAGCTATTTCTAATGCATTAGATGAGCCTGCTGTTCCTAGTGCTAATTTATAGGTTGGTTTCATCTTATCTAGGTCAAATCCTACACTTGATAGTAATATTTGTTCATTATTTAATGCGTAAGTTTTTAGTCCTCCATAGTGGGTAGTTACTACTATTGTTGCTTTTACTTTATCTAATAGGTATTCTAAAACAGCAATGGCTATTGCTTCTCCTTCTTTAGGGTCTGTTCCTGAACCAATTTCATCTAATAGTACTAGTGAGTTTTCTGTAGCATTGTTTATTATGTTTGATAAGTTTGATATATGGGCTGAGAATGTTGATAAACTAGCTTGTATTGATTGTTCATCTCCAACATTAACAAAGATATTATCATATAGTGGTAGTGTTGCTTCACTACATAATACTGGGTAAGCACACATACTCATCAACGTAAATAGTCCAATTGTTTTAAGGGTAACACTTTTACCTCCAGTATTAGATCCGCTTACTAACAATGCTTTTATTGGTTTAGTTATTTCATAGCTATTAGCTACTACCTTATCTTCACTTATCAAAGGATGCCTAGCATCCTTAAACATCAATCTCTGTTGGGAATTAAGCGTAGCTACAATTCCCCTATGCCTCATCCCCCACTTTGCCTTAGCAAAGATAACATCTAACACAACTAACGTATCCTGATTAGCTTGTAACTGATAAGCTTCTTTAGCTACTTTACTACTTAATTCTCTTAATAATCTTTGTATCTCATTAGCTTCTTCACTATTTAATGATTGATAAGCATTATTCAAAGGTATTAAATTACTAGGTTCTACATAAGTATTAGCACCACTAGTACTTTCTCCATGAATAAAACCATTAAAGCTATTTTTATCACTAGCTTTAACTAATATACATAATCTATCATTTCTTTTAGTTACAATATTATCTACTACACTACTGCCATTATCTTTTATAAAGATAGCTACTTGTTCATCTAATAATTGATTAGTATTACTTATAGACTTTCTAATATCTTTTAACTTACTACTAGCATTATCTAATATAGCTCCATCTTTTATTACTTTACTAATTTCATTAGCTAAAGTTTTAAAACTATTTAAGGAATCAATTAATTCCCATATTGAACTAACATTAATCGTAGCTTGTTTCTTATAACTATAAATAGCATCTATTGTACTAAGCTGGCGATTAATGTTATTCAATTCTACACTACTTAAGGTTAATCCTTTACTAGCCTTAAGTAGTGTAGAGGATATATCGCTAAGATTATCCATGGGAATTAACCCATCAATATTGCTTAGTCTTAAAGCTTCTCTAGTACGATTAAGATTATTCTTTAATTCTAATTTACTAGTACTATAGTGTTCATTTAAAATAGCTTCTACACTAGGAGTAAAACTAGCATAATTAGAAACATCTTTTTTTATAACATCAAATTGTAAAGCTACACTGATATTATCCATATTATCTATTCTCTAATGTTTCCATAAAAGCTTTTATTTCAGCATCACCAATATAATTACTAGTTAACCAAGATTCTATATTAGTAATATCAGTACTATTTAATTCAGTAGAAGGAGTAACTATCTTCTGAATACTATTCATTTTAATAATTTGGTCATCCATAAAGAATAAGATCTTATGACCTACTTCATAAGCAGGTTTAAGAAAACTATTCTTAACAACTAAAGTACCATTAGCAAATAAAGGCGTACTAAAGATAAAAGCAACTATACCTACTATTATTAAACCTTGGAAGAAACCAAAGATTAAACCTAATAGTTTATTAACTTCATTAACTAAAGGTACTAAACCTATAGCTTTAACAATAGGCTTAATAAGAACAGTTAAAACAACAAATATAATAAACATTATAGCAAATACACTAAGACGATTCATTAAACTATAAAAAGCTGGCTCTACTACAGTACCAATCATAGGAGTAAACTCCTTAGGAAAGATATTAACTACTTCAGAAATATAAGGAGAAGTAAGCCAAGCTATAATACATAAAACAGCTATACTAAAGCAACTAATTACCTTTAAAAGAAAACCATTACGATAACCACTAAATGTATATAATGCTAAAACAAATATAACTGCTATATTTAAAAATGCTATTGCGTAAGTTGGAAATAACATAAAATACCTCCTATAAATTTTAACTAACAATATTATAGCATAATTTTTCTTGTTAATTAAGATGTTTCGTTATACTATTATATGTATAAGAGATGTGGAGGATACTATGGCAACTATAACTTGTGTATTAACAACTAAAGAGATTGAAGAATTAAGACTTAAATTTAATGGTGGTGACTTTAAAAAGACACCACCATATGCACAATATCAAGTAAAAGGAATTGACTGTGTAATAACAGCATATAACTCTAAAAAAGTAGTATTTCAAGGAGATAATGCTGAAGCTTATGCTTCAAATTATACAAAAACTACTAAAAGCAGTCAAACTAAAGTAAACATCAAAAACACTAAAAGTACTAGTAATAATACCAACCTAGATAAAACTTTTCCAATGGGAGGTAGTGATGAAGTTGGAACTGGAGACTACTTTGGACCTGTTTGTGTATGTGCTGCTATTGTAGATGAAGATAACTATAAAGAATTAGTAGAACTAGGAGTTAATGATTCTAAAGTAGTAAATGATAAATTAATATTAAAGATAGCACCTATATTAATGAAAAAGTTAAAGTACTCATTACTTATATTAGATAATAATAAATATAATAAGATACATGAATCTAATAATTTAAATAAGATTAAAGCATTGTTACATAATAAAGCTTATATAAATTTAAGTGATAAGGTAGATAAGATGCCAACACTTTGTATAGTAGATCAATTTGCTGCTAAAGATTTATATTATCGTTATCTTAATACTGAATCTAATATTTATACAGATTTACATTTTGAAACTAAAGCAGAATCTAAATATATAGCAGTAGCTGCTGCTTCAATTATAGCTCGCTATGCCTTCTTAACTTGTATGGATAACTTATCTGATAAATACGGTTGTACATTCCCTAAAGGGGCTAATAGTGCTGTAGATAGCTTTGCTCAACATTTCATTGATGAGCATAGCTATCAAGAATTAAATAATGTTGCTAAATTACATTTTAAAAACACTGAGTATCTTAAAATTAAGTAAAAAGGAGAACCTAATCTAGGTTCTCCTCTTTACTTACATTTAATATTATTTTATTAGGCATATGAACTAATTCTACATTAGCAGCCTTTAACATTCTTTTACTAGCTAAAGTACCATCAGTTAAAGAATACTTATCACATTCATAAACTATTTTCTTTATACCACTTTGAATAATAGCTTTAGCACATTCATTACAAGGAAATAAAGAAACATATATACTACAGCCTCTTAAGTCTTTATTACTATTTAATATAGCATTAAGTTCAGCATGTACTACATAAGGATATTTAGTATCATTAGATTTCCCTTCTCTTTCCCAAGGGAAATCATCATCATTACAGCCATTAGGAAATCCATTATAACCAATCCCAACTACTCTTTTATCATTACTAACTAAAACAGCTCCAACTTGTGTATTAGGATCTTTAGATCTCATAGCACTTAAATGAGCTAATCCCATAAAATATTCATCCCAATTTAATACGTTCGTTCTTTTCATATATTTCTCCTTTAATTATATAAGTCTTTTAAACCTTCACTAAATTTATTAGCTTCTTCAACTCGATCCATTCCTTTATAAGTTTCAATAATAGCTTTATCTACTTCTATTTCAGGATTACTTAAATGATTAGTATTAAACACTAAATAAATTGATACTACTATTAGTATAGCATAACATATATTAACATGTATTTTATATGGTTGTAATTTAGCTGATTTAGTAAATAATATTCCTAAAGCAACACCTATTAATAAACCACCTAAATGTCCAAATCCATCGATTCCAGGTCCCATAGATATTAAGAAGTTAATAAATATTAGCATTATTACATTATTTCTTAATAGTTTATTTTTAAAGGCTCCTGTATCTATAAAATTAACTATCATTGCTCCCATTACTCCAAATACTCCACCACTTATACCTAATGCAATAATATTTCCATTAGATATGAAAGATAATGCATTACCTACTAATATAGACATTAACAATATAAATGTATATTGTTTTTTATTATACATTCTTTCTGCTATAGTTCCCATATTATATAAAGCTATAGTATTCATAAATAAATGAAATAAATTTAAATGTAAAAATCTTGCACTTAGCATTCTATACCATTCCCCATTAACTATCATTAATGGTTTATACATTGCTCCACTTAATATTATACCCATATCAAATCCATAATGATTTATAAGTGTTCCTTCTATCCCATATGCTATACAACATATTAGTATAAATACTATACTTACTTTAGGTATAAATCTATTCTTTTTCATTTCTTCTTTTCTTTTAGCTTTAGTTATTCTTTCTATTTCTATTGTTGTTTTTGCAAATTCTTCTTGTATTTTAGTTTCATCTACTTCTTTTATTGCTGTTTCTATTCCATTAAATGATTCTTTTATTGTTTCATCACTTATATGTTCATTCCACATTTCTATTTCTTCAATTGCTGGGTTATCTAATTTAAAGTCTATATCTATAGTATTAATATTTAATAGTTTTCCTTCTCTTTGTATTAGATCTAATACAGCTCTATATACGTTTTGAACATACTTAGTTTCTTCATTTTCATTAAATACTGGTTTACTGTTTATATGTATTACTGGTAATTCTTCTCTTTTAGGATTAGCTAACCATATATCATGTTTATTTTGTCTTACGCTTACTACTTGATATTCTTGTTGTTTCATAAAATAATACATTAGTTGTAGTGCATAGACATCATTTTTTGAAAACTTCATTTTATCATCCTTTCGTTCTTAATTCCTTTAGCACATCTTCAAAGTCTTTTGGTCTTGGTGCTTCAAAACTCATTGTTTCATTAGTTGTTGGATGTACAAAAGTTAATCTAAATGCATGTAATAGTTGTCCGTTGCATTCCATAGTTCTTCTATATGAATATTTAGGATCTCCTACTACTGGATGTTTTATATATTGCATATGTACTCTTATTTGATGTGTTCTTCCTGTTTCTAGTCTACACTCTACTAATGTATAATCATTAAATCTTTCTAATACTTTAAAGTGTGTTACTGCGTCTTTACTATTGGCTTCTACTACTGCCATTTTTTGTCTATCTTTAGGGTCTCTTCCGATTGGTGCATCTATTGTTCCGAATTCATGTTCTATTACTCCATGCACTAGTGCATAGTATTGTCTATTCATAGTTTTATCTTTTAATTGTAATGATAATGCTTGATGTGCTTTATCATTCTTAGCTACTACTAATAGTCCACTAGTATCTTTATCTATTCTATGTACTATCCCTGGTCTTAATACTCCATTTATTCCTGATAGGTCTGTACAGTGTCCTAATAATCCATTTACTAGTGTTCCTGTTAAATAACCTGCACATGGATGTACTACTATCCCTTTAGGTTTATTAACTACTATTACATCACTATCTTCATATATAACGTCTAAGTCCATTTGTTCAGGTAATGCTATACATTCTTCATCATCTGGACAGCTTACTTCAATCGTATCTCCAACTTTAACTCTATAGTTATTTTTTACTACTTTATTGTTCACTAAAACCATTTCATCATCTATTAATTTTTGACTTCTACTTCTTGAAAATCCGTCTTCTTTTGTAGACATAAACTTATCTATTCTTTGTTTTTCTTCTTCTTCTGTTATAATCCATTTTATATTTTTCATTTTATCGCCCTTCCATAGCTTTCTAAGTATATTTGTAATAGTATAAATCCTACTCCAATGCATAATGCCATGTCAGCTACATTAAATACTGGGAAATCATAATTAAATATTATAAAGCTTAAAAAATCTCTTACATATTGTAGAAATACTCGATCTATTAAATTACCTATAGTACCACTTATCATTAAGGTTATACCTATCTTAGTATACTTATCTTGATCACTTGCATTTCTATAAAATCCTATCATAGTTATTAATGCTACTATACTTATTATGTAGAAGAATATCATTTTACCTTCCATAATACTCCAAGCAGCACCTGTATTTCTAACATAAGTTAAACTAAAGAATCCTTTAATTACTTCTATGTTTTGATAAACATCTATATTATTCATTGCTATAAACTTACTTATTTGATCTACTATAAGTATTCCTACTAACGTTAATATATGGCTTTTTTTCATAAAATCACCTTTCTTTATTATTATACTATATAGTCCTTAATCTAACAACTAGGCTTTAATAAATAATAATATTATCATTATAACAAAAATAAGCTTAAATTGCTCATTTTTCTTTTATATTACTTATTATATGTCTATTATTCTTTTATACTCAATCTAATAAAACCATATCTTTCTTATCTTTTTTCCATCCTAATATCTTTTTATAATTACATATAATATAAGATAATATAATAGTTCCTAATAATACTGTTACTAATCTAAATATACCTGAATTATTATAATAGTCTGCTTTACCAAATATATCTAATATAATAGGTATTAACCCCACAAATATTGGATGTACAAAATAAAAACTATTAGAATATCTTCTTATTAGTGTATAGTTTAATTTCCATTTTAGTTCTATTCCTTTTAAATAATTAAATAAGAAGTATGTAAATGGTCCTATCATAATTAATATATTAAAGTTTATTGATCCTGTATCATATAAACTATATGCTTCTATTAATACTAATATAAAACTTATTATACTTAGTTTTCCATAATGTTTATATTTAGTATCCATCTTATTACTTGCTATATAGTATCCACATACTACATAGAACATACCAAAGAATAATCCATTTCTTGTTGTTACAAATATATTCATATAATTATCTATAACATTAAGTACTAATGTATTATTTATTACTCCATAGTAAGATTCTAAAGCACCTAAACATAATAAACTAAAGCTTATTATCATTAATACTTTATAACTCATATATTTCTTTAAATAATATACTACTAATAAAGAAAATATTAATGCTGGTATAAACCATAAATGAAAATAAGTTCCTATATAAAATAAAGCAACTATTAATGCTATAGGATATAAAAACCATGGTATATCAATATTTAAAGATATCCATTGTATTCCTAATGGTAAGTATATTAAACTCCATATTAAATATAACTTAACTAAAGATATAATATACTTCTTTAAATATTGATCTCCTCTTTCTATCATATTCTTTTTTATAAAGAATGCTGTTGCTATAAAAAAGAATGGTGTTGCTAGTCTTCCTAATATATTTATTAATATGAAGTTACCTGGTTTTGAGTATGGTAACATTGGTGATGTATGTACTACTATAATAAAAATAGAAGCAATTAACTTTGTTAAATCTATTGCGTTATATTTATTTTTCATTGCTTCCTCCTTCTAATATTAATGATAGTTTTATTTCTATAAATTATATCATACTTTCACTAATAGAATGTAACATATTTGTAATAGATTGATTTCAATATAATTTTTGTTTCAAATACTAAATTAAGAATTATGATAAAATCTATTTATATAATTGCATTAAGTATTACAACTATTAACTTATATATAACATAATTTAAATTTAAAAAAAGAAAGTTCCTTAAAATTCTTTATTTGTAAGGAACTTTCTTATTATATTATATATCTTATTGATTAGTTTTTCTAAGTTCTTCTAGATCTTTAGTTGTAAAGTTAGCTATAAATTCAGTTAATAGATTGATTGTTGCTTCATAGTCAATGCGGCTTATGATTGAGTGAGCACTATGAATGTATCTTGCTGGTATTGAAAGAGTCATTGCTATTACTCCATCATAAGATTTATGAATATTTCCAGTGTCTGTTCCTCCTCCAAGCATTGAATCATAGACAAAACTAATATTATTAGATTTTGCTATTTCTTCTAATTTATATAAAAGTCCTCGATGTACTAGATGTGATGCATCCATCAAAGATAGTACTGCTCCACATCCTAGTTTTACATCATTGCGTTCCATATTAGGTGTATCATTAGCAATCGTTACATCTAAAGAGAAAGCAATATCTGGATGAATACGACTAGTAGCAGTTAAAGCACCACGACATCCTACTTCTTCTTGAACACTACCTACTGCATAAACTGTTGCATCATGTTTAAGTTTTGAAATGTTTTTCATTACTTCAATAGCAGCGGCTACCCCAATGCGATTATCTAAAGCTTTACCATCAAAACATTGTTGATTAGCCATCACTTTAAATTTAGTATCTGGAGTTATCATGTCTCCTGGTTTAATTCCCAGTTCTAATGCTTCCTTAGCTGTAGTTAATCCTAAATCTAGAAATAGGTCTTTAAGTTCTACTACTTTAGATTTTTCTTCTTTACTCATTCCATGAGGTGCTTTAGTTCCTATTACTCCATAGAATTGTTTATCATCACGAGTAGTTAAAATCATACCACTAGACGGTAATACATGAGCCCACCAGCCACCAATTGGGTTAATTCTAATAAAGCCGGACTCATCTATTTCCTTTACTACAAAGCCGATTTCATCAATATGTGAGCTAATCATAATTTTAGGTGCATCGACTTTGTTAAAGCTACTATTAGATTTAGCAATTAGACTACCTAAATTATCATATTCAAATTCATCTACTACATCCTTTAAATAATTTTTCATTACTCTAGTAGCATACTTCTCATTACCACTAATAGCACTAACATTACTTAAATCTTCTATCATCTTAATATCTATCATACTATTCTCCTAATAATCATTATCCTGTCGACTATGATTCTCCTCATTCTTCATCAAATATGAACTACGTATATCCTCCACACTAAACATAAGCATGTCACCAATCGCTATAAACATTCTAAAAGCCTCAATATATCCTGCTTCATTAAAGTCTAAGTGAAGCTTAGCTATTAAACCATAAACTTCTACAAAAGCTTCACTTAGACTTAACTTATTATCTAAACTTTCAATCATCTTAGGTTGTTCATTAAAATATAAACCTAATGATAAAAGAAAATGAATGCCATCTACATATTCTTCTAGTACTACTTCTTTAGGTGAACTAGCTTTATTACTCCAGTATTTAAAACATCTAGTTTCATTAGCTAGTTCACCTATTTCTACTAATAATGCTAATATTCTTTTAGTTTTAGTTTCTTCATAGCTTACATTATGTATCTTAGCTATTCTATCATCTAATTCTTTTTGAATACTATATAAATCTTCTATTTTTAATTTCATAATATCACCTCTGTTTATGATTATAGCATAAACTCTTATAGTTCGTATAGTTTGTTTAAGTAAAACACTAACAGCTTGCGCTGTTAGTGTTTTACTTTAGTCATTACCTTAATTAGATTAGGATTACAGCCTAAATCTTTTAAAATAGTAGCTATTAATTCTTGTTTATCTTCTTTCAATTTCATCACCTATATTAATATGTGATATTATTACAATTTTATACCTTTTGATCAAGGTATAATTCTAGAGCAGTAGCTATTTGGTCAGGACATGACGTAGGATTAGTACGACATCTAGTACCTTTTAATTTAGCTATAATTGTTTCTATTGGTTGGTCCTTTAATAAACGACATAATCCTAGAGAATTACCTGCACAACCACCAATAACTTGAACTTCCTTAATAATATTATTTTCTAATTTAAAAATCATTTTAGTAGAACATACATTAATCGGACGATATTCAAAAGTTTCCATAGTTTACCTCACCTTTCTAAAATATTATAACGGATATAGGTTATAATACAAATATATTGACTGACTATTTAGTCATCCAACTTTCATCATGAGGATTAACCTTCCAAGCTTTAAGCTTTTCTAAATCAGCACTATCAATATAGTTATTAGTTAAAGCTACATCAATTAGAACATCATAATTACTTAAAGTAGAAAAACTTGTATTTATATCATTAAATAATTTAGTACTATCAGGTAATAAATAAGAGAAGATAGCAACTACTCCTAAAACATTAGCACCAGCTTCTTTTAAAGCATTAACTACATCAGCACAACTACCACCAGTAGAAATTAAATCTTCTACAATAACAACCTTTGTACCTGGTTCTAATTTACCTTCAATTTTATTTTGTTTACCATGTGTTTTATTTGAACTACGAACATAACCCATAGGTAATTCCATTTTATCAGCTACTAAAGCAGCCCAAGGAATACCTGCTGTAGCAGTTCCCATTAAACATTCTACTTCTGGGTAATCAGCTTTTATCTTTTCAACAAAAGCTTTAACAACGATAGTTCTCTTTTCAGCAAAAGATAATACTAAACGATTATCACAATAGATTGGTGATTTAATACCACTTGCCCAAGTAAATGGTTCATTTGGTTTTAGAAAGACTGCTTTACAGTCTAATAAATTCTTTGCAATTATTTTTTCCATGATTATTCCTCCATCATCTTTTCAATTAATTTATAAGTAGCTAGTGGATCATTACTCTTAGTAATAGAGCGACCTACAACTATGTAGTTACAACCTTGTTCTTTAGCAAACTTAGGAGTAGCTACTCTTTTTTGATCATCTTTACTGTCATCACTTAGTCTAATACCAGGTGTTACACATAAGAAATCATTACCACAAGCTTCATGAATAGCCTTAGCTTCATGAACAGAACATACTACACCATCTAGTCCACTTTTCTTAGCTAACTTTGCATAACTAACTACTACATCAATTACTTCTCCTTGAATTAGTAATTCATCATTCATAGCTTCTTTAGAAGTAGAAGTAAGTTGTGTTACACCAATACATAATGGTCTTTTAGCACCATTAGCTACTCCTTCATTAAGTCCTTCAATAGCAGCACTCATCATAGCACTACCACCACTACAATGAACATTAACAATATCTACACCAAGTTCAGCTAAATTACGCATAGCATTTTTAACTGTATTAGGAATATCATGTAACTTAAGATCTAGAAATACTTTATAACCTAAATCTTTAACAGATTTTATTAGTTCAAATCCTGCTGAATAAGTTAGTTCCATTCCAATTTTAACGTATACTGATTTATCAAAGTTCTTTAAGAAATCAAATACTTGTTGCTTGTTAGAAAAATCTAAAGCAATGATTGTAACTGTCTTCATTAGCGAAAACTCCTTCCAATAGCATCCTTAACACTACTATTACCATATTTTTTTAATACTTCTTCTAATTCATTTATAATATTAACACATACATAAGGATCTACAAAGTTCATCATACCTACTTCTACAGCACTTGCTCCTGCATATAAGAATTCTAATACATCAGTAGCTGATTTAATACCACCTACTCCAATAATTGGAATATTAACAACTTGAGCTACTTGATATACCATCTTTAATGCTACTGGTTTAATACATGGTCCTGATAATCCTCCAGTAACATTAGCTAATAATGGTTTAGCACTTTTAAGATCCATATTCATTCCTACTAATGTATTAATCATTACTAATCCATCAGCTCCAGCTTCTTCTACTGCTTTAGCTATAGCAACTATATCAGTTACATTAGGTGATAACTTAACATATACTGGTTTAGTACTTACTGCTTTAACTGCTGCTGTTAATTGTGCTGCTAATGTAGGATCAGTACCAAAACCGATTCCTCCATGTTTAACATTAGGACATGATATATTTAATTCTAATGCTTTTACTACAGGACTTGCTGACATCTTCTTAGCTACTTCTACATAATCTTCAATACAGGCTCCTGCTACATTAGCAATTATTTCTGTATCAAATTGAGCAAGCCATGGTAATTCTTTTTCTACAATAGTGTCTACGCCAGGGTTTGCTAATCCTATGGCATTTAACATGCCTTCGGGTGCTTCACAAACTCTAGGAGTAGGGTTACCAAATCTTTTAAGTGGTGTAGCACTTTTAATTGCTATTCCACCTAATATACTTAAATCATATAGTTCTGCATATTCTCTTCCAAATCCAAAACAACCACTAGCTGGAATAATTGGATTCTTTAAATTTAATCCTGGTAGCTTTACACTTAAGTCCATTATAGTCCTACCTTTCCGATTGGAAATACTGGTCCTTCTTTACAAATACGGTAGTATATATCCTTATCTTTAGAATCTTTACAAACACATCCCATACAAGCTCCAATTCCACAAGCCATTCTTGCTTCAAATGAAGTATAACCTTTAGTATAGTTATTTTCTACTGCTTTTAACATTGGCATTGGTCCACATGAATAAACAAAATCAGTTTTAATATTATTAAATTTAATAGCATCTATTACTGTTCCTTTTACTCCATAACTACCATCCATAGTAGCAACTACTACATTACAACCTAATGCTTTAAACTCTGCTTCATAGAACATAGCTTTACTATCATTAAAGCCTAATACTACATCTACATTAGTATTAATATTACGATATTGTTTAGCAACCTCATATAAAGGAGGTACACCTACTCCACCACCAATAATTAATATAGAAGATACATCTTCATGGATTGGGTAAGAACTACCTAATGGTCCAAATAGATCTATTTTATCATTTACTTTCATATGCGATAAAGTAGTAGTGCCTTCGCCTACTACTTTATATATAATAATAAATTGTTTATCTTCTATACTAGATATGCTTATTGGTCTTCTTAACATATTACCTTGTACTTTAATATTTACAAATTGTCCAGGTAACATTTCACTAGTCATATTAGCACTTATACACATTTTATATGTATCTTCTGCTATTAATTCGTTAGTTTTAATTGTTCCAATTTCTACTAGCATATTAGTCCTCCAATTCGTTCATTGATATAGTTGAAGATGATTGATTTTCTATAACACTTAATATTGCTTCTGCAGTATCTAATGATGTAAAACAAGAGATATTATTTTCTGCAGCTACTCTTCTTATTAAGAATCCATCTGTAGTTACTTCTTTTTTAGTACTCATTGTATTTACTACATAGTTTACTCTTCCTCTTCTAATTACATCTAATACTGAATTATGAGAATCATCACTTATCTTAGATACAGTTTGTACTAGTATACCATTTTCTTCTAAATATTTAGCAGTACCACTAGTTGCATATATACCATAACCTATATCTGAGAAACGTTTTGCTACTCTTAATCCATCTTCTTTATCAGTATCAGCTATAGTCATCATTACATTACCATGTAATGGAATTTTAACTCCACTAGCTATTAATGCTTTATATAATGCTTTTTCTAATGTTATATCTCCACCTAATGCTTCTCCAGTAGATTTCATTTCAGGTCCTAAAGTAGTATCTACACATTTAAGTTTAGCAAATGAGAATACTGGTGCTTTAACATAGTGTCTTTTTCCTTCAGGTTTAATTCCTTCTTTAAATCCTTGTTCTTCTAATGAATGTCCCATTACTGCTTTAGTAGCAACTGCTGCCATTGCAACATGTGTAATCTTACTTAAGAATGGAATTGTTCTTGATGATCTTGGATTAACTTCTAATACATATACTTTTTGATCATCTTTACCTACTATAAACTGGATATTATATAATCCTATAAATTTGAATCCTTTTCCAATTCTAATTGTGTAATCTACTATTTGGTCTTTTACACTTTGAGATATAGTTGGTGCTGGATAACAAGATATAGAATCTCCTGAGTGAATTCCTGCTCTTTCTATATGTTCCATAATACCTGGAATATATACGTGTTCTCCATCTCCTATAGCATCTATTTCTACTTCTTTACCTACTATATATTTATCTACTAATATAGGTGCATCATTACTTACTTCTTTTACTGCAGTAGCCATATATTTTCTTAAATCTTCATCATTGTGAACTATTTCCATTGCACGTCCACCTAATACATATGAAGGTCTTACTAATACTGGATATCCAATTCTTTGTGCAATTTCTACAGAAGCTTCTATTTCTGTAGCAGTTTGTCCATTTGGCATTGGGATATCTAGTTTATGTAGCATATCTTCAAATGCATGACGATCTTCTGCACGATCAATGTCTTCTAAACTTGTTCCTAATATTTTAACTCCTCTTTTAACTAATGAATCAGCTAAATTAATGGCAGTTTGTCCTCCAAATTGTACTATTACTCCTAATGGTTGTTCTAGATCAATTACATGCATTACATCTTCAACTGTTAATGGTTCAAAATATAATTTATCTGAAATTGAGAAGTCAGTAGATACTGTTTCTGGATTATTATTAATAACTATAGCTTCATATCCTAGTTCTCTTAAAGTTTTAACACAGTGTACAGTAGCATAATCAAACTCTACACCTTGTCCAATTCTAATTGGTCCAGATCCTAATACTATTACTTTTTTACGATCACTTCTAATTGATTCATTTTCAGTTTCATAAGTAGAATAGAAATAAGGTGTATTACTTACAAATTCAGCAGCACATGTATCTACCATCTTATATACTGGTATAATCTTATTTTCTTTTCTCATGTTATAAACTTCTAATTCATTAATTCCCCATATTTTAGCTATATAAGTATCTGCAAATCCTTTTGCTTTAACTTCTTTTAATACTTCTATATCATTTTTATTGTCTTTCAATTTCTTTTCTAATTTAATTATATTTCTAAATTTAGATAAGAAGAACATATCAATCATAGTTTTTTCATGTATATCTTCTATAGCTACTCCATGTCTGATTAATTCAGCTACTGCATAGAATCTTTCATCATCTGCGTTCATCATTTTAGCTGTTAATTCTTCTACACTTAATAACTTCATTTCTTTAGTTTCTAAATGATCTACTTTCATTTCTAATGATCTTATTGCTTTTAAATATGCTTCTTCAAAGGTACGTCCAATTGACATAACTTCTCCTGTTGCTTTCATTTGTGTTCCTAGGTTACGGTCTGCATTAGGGAATTTATCGAATGCAAATCTAGGAAGTTTAGCTACTATATAATCGATTGTTGGTTCACAACATGCATAACTTGTTTTAGTAACTGGGTTAATGATTTCATCTAATGTTAAACCAACTGCTACTTTAGCTGCTATTTTAGCAATAGGATATCCTGTTGCTTTAGATGCTAGTGCACTTGATCTAGATACACGTGGGTTTACTTCAATTACATAATATTTAAATGATGTTGGGTGTAGTGCTAATTGTACATTACATCCTCCACATATTTTTAATGCTCTAATGATTTTTAATGAAGCATTACGTAGCATTTCATGTTCTCTATCAGTTAATGTTTGTGTAGGTGCTACTACTACTGAATCTCCTGTATGTACTCCTACTGGGTCTACATTTTCCATATTACATACTACTATTGCATTATCATTCATATCACGCATTACTTCATATTCAATTTCTTTATAACCTGCTATACTTTGTTCTATTAAACATTGGTGTACAGGTGATAGTTTTAATCCATTAGTTGTGATTTCGATTAATTGTGCTTCATCATGTGCGAATCCACCACCAGTTCCTCCTAATGTAAAGGCTGGTCTTACTACTACTGGATATCCTATTTGATTAGCAAATGCTACTGCACTATTTACGTCATGTACAATATCACTTTCTGGTACTGGTTCATTTAATTCATACATTAAATTACGGAATTTATCTCTATCTTCTGCTTTTTCAATTGCATGTAATTCAGTTCCTAAGATTTCTACTCCACATTCTTCTAGAATTCCATCTTCTGATAATTCTACTACTAGGTTAAGTCCAGTTTGTCCTCCTAAACTTCCTAATATAGCATCTGGTCTTTCTTTCAATATAATTCTTTTAGCAAAATCTAATGTTAATGGTTCGATATATACTTGGTCTGCTACTACTGTATCTGTCATGATTGTTGCTGGGTTAGAGTTAATTAATACTACTTTATATCCTTCTTCTCTTAATGATTGACAAGCTTGAGTTCCTGCATAATCAAATTCTGCTGCTTGTCCAATAATAATTGGTCCTGATCCTATTACTAATATTTTATTGATATCTGTTCTTTTTGTCATATTATTTCACAATCCCTTCTACATTCATTAATGCACTAAATTCATCAAATACGTATTTACAATCTTCTGGTCCAGGTGCTGCTTCTGGATTGAACTGTACTCCAAATACTGGCAATGTTTTGTGAGCAGCTCCTTCAACTGTATTATCATTTAATGCTTTATAAGTTAATTCTAATTCAGTATTTTCTAAAGATGCTTCATCTATAGCATAACCATGGTTTTGTGCAGTGAATTCAATTCTTCCTGTTTTCATATTACGAATTGGATGAGATGTTCCTCTGTGTCCAAATTTCATTTTATATGCTTTAGCTCCACATGCTAAACAAATTAATTGGTGTCCTAATGCTATTCCGAATACTGGTACAACTTTAATTAATTCTTTTATAGTATTAATTTCTTCTTCTAATTCTTCAGGGCATCCAGGTCCATCAGATATAACTACTCCGTCTGGTCTTAGTGCTAATATTTCAGCTAATGGCATGTTATATGGTACTACTACTAGATCACAGTGTCTTACACTTAGTTCTCTTATTACTCCATATTTAGTTCCATTATCTATTACTACAACTTTGTTTCCTCTTGCTGGTACTGAATAAGGTTGTTGTGTTGATACTTGAGCTACTAAATTCTTAGGTAATTCACTACTCTTAAGCATTTTTATAATTTCATCTGTGTTAGCATCTTCATCACACATGATTGCTTTCATAGTTCCTTTATCTCTTAATTTTCTTGTTATACTTCTTGTATCTATATCTTGTATTCCTGGAATATCTTTCATTTTTAAGTATTCATCTAATGTTGATGTTGATCTAAAGTTACTTGGTTCTTCACAGCATTCTTTACATACTAGTCCAAATACAACTGCATTTAAGCTTTCAAAATCATCGCGATTAATTCCTGTGTTACCGATCATTGGGTATGTCATCATTACTATTTGTCCGCTGTATGTAAGGTCACTTAATGTTTCTTGGTATCCTTCCATTCCTGTTTCAAATACTAATTCTCCTAATTGGTAGTTGTTTCCACCAAAGGCTTTACCTTCATAAATACTTCCGTCTTCTAGAATTAATAATCTCTTTTTCATTTAATTTCCTCCTTGTATTTGATTACTCCGCCAACCATTGTCATGATTGGCCAACCACACGCTTCAACTCCATCAAAGGGTGTATTCTTACCTTTGGATTGAAACTTGCTTACATCTACTTTTTTGATCGTATTTTCATCAATCATTACTAGATCTGCATCATATCCAATTGCGATTTTCCCTTTATTTCTAAAGTTGAATCTTTTTGCTGGATTGAGTGATGTATATCTAATGAGTTCTTCGATTGTGAATATACCTTCTTTTACATATCGAGTATATAGTAATGCGAGGGATGTTTCTAAACTTACAATCCCGAATGGGGCTTTAACCATTCCTCGCATTTTTTCTTCTTCTGTGTGAGGTGCATGGTCATTCGCTATCATATCAATAGTTCCTGACTTTAGTCCTTCAATTAATGCTTTTTGATCTTCTTTAGATCTTAATGGTGGATTCATCTTTGTATTAGCATTCACTACATCATCTTCATTTAATAGAAGGTGGTGTGTGGTTACTTCTCCACTTACGTTAGCTCCTTGCTTTTTATATTTGGCTAATAACTTAACGCTTTCTTTTGCTGACATATGGCATACATGATACCTACATCCTTCTTCTTTAGCTAGTTTTAGATCTCTTTCTAGCTGTTTATATTCACATTCACTTGGTATTCCAATGTAACCGAGTTTTACATTAGCGCTTCCTTCATGCATGCAGGCTTCTGGTTTTCGATATTTCATATCTTCTGTATGTGCTACGATCATTGCTTGATTTTCTTTAGCACAGTGCATTGCCTTTTGCATGATTTCATCGCTTTGTATTCCGACTCCATCGTCGGAGAAGGCTCTTAGTCCTAATTGGACGATGTTTTTCATATCTACTATTTCTTTTCCTGCTTCATTTATTGTTATAGTTGCATAAGGTACTACATTAACTACTGCATCACTTTCAATCTTTTCCAAATATTCTTTTATAACTTCTACTCTATCTGGATGTGGTATCACATTTGGCATCGCCATAATAGTTGTAAAACCACCATGTGCAGCTGCCATTGTACCACTATGTATTGTTTCTTTATCTGTATATCCTGGTTCTCTTAGGTGTACATGTACATCGATTAGTCCTGGTAGTATTAATCGTTCGTGTGCTTCAAATACTTCTATGGTTTTACAGGCTACTTCAATGTCATCTTCTATCTTCACTATTTTTGAATCTTCTATCAGTATATCTTTTATTACTGTTTTGTTATCGTGTGTATTAATTTTAGCGTTCTTTATTAGCATCATAATTTATCACCTGGAAAGCTTGCTTCAAATGCTCGCTTTATAACAGCTTTTCTTACTAGTACACCATTTGCCATTTGCTTAAATATTCTTGATTTAGGACTTTCTACTAAATCAGTGTCTATTTCAACACCTCTATTTACAGGAGCTGGGTGCATAATAATAGCTTTTTCCTTCATATTAGCATACCTTGCTTTTGTGAGTCCATACGTTTCAAGGTATTCTTCATCACTTGAGCATACACTATCGTTGTGTCTTTCATTTTGTATTCTTAATAGCATTACGACATCGGCCCACTTAACTGCTTCGTCTAGATCCATGTATAGTTCTGGCATATCAACCCATTCTTTAGGTCCACTAAATTTTACGCTAGCACCTAATCTTGTAAATGCATCTAGATTAGAATGTGCTACTCTTGAGTGTTTTATATCTCCAACTATTACCACATTAATATCTTTAAAGTTTCCAAATTCTTGTTGTACTGTTAATAAATCTAGTAAACACTGCGTTGGATGATTTCCACATCCGTCTCCTGCATTAATAATAGGTATATTAATATTCTTTAATTCTTCAAAGTAGTTATCTTTAGAATTTCTTATTACTACTGCTTCATATCCAATTGTTTCAAATGTCTTAACTGTATCATACAGTGTTTCACCTTTAGTTACACTACTTGTTTGTGCATTAAAGTCAACTACCTTACAGCCTAACTGTAATTGTGCTGATTCAAATGAGAAATGGGTACGTGTACTTGCTTCAAAAAAAAGATTAGCAATCATTTTACCTTGAGGTAATTGCCAATCTTTATAAACTGTTGAAAATAATGAAGCATCTTGAAGGATGTCAAAAAGTTCTTTATTACTTAAATCAGAAATTTTTAATAAACTTGATTTGTTCATGACTTATCCTCCTATCTCTATATTAGGTCCAAAAAAGGCCCCTTGCATATGCAAAAGGACCTTTGTTCAAAGTATCTTTCTTACCCTTCATAACCTCTCTGGATTATCTTAAAGGACCTTTACGCATTTATTTTACCATATCCTAGAATAATTACAATATTTTTTTCAATATTTTTTAAATAAATTTTATCCCACCCACCCATCCCTTATAATATTTTAAGAATAATGTTATTTGATTGTTAATTATGTTTAAATAGGTTAAAATATATGTATGATAAATATATAAGAAAGGATTAACTTTATGAAAAAATGGAAGTGTATTATTTGTGGTGCTATCGTCGAAGGCGATACACCACCTGTTGCCTGCCCTGTTTGTGGTGTAGGTCCTGAATTATTTGAAGAAGTAATTGAAGAAACTATTAGTGAGGTGACTTTCTCAACCACTAACTCTAGTAGTAAAGCTTGGAAATGTATTATTTGTGGAGCTATTGTTGAAGGTGAGACACCGCCTAGTATTTGTCCTGTATGTGGTGTTGGTAGTGAGATGTTTGAATTAGTTGCTCCTACTAGTGCCCCTCAAACTACTGATACTAATCGTAAAGTAGTTATTATTGGAAATGGTATTGCTGGTGTTAGTGCTGCTACAACATTGCGTGAATACGATAAAACTGCTGAGATTATGATCATCTCTCGTGATGCTAATCTTACCTACAATCGTCCTATGCTTACTAAACGTTTAGCAACTAACCCAAATATTAATGACTTATTAGTTCATGATGAAAAATTTTATCGTGACCAAAAAATCACTGTTATGTTAAAGCATGATGTAGTAGCTATTAACACAGACACTAAACAAATAAAATTAAGTAGTGATAAACTTGTTGATTATGATGAACTAGTAATAGCTACTGGTTCTAATAGTTTTATACCTCCTATACAAGGTATTAATCACGCTCATGTTCATGCTTTAAGAACTTATGAGGATGCACGTGCTATATATAATGAAGCTAAGAAACTTAAGTCTATTGCTATTCTTGGTGGTGGTGTCTTAGGTATAGAAGCTGCTTGTTCATTATACGAACTAGGTATTAAAATTCATATTATTGAATCTGGTGATCGTATAATGAAACGTCAGCTTGATAGTCTAACAAGTAAATTTGTTGAAAAATCATTAGAGGATCATCATGTAATTCTACATAAGAATGTTAGTACTGATGCTATTACCACTAATGATGATGGATTAAATATCTATTTGAGCAACTCAGATATATTAAGTGTAGACATGATTCTAGTATCTACCGGAGTTCGTAGTGAACTTAAACTAATTGAAGGTACTAATATAAAAGCAGAGCGCAGTATCCTCGTTGATGAACACATGCGCACCTCAGTACCTAATATTTATGCCTGTGGTGATAATGCATCCTATGAAGGAATTAACTATAACTTATATACACAGGCATTAGAGATGGGTAAAGTAGCTGGTGCTAACATTGGGAACAATCCAATTAAGTATGAACAGATGGTACCCAACGTTACCTTTAAGTTGTTTGAAAATTCTATATTTGCTATAGGTGATTTAGGTAATGATAAAACTAAGGATTATCAAGTAGTAACTTATAGTGATGAATTAAAGAAAATATTTAAATGTCAGTACTTCATTAATGATAAATTTGTTGGAGGTGTTATCATTAACGCCATCAACGACAGTAAGAACTTCATTGATGCTTACATTAATCATACGCATATATCAAAAATAAAGGTGTCCTAGGACACCTTTATTTTAATATTCCAAAGTTATAGCCTTGCTCCTTCATTTCTTTAATAAAATCACTCATAGCTAAATAGTTACCTCTATTACTAGGATGTATCAAATAAATAGCTCCATTATGAGCATGATCAACTAATGAATTATAAGCCATCTCCTTTGAGATTTCTTCCCCATAATCATTATAAGCATGTGACCAAAAATAACTCCTATAACCTAAGTCTTGAACAATCTTTAAAGCACGTTCACTACTATTACCTTTAGGAAACCTAAATATTTTAGCCATCTCTTTACCAGTAACTTGAGTATAAGCCTTTTGTGTTTCACTAATCTCTTTTACAAAGATATTGATATTAGATTCAGTTGCATAGGATGGCATATCATAATGATGATGTGTATGATTACCTATAACATTACCACTGTCTACTAATTCATTAATAAAACGCTCATTACTAAGAATATAATTTCTAGTTAAAAAATAAGTAGCCTTAACATCTAACTCATTTAATATATTAGCTATCTCCTTAATATAAGTTATATCATTACCACCCTCATCAAAAGTTAAATATATCGTTTTATTATCATCACCTAAATAATAAGCATCTAGTTTCTTTAAATAATCAGCTTTTTTAGCACCTTCATTACGCTTATGATCAACACTCTTTTTAAACCACCACTCTTCAGCTTTATTATCATAACTATCATAATTATATCTTAATAATTGTTTAGTAGGATCATTAACTATACTTACATTTCTAATAACATTAGTAATATTACCAAAACTATCACTTACTTCATATTTTACTTCATATTTACCTATAGTATTAGTATCTAAATTAGTTATAACTTTAACATTAGCACTTATATCTCCATCATTATTATCACTAGAAGTATATCCACTTTCAATATACTTACTTCCTTGGAAGCATACCATATTCTGGTTACCTAATAAATTAATTAATGGTGGCGTTGTGTCTACTACTTCTACTTTTCTTTTTTTAGTACAGTTATCTTGATAACTATATATAACTTCATAACTACCTATCTTATTAGTATTAACATTAGATTTAACTGTGATAGAATCACTTATATCTTTGAATTGGAAGGAGCCATAAGCTCCTTCATCTAAGTACCTTCCTCCTACTTCTATTTTAATATTATTACTTCCTTTAAGATGTATAATTGGACTAAATATACCTGAGAAAAAAACTACTTTAATTATTATCATAATAAAAACTATTGCTATTAAACATATTAATATATAAATACTAGTTTTACATTTCTTACTCATTTAATCACCCATATATTATATGTATCAATTATAATAATTTGCTAAAAAAAAAGGATTTCTCCTTTATTTAGCATATTTCATTATTATTTGTTCTGCACATTTAATTCCATCTATTGCTGCTGATACAATTCCACCTGCATATCCTGCTCCTTCTCCTGCTGGATATAAACCTTTAGTGTTTAATGATTCTAATAGTTCACGATCTCTTAGTATTCTTAATGGTGATGATGTACGTGATTCTACTCCAGTAATAATAGCATCATCATTAATAAATCCTTTTATTTTCTTATTAAAGCTAGTTATACCTTCTTTTAAAGCATCATTCATATCTTGTTCAAATAATTC
This sequence comes from Erysipelotrichaceae bacterium, assembly GCA_036639955.1. GTDB lineage: Bacteria > Bacillota_I > Bacilli_A > Erysipelotrichales > Erysipelotrichaceae > JAVWHP01. The sequence continues at coordinate 52,419 of JAVWHP010000001.1, forward strand.
ATTTAAATTACTTAAAGTTACTCCACATTGGTAAGTTGGTGTTACATTACCTAGTTTATCTCCTTTTATATTATTCATATAGTCGACTAATCTTTGGGCAGGAGCTTTATAATTGCTTCCTCCCATTATATAAGCTTTCTTTTCTAATTCTTCTTGAAAGTTTAATCCTGCTAGTATACCTTCTCCATAATCATTAGGTGTAATTTGTACTAATATTGCACTATTAGCATTATCTCCATTACGTGCATAATTAGACATTCCATTAACTACTACATGTTCTTTTAATGAAGTACTAGCTACTACTTCTCCTCCAGGACACATACAGAATGTATAAACTCCTCTACCATTACTAGCATTATGAGTTAAATGATATTCAGCAACTGGTAAATTAAAGTTATTAGCAAAATTCTTATATTGTGCTTCGTTTATTAATGCTTGTTTATGTTCTATTCTAAATCCTACAGCAAAAGCTTTAGGTTCCATAGCTATTCCTTGTTCATGTAATACTTTAAATGTATCTCTAGCTGAATGTCCAATAGCTAATATAGCTTGAGTACAAGGTATTGTTTCTCCATTTATAACAATACTTACTAATTCATTGGATTCAATATTAACTTTTTCAAATTTTGAATTAAAGTTAATTGTTCCTCCTAATTTAATTATTTCTTTTCGTATGTTAACTACTACATCTCTTATTATATCACTACCTATATGTGGAAAGGCTTCATATAATATTTCTTCTGGTGCTCCAAATTCTACAAAGGTTTCTAATACTTTACTTACTCTTATATCTTTAATTCTAGTTGTTAATTTACCATCTGAGAATGTTCCTGCTCCACCTTCTCCAAATTGTACATTACTTTCTTCATCTAATATAGCTTCTTTCCAGAATTTATCTACTGCGTTAATTCTTTCTTCTATACTATTACCACGTTCATAAACATTAACTTTGTATCCATTTTGGGCTAACATAAGTGCTGCAAACATTCCTGCAGGTCCAAATCCGATTACTGCTATACTATCTTTTAATTCTAATTCTCCAGCCTTTGGTGCTTTATAATAAGCAGGAATTACTTTACTAACATCCATATTCTTAGGTAAATGGAAATGTTGTTCATTCTTCACTTGTACATCTACTACATATATAAAATAAAATTGTTCTTGTTTACGTGCATCAAGTGATTTCTTTATAATTCTCATATAATCTATTTGATCTTCACTACAACGTAATAACTTAGATACTTTACTATCTAAATCAGCTTCACTATGATCTATCTTTAATTTAATATTTCTAATTCTAATCATTAAAATTCTCCTTATGCATATAAATAATGCAACATCTTCTGTTTCTTACTCAATAATATAATAACTAAGCCTATTACTACACAAACACTAACAACTAATATATAAAACATTAAATTAGATATACTAACATTTAATAATATTAATAGTCCATTTAATACTCTTATTATAAATATATGTAATACATAAACTATAACACTAAGTATCCTTAATCCTTTATACATTCCTCTTCCTTTAATATTAATATTTTTAACCCATATAAATAAAAATAGTACTGTAGGTATCAGGAATAAATACATACTTGCTAGGTCATGCATAATACCAAATTTCTTTAGTATAAACGCTTCTGCACTCATTAATATTAATGATATAACAAATAGTCTAGCACAAGCAGTTGTTTTAAACTTTAAATTATACATAGTTAATAATGCTCCTAGTGCAACAAATATCATTGCAAAGAATAATCCATTTCTTGTAGTTACAAATATAGGTGTGTAAATACTACTTATCTTATTTAATATTGGTATTCCTTCTAATACTCCTGAATAAACATTTCCAAGCATTCCTATAGCATATAAACTAAAGCTAGCTATAACTATCGTCTTTTTACTAAAGTGTTGGAATGCAAAGTATAACATGCTTATAGCAAAAATCAAAGCAGGAAAATACCATAAATGATAATAGCTCCCATTTACAAAGTAATCTCTTATTAATCTTAATACACTACCTGCATTAAAACCTCCTTGTATCCAATCAACTATTATAATAACTAAATATATAAGCGTCCATACACTATATATTCTAATTAACTTAGCTATATATCTTTTATAATATATCCAATTATCTTCTTTAACTACTAGATCTTTTGTTCTAAAATTCATCTTTTTAAAGAAGAAGTATCCAGAACACATAAAAAAGATTGGTACAGCTAATCTTGCAATAATTTGTACTAATACAAAGTTACCTGTATCACTTATTCCGATTAGTGGTGCTGTATGTATAGCTACTACTAATAATGCACATATAAATTTTAATATATCTAGTGCTGCATAATGTTTATTTTCTGTTTTCATTTATTATCCCTCTTTGTATATCATTATAGTCTATAAATGCTTACATTACATTACATATTTTAAATTTTTTATATTTTTATAGATTAAGAGCTGTAGATCTTATAATCTACAGCTCTTAATCTATATATCATTCCTCTTATTTAATGTTTTTTATTATTCTAGGAACTCGATATGATATTCGACAGAACATATCATTATTGATTGTTTTGGCTAATCTTGATAGTTCATCTATTTTTATTGTTTTATCGTTACTATTACCGATGATTGTTACGATATCTCCTTCATGTACATCATCAATATTAGATAGATCTATCATCATTTGATCCATACATACATTTCCTATAACATTTACTACCTTACCTTTTACTAATACTTTAGCATTAAGGTTAGAAACATTACGTGGAAATCCATCAGCATAACCTACAGCAACTGTTCCAATCTTCATTGGTTTATCACTTATGAAATTACGACCATAAGAAATACTGCGATTAGCTTTAACATTTTTTACTAGAGATATATTAGCAAACCATTGCATAACTGGTTTAAAATTAGGATTAGTTTTAATCTTAATAGCATCATCACTAGTTGATCCATATATTAATAAACCTGGTCTAACATATTCATAGTTTAAATCATTATAATTTAAAACACCATAGCTATTTTGCAAATGTCTAATACCAATATCATAATTATCATTTATTAAAAGATTAGTAGCTTCATCAAATAATTCTTTCTGTTTATTAGTAAATAATATGTTTTCTTCATTAGTTAAATCATCAGCTACACTAAAATGAGAAAAGATTCCTTCAACTAATAAGCCTTTACAATCAAATACTGCCTTAACTTCATCTAGATGCTTATCATCTTCAACATACATAATACCTATTCTTGACATACCTGTATCTAATTTTATATGAACTCTAAGTTTAGTATTATTATCTATAGCATAGTTATTAAGTTTATTAGCATAATCTAATGATAGAGCACTTTGGACTAAATTCATATCTTTTAGATAATGAAAGTGCTCTATAGGAGTATAACCTAATATTAATATATTAGTATTAATATTATTATTTCTTAATTCTACCGCTTCATCTACACTACTTACAGCTAAAAAATCGATACCGATGTTAACTAAAATTTTAGCTACTTCAATTGCTCCATGTCCATAAGCATTTGCTTTAACTATGGCCATAATTTTACTTGTACTAGGTACTAGTTTTTTAATTTCATTTATATTATGTTCAATATTACTTAGATCTATTTCTGTCCAAGTTCTAGATTTTGCTTCTAGCATTGTATCACCTTCTTATTTGTTTAATGCTAAGTTTATTAATTCATCTATTAATGTTTTAAAATCAGTTCCGGCTGTTTTCATCATTGTTGGGTATCTAGATGCATCTGTAAAGCCGGGTATAGTATTAATTTCATTTAATATAATATCATTGTTACTTACAAACATATCTACTCTACTTAGGCCATTACATCCCATTGCTTTATACGCTATAACTGCCATTTCTTTTGCTTTCTTTGTTAATGTTTTATTTATTCGTGCTGGACAATGTATTTGGGTATTAGCTAGTTCATATTTACCTTCAAAGTCAAAGAAATCATTCTTAGTATCTATTTCATCTAATTCACCTATTGTTATAATATCATTACCTTTAACTGCACAACCTATTTCAAAGCCATCTATTGCTGCTTCTATGATAATTTTTTTATCATAGAAGAAAGCAAACTCTACGCCTTTAATAAATTCTTCATATGTTCTTACTTTACTTATTCCATAAGAAGACCCTGCATTAGCTGGTTTAATGAACAGTATTTCACCTAATTTAGTATTACACTCTTTGTATATCTTTTTATAATCATTTTTGTTATAGCTTAATAGTGAAATGTATGGTGCCATTTTAATATCAGCACTTTCACATATTATATGAGTAGTAACTTTATCCATACAAGTACTACTAGCTAATACTCCACAACCTACATAAGGCATTTTAGCCATAGTGAATAGTCCTTGTATAGTTCCGTCTTCACTATTTTGTCCATGCATTACTGGAAAGCAAACATCAACAATAACGTTATCATAACGATTACCTTCATTTAACACAATAAATCCATGATCAAGAGGATTAGGACTCAATATTACTGGTGTACATAAAGATTCTTGTTCCCAGTTATCATGTTCTATATCGTCAATATCTCCATTATATAAGAACCAAGATCCTGCTTGATTAATACCGATTAAAGTAATATCATACTTATCATTATCAATGCTTCTTAATACTGAAGCTACTGAGTGTAAAGATACACTATATTCACTTGAATTACCACCAAATATTACTGCTAATCTAATTTTTGACATACTATTCTCCTTCTAATTTAATAAGCTCATCTACTACCTCATCTAAGGCCATTCCACGAGATCCTTTTATTAAAATTAAACATTTCTTCTGTAAGTAGGGTTTTAATATATTTATTAAAGTTTTTTTATCATTTACTTCTTCAACATTAGTTGAATGTGTACGAACTCCCTTAGCTATATACTTTGACATATCACCAATTGTATAAACATAGTCAATGCTATATTTATTTATAGCACATCCTAACTCATAATGCAATTTATCACTTGTAGTTCCTAATTCTAACATATCACCAAATACAACAATATTATGATCATAAGAGAAATCACTCATTGTAGTTAATGCAGCTATTGCACTTTGTGGATTAGATTTATAAGAATCATTTAATATAATACAATCATTAATTTTAATTACTTCATTTCTTAATCCTGTTTGTTGTGTATTCTTAAGTCCTATTAGAATTTGTTCATCACTCAATTCATAAAATTTAGCTACCCCAATAACACCTAGCGCATTAAGCGCTTGGTGTTTACCTAATACAGGTAAATATATATTCTTTAATAGATTACAATCAAAGTATGTACCATTAAATTCGGGTTTAAAGTTTATAAGTTTAATATCATTATTGTTATTTGTTCCGAATTTAAGTACTTTGATTGATGGATCTAGGGTTTCATTAACTAATGCTTTATTTAACATGGTAGAATCACCATGATAAATAAAGCAACCATTATTATTAATTCCATGAGTTATTTCCATCTTGGCCTTAGCAATATTTTCAACAGTACCTAAATTTTCTAGATGCGCAACGCCAAGACTAGTGATTAAAGCTACATCAAAGTTTATAAGGTTACATAGAAAATCTAGTTCATGAAGATTTTCCATCCCCATTTCTACAACACCTATTTCTAAATCTTCATTAAATTCTAGTATCGTTAAAGGAACTCCTATTTCATTATTATGATTACCTTGAGTTTTCTGTGTACGATACTTAGTAGCTAGTACACTAGCTATCATATCCTTTGTACTAGTTTTACCATTACTACCAGTAACAGCTACATAGGAAGCATTAAGTTGTTTAGCATAAACTTTAGCAAGTAACTGCATAGCTTCTAAAGTATCATCAACTAATATTACATTAATATTAGTAGGAATAGGCATAATATCACGTTGCCATAAAGTAGCACAAGCCCCATTCTTAACTGCTGCATCTATATATTTATGACCATCAACACGTTCACCAATTAAAGGAATAAACAAATTATTATCCTTACAAGAACGAGAATCTATACTAACACCAATAATTTTATCATTAACAACACCATTACTAATATACGTTGTTTCTAACATATCAGAAATTTGTTGAATTGTTCTAGTTATCAAGTTAATCACTCCCTAGTTAAATAACTATTAAATTCTACCACAAACCATCATAAAAGTGAATTAATAAATTAAATAAATAAGCTATGCATTATAGGCGCATAGCTTATTTATTTAATATGATCCTAAAAAGGATTTAAGTTTAAAATAAATTACAATTGATGGGCCTATAAGACTTAATAAATAAAATAACATCTTATAAACTAAAAGTACTTATTATAAATAGACTTAAAAAAACGATATATGATATAAACATTAATTCCCCATCCGAAATAGAATAAACTAATCATAGATACTCTATATTAATGTTAACATACATATAAATATCTTTTGCCTGAACGTATTGCAAATATTACACAAAACGCACTTGTAAAAAACCATAAAAATCCCATTATATTTCCCCTTTCTTATTATTAGTGTAAAAAACGATACATAAAGTAAGCACCTGCCCAACTGCAAGAAAAAACAAACCAAAACGAAAAGAACATGACTATTTCCCCCTTTCTAAACAAAGGATTACTTATCCTTCAAGTCTATATACGAAAGAAACTAATAAATTCCTAATAATTAGCAAAATAATACTACTTATCATTATCGAAATGATACATAATATAGGTAAGAAAAGAAAGCAGGGAGAATATGGATAAAAAAGGGTTCACATTGTTAGAATTAATTGTTGTATTAGCCATAATAGGAGTCCTTTCATTAATAATCCTTGCTAACTTTAATACTACGATTGATGATGCTACGGGGGCAAGATGTGTAAATGACAAACAAGAATTAGCTAATGCTTATAATAGAGAGTTAATGTTAAACTCAAGTGCTAATCCAGAAGAACTATTAATAGAAGTATTAGCTAATGATAATCATAAATACTTTGGTAATGATTCATATTGTGCTAAGCAAGGTCATTTATATCCAATATATGATGCTAATAAACGTTTAACAGGATTTGTTTGTTCTGAACATGATAAGAATAATCCAGTATTACATAATGCAGTTGCTAACAAAGTTATGAATGATTATCATAAAATATATCAAGATTATGTAACAGGTAAAATAACTAAAGAAGAATTAAAAACTCAATCGAATTTGTTTGTACAAAAATATTATGAAACATTGTATGGCGGTTTCCCAACCTTAACAATAGATGAACAAGAATATGAAGTATATCCATATATAAAAGGATTAGATGATGATAAAGTTCCTAGTAGCTTAAATATATCTGAAGTAGTTATATATGCTAAAGCATCAGGAAGTGGCCTTACAAATGATTATAACACTAATTATATATATCGTTTAAATCCAGGTTCAACTACTAAAGGGGCTTGGTATCACAGTAATATTACTATCGACATATCAACAATAGATAACGCAGATATAACTAAGTTAATTAATGATAAACAATTAAAGAAACTAAATGATTCTGACATACTATATTAATAAAGGGTTCCTTAGGGAACCCTTTATTAATTATTTATTTCGATGAATTGTGCATCATATAACTTTTTATACATACCATTTAAATCAATTAAGCTTTTATGAGTTCCATATTCTTTTACACTACCATCATTAATAACTGCTATATAATCAGCATTCTTAATCGTAGATAAACGATGAGCAACTATAATAGTAGTTCTGCCATATCTTAAATCATCTAAAGATTTCTGAATTAATAATTCACTAGTATTATCTAAAGCACTAGTAGCTTCATCCAATATTAATATTTTAGGATTCTTTAAAAAGACTCTAGCAATACTAATTCTTTGTTTCTGTCCACCACTAAGTTTAACTCCACGTTCTCCTATTTGAGTTTCATAACCTTCTTCTAAAGACATTATATAATTATGAATATTAGCTTTTTTAGCTGCTTCTACAATATCTTTATCATTACAATTTAATTTACCATAAGCTATATTATCTTTAATAGTACCACTAAATAGAAATACATCTTGTTGTACTATCCCTATATTCTCTCTTAGACTTTCAAAAGTAATATCTTCTATAGGTTGTCCATCTATCATAATACTCCCCTTATCTAATTTATAAAATGAAGGAATAAGATGACAAATAGTAGTTTTCCCTCCTCCACTAGGTCCTACTAATGCTATATTGCTTCCTGCTTTAATATCTAAATTAATATTTTTTAAAATTAGTTTATCTTTATTATAACTAAAGTTTACATGATCAAATTTTATATTACCTTGTGGTTTATCTAAAGCTTTAGCATTTAATGATTGTTCTTCTATAGGTTCATCCATTAACTTAATATAGCGTTGAAATCCACTCATTCCATTTTGGTACTGTTCCATAAAATTTATTAATTTCTTTATAGGATTAACAAACATATTAATAAATAACATATAAGCTATTAGATCTCCTACACTAATTATTCCATTAAATGTATATATACCTCCTACTAATAGGACTGCTACATTTAGTATATCAGTTATAAATCCTGTTCCACTATAAAATTGTGCCATAATCTTATAAGCTTTAACTTTAGCATTTACAAATGCTTGATTACCTTTTTGAAACTTTGTTGTTTCATGCTTAGCATTTGTAAATGCTTTTGCTACTCTTATTCCTGATATACTGTTTTCTAGTGTCGAGTTTACTTTACCTATTTCTTTTCTAGATTCTTTAAATGCTAATGACATTCTATTTTTCATTTTGATTGCAAATATGATTAGTATTGGTATAAATGCAAATATGATTATTGTAAGATGTAGATTAACAGTACATAGGTAGATGAATGAACCAATCATTAATACTAATGATATGAATAGATCTTCTGGACCATGATGTGCTAGTTCTGATATATCCATTAGATCATTTATAATTTTAGACATTATAGTTCCTGTTTCATTTTCATCATAATAGCTAAAAGGTAATTTTTGTAATTTAACAAATACTTGTTTTCTCATATCTGCTTGCATATAAACCCCAATATTATGACCATAGTACTGTACAAAATAATTTAAACACATTTTGCATATGTAAATACACAACAAAACTAAACAAAGTATCATGACAATGTTTAGTTTTTGTTGTGGTATATATATATTTAACATATTCCTTGATATTACTGGATAGAATATATCACATATAGCTATCATAAAGGCTGCAAGCATATCAAGCGCAAATAATCCTTTATAGGGTATATAAAACTTTATAAATCTTTTAAACATTAGATTGTTCCAACGTCTGATAGTATTAGTTCTTTATTTTGTTCTTTTGCCCATTGTAATCCCCAGTTATTTTTAAATATAATTAGGTTTCTTCCTTTTAGGTCTGTTACTCTTTTTGATTCACTTGTTAAGTTTAATGCGTTCATGTCTATATCATAGTTGTCTACCCATCTTACGAATTGGTATTCTAAACGATCTATTTTTATTTGTACATTGTATTCGTTCTTTAATCTGTATTCTAATACTTCAAATTGTAATACTCCAACGGCTCCTACTATAATTTCTTCAAATCCTAAGTTAAGTTCTTGGAATACTTGGATTCCTCCTTCTTGAGCTATTTGAGTAATTCCTTTTAGGAATTGTTTTCTTTTCATAGTATCTACTTGGGTAATTCTTGCAAAGAATTCTGGAGCAAAGGTTGGTATTGGTTTAAATTCAAATTGATTATCAGAATTACATAATGTATCTCCAATTGAAAAAATACCTGGATCGAATACTCCTATTACATCTCCAGCATAGGCTTCTTCTACTATTTCACGATCATCAGCCATAAATTGTTGTGGTTGTGATAATTTAATTTTCTTTTTACCTTGAATGTGCATTACTTCCATTCCTTTAGTAAACTTACCTGATACAATACGCATAAAAGCAATTCTATCACGATGTGCTTTATTCATATTTGCTTGAATTTTAAATACAAAGGCACTGAATTCATCTGTTGTTGGCTCTATTAATCCAATACTTGAATCTCTTGGTAATGGTGATGTTGATAATGATAGGAAATGCTTAAGGAAAGGTTCTACTCCAAAGTTAGTTAAAGCTGAACCAAAGAATACAGGTGTAAGTTCTCCTGTTTTAACTTCTTCATAATTATATTCATGTGATGCTCCATCTAGAAGTTCACAGTCTTCTATTAATTTATCGTGGAATTCTGATCCTAATAATTCTTTTATTATGGTATCATCTAGGGTACCTTCAGTTTTAGTTACTTGTTTACTTCCGTGATCTCCACCTTTATAGGCTAGAACTAGTTTATTATCACGTTCGTAAACACCTTTAAAGTCTTTTCCTGAACCGATTGGCCAATTCATAGGATAAGTTTTAATACCTAGGTCAGCTTCAATACCTTCTAATAGTTCATATGGGTCCTTAGCAAAACGATCCATCTTATTAATAAAAGTAAAGATAGGTATTTTACGTAGGACACAAACATTAAATAATTTTTTAGTTTGAGGTTCTACTCCTTTACCAGCGTCTATTACCATAACTGCACAATCAGCAGCCATTAAAGTACGATAAGTATCTTCACAGAAATCTTTATGTCCAGGAGTATCTAGAATGTTAATACAAAAACCATCATAATTAAATTGTAGAACAGATGAAGTTACAGATATACCTCTTTGTTTTTCGATTTCCATCCAATCTGATACAGCATGTTTGTTAGAACGACGTCCTTTTACTGTTCCAGCTGATTGAATAGCTTTACCATATAATAAAAATTTCTCTGTTAATGTTGTTTTACCAGCATCTGGATGAGATATAATTGCAAAGGTTCTTCTTTTACTAATTTCTTTTGTTAAGTTATCCATAATAATCCTCCATTCATAAGCGTTTATTATTATAACATTAACATGTATAAATATCTATAATTTATCACTAAATAAAAAAAGCACAGTAAACTGTGCTTACTCCATACAAATTCCAGCACTAGCAAATCCTTCAATATTAATATTAGTAGCGCTGGAATTTGCTGCTATACTAAATACTAATAGGATTCGATCCATTGGGTTTAGTGTAATATTTAAATTATTTGCTATACCCATGCAGTTTGTGCCTTTTTGTATGATTCCGGTTAATGCTGGTGTTAGGTTTAGTACTGATGTTGGTGCTAATGTAAATACATTATTTGCATTAGCAATGTATATTGCTGCTTCTATAATTGCTACTGTATTGCTTAGGTTAGCATTACATGTACTTGAGAAGTATGCACTTATGCTTGTTATTTTAGCTGTTCTTGGTATGCTGAATGCCATATTTACTGCACATCCGCATCCTTGGTTCATATCTATTTGTTGTCCTACTGTTGGGATTCCTTTACAGCTATTTCCAAAGCCTAAAAATGCGTTGGTGTCATCACAATCTTTTGTTGATAATTTAATTGGCATGCCACTTGCGAATGGAACAATAATTGTAGAACCAACTGGACCCATTGGTCCTACTGGTCCTGTCGCACCTGCTGGTCCCATTGCTCCAGTAGAGCAATGTATTTATGCCAAACTTTGCTATAAACATTATGCGACTGGTCTATCGAGTACAATTTCATGAGTAATAGCCTTAGGCTTTCAGTTTCTTTTAACTGCTCTTGATTTGTTTCAATAAACTAAATCACTCGCATATACGTATCAGCAAAGTTGAATTTAATTGTAATGTGTTTGTCCTCATGTACATATATCTTGTCAATAAGACAAACCAGCAAATTACGGTCTAACTCCTTCACATTCTTAAATTTCAGAAATGTTTTGAATAACGGATTATCATTCTTAACACCTTTTTCTAAAAAACCAATTTCTTCTTGTATCTTTTTAATTGAATTACTTGCACGCTCTACATCTGTTTCTAGCTTAGTTTTCATACGGCGATACATTTCTTGTGTTATATCATCAGTTTTCCAATCCATATATAGAGAGTCAAGTACAGTGTTTGATTTTGCTAAATCCATCTGTTTTGTCCGTAATGCTTTTTCTAATCTATCAGATTTTGTGTTAAAATCTGGTAGTTTGTTCATTTCTTCAATTATTTGGTTTATGTTTTCTACAAGGTCAATTTGTTTCTGTATAGCGATTAAGACTGCCTCACGTAATACATCTTCACGTATGGAATGTGTTGAACACGCAGTTGAGGATTTATCCCTGTTTGTTCTACAAACATAATAATTCTTTCCTTTAGCATTCGTCCGCATCATTGCTTGCCCACAATCCGCACATTTTAGAAATCCAGCGAATAGCGTTATCTTAGAAGTCTTTGGTGAAACTCTTGTATCACGTTTTTGTAAGCCTTGTGCTTTGTTAAAAGTTTCCTTGTCTATAATTGCCTCATGTGTATTCTCAACGATATACCATTCTTCTTTTGGTACACAGATAGCATCATGAACTTTATAACTTTTTAATCGCTGTCTACCTTGTACCATGTTTCCAATATACATTTCATTGGATAAAATCATAGATACTGTTCTATTAGACCACATACCATCATTATTTGTTACCCTGCAATGATACTTTAATCCTTGACTTTGTTTATAAGAAGTAGGATTTAGAATACCCAATGCGTTTAACTTTTTTGTTATGGCGTGTTTACTCATACCCTCATCTGCAAACCAACGAAATATGCTTCTAACATTTTCAGAGGCTTCATCATCAATCACAAGACAATTCTTGTCCTCTGGTGACTTAGCATAACCATAAGGTGCAAATGCACCAATAAATTCACCACGGCTACGTTTCATATTAAATACTCCACGTATCTTTTGAGAAGTCTGTCTACAAAAATCATCATTGATTACATTTTGAATAGGTACGGCGATTGAGTTCATTGCGTCTGGGTTCTTGTGACTATCTAGTGCAGGTAATGATAGGGAAATGAAACGCACATTCAACTGTACGAATAATTGTTCCATATACATACCAGCCTCAAGATAATTTCTTGATAGACGAGATGGGTCACGGACAATAACACAATTGACTTTTTTTGCTCTTACATCACTTAACATTCTTTGTAAATTTTCACGGTTACTATCCGTACCAGTGTAACCATCATCAATATAAGTATCAACGATTTCAAACATACCATCAAAGTTTTCCATAAAAGTATTTAATTCTTTTAATTGATTGTCGACACTTACACTAACATCATTTCCATCTTCTCTTGATAAGCGAATATAAAGAGCGATATACCAAATAATTGAAGTAGTTTTGCTAGAGGTTTCTGACTTTCTAATTCTTGCCATATTAAGTTACCTTAACCATCTATAATCACAATATAATTCACCATATTTAGCATGATAAATCACTTGTTTTAAAGGCTTTTAGATAACTTTTTATCTGGTTGTCAATGCTCTTTTCACTGTCAGAAAACTCTATTTGTACAATCGTATTCACGCATTTTATTATATAAGGATTTTTAACATCATTTATGAATTTTTCAAGTCTTTCTGTTATATCTTTATTGGTATCAATGTCAATTTTATTCACATCCACCAATGCGTCATGCTTAATATCTTCATAAAGTATTTTTTGTAATTGTTTCAAAATATCTTTTTCCATAAACTCAAGCCTCCTTTTCTAATATATGCAATTATTTCATTTGTGCTATTTACTTAACTTTTTATAAACAGATAAACGGATTTAGCAAGCTTCACTGGAATTTCACCATTCCCAACCAAGGAAACTATTATTGAGGTGTATCATTATACAAGTATATAAGTCATGGCAACGACCTTTCTACAAGTCGCTCTCGGATCACTGATGTGGGTCGCTCACTTCTTTTAAAAAGGGCATGGCGCATTAGTCCGCTTGCTCGTTATATATTTAATGTATTTATCTGTTCTATTCAATTTTCAAAGAACTCTGCTTTATCAGCCTATGAGAACATATTACAATTTCAATATGTTCTCATAAATGCCAAAACTATTAAGTAGCGCATGAATGCTAAGAAAAACACTCTACCCTCTTATTTATTTCACTTCTACTTCAAAATTTAAAATCATCTGCATTAGCGCCTCTCGTATTCTACCTTTCAGCTCCATATCTACTACAGTATATACATTTCCATATTCATCATATAGAGAACATAAACTTGCTTCGATATATAGCCATCATAGTTATATAATAATCTTGAAATTGCATTTTCATATCCATCTAAGGCAGACGATATTTGCTGGAATGATGGTAAGGGGTGTACGTATTCTTTCATTTCCTTATTCTCCTTTAAACTTTTTCTAAATTTTCTAATGATTGCTTTCTGTTTTTAATGTAGCAACTCTTCTTATATTCAAATACTTCGCAATTTCAGCGTCGTTCATTTCAAGAAAGTAAAACATCAGTAAGATATTTCTTTTTTTCATAGGTAACCGTTCTAAGCTTTTAAAAAGTTGTTTGTCTAGCACTTGTATCTCTGTATCACAAATACGGAAAATATTTTTATCTATGTAATACTCGTCATACTTCGCTAGTTTATCAATCATTAAGTCTGGTAAATCACAAAACGGTATTTCCTTCCTAGAACGTCTTGCTAATTCTTTTTCATAATTCTTGACAGTCGCTTTTACTACACGTTTTGCTAGACAATCAAATTAATATTGGATTGTCTTTTGAAAATCTGATGGTTTCATATCGAACCCCCTTTCTAAGATAGATAGAAAGGGAAGTATCCCTTTCCACACCATATCTCAACTGGAAAGGGCGATTTGTTAAGCATTTTGTAAAAAAAATAAAAAAAGTTTTGTAACGAAAAAAAAGACCAAATACAAACCTATAAAAAATAGGCTCATATTCGGTCGTTGCACATCTCATATTGAAATGCCTCAATGCAAAGATTTCTTTATTCTTTGTTATACTTCTTTGTACTGCAATCCCCATCATATAGTGGTAGAAGATAATCCTACTGCATATAATGAAAGTCCTACCCCCCCTATTTATCTCTTATATTGAATAGATAAAGTCTATTACGCTTTATACTACTATAAATTTTTATTATTTTGTTAATATTCTATAAAACGTTTCTATACAGCTTTTTTTAACGTCTATAGCTTCACTATTCTATCACAACTTTTTGCAACTATAGGATCATGTGTTACAATGATTAGAGTTTTTCCTGCCTTACACATGTCATGCAAAATTGCTAGTATTTCATCACGATTCTCACTATCTAGTGAACCTGTTGGTTCATCAGCAAGGATAATACTACTTGGTTTTAAAAGAAGCCTAGCAATAGAAACTCTCTGTTGTTCTCCACCCGATATTGTATATATTCTCTTTTTTTCATATCCTTTTAATCCGACTTTTTCAAGTGCTAATGCGATATTACTCCTTTTCTCATTTATGTTCATCTTTACATATTTTAAAGCGAGAATCAAATTTTCTTCTACAGTAAAATTTTCAACTAATGCAAAATTTTGAAATAAATAAGATATTTTTTCTCGAATGATTTTACTCGATTTTGCAGTATTAATTTTTGGAGCAGGTTTACCCTCTATTAAATACTCACCGCAATCAATTGAATCGATTAGTCCTAGAGCATTTAAGAGTGTCGTTTTACCACATCCACTAGTACCTGTAAATGCAACACTTTCTCCTTCTTTGATTGTAATACTGAAGTTATCAAAAATCACTTTGTCCCCAAACCTTTTACTAAAATTCTTGAGTTCTATTATATCCATTTTATTCTTCTCCTTTTAACGCTGTACTTAGCGACCTAGTATCATGTCTTCTAACTAAACCATATATGATAAGCATATCAATCAATACTAATATGATGTAAAACAATATAGACACTAAGTTTCTTGATAAAACCATTAACTCTAATAAGCAAAACACATATATACTTATAAAATAGAAAATTTCATTCTTATATCGTTCACTAAATGAATGTCCCAATAGTCTGCTGACGAGTACCATTTGCTTTTTTGATACCAGGATAATTAACGATATATAATATGATGCTAGCACACTAATCAGTAGCGCTAGAATGATAATACCAAACCACACTAGTGTACTAGATTGTGAGATAGATATTTGCTGTGCAAACCCTGAATTAAGCATGTTTGCAAATTCAAGACGATTATTTTCCAAACCATTATTAGCTATCGCATTATTTATAGAATCTCTATTTTTAACAGAATCAAAAATCCTAACAGGATTTGTTATAGCATAGTTAGCAAGAAAGCTATTTTTTGTGTTTAAATATCTATTAGATTGACAAATAAATATTGGATCGCTAATATACCCGTTATCAATGTTTGCCCTTTCTAAATCTTCTGAAAATATTTTTTTGTTGTTATCATTATAATATTGAATTGATATAGGCAATTCATCCCATTTTTCTGGTTTATCAATCAAATCAGAAAAATAGATGGCTATAACACGAGAATGTACTAAATCCTCTATGTTTTCACTTTTATATTTCATTGGAACTAGTATTGCCAAATCTTTTGAAAAGTAATCATCCAATGGTTTATCAAATTGATAGTCAATTCTCTTTAAGTAGTTTTCATTTACTACTGAGAATATATATTCATCTTTTTCAAACGCACCAAGTTTTGCATAGTATTCTTTAGTTTCAGGTGCGTTTGGTTGGACTTCAAAAGTTGTAATGTATTGTGCATCTGCTGTTTTCTCAAGTTCATTGAACATTGCAATCAATTTTAATCCTAAACTGTCCTCACCCGAAGACATATACTCCTGTAATTCATTGCCTATGAAATCAAAATTTGCCAATGTTAAATAATTCGCTTGTTCTTCATAAGTTTCCTCCATACTTTTTTCATTAATATAACGCTGAACTTCTTGTGCCATATATGGTATTGCAAAGACTAACCCTGCAAACACTAAGAACTTTAATATATAACTGCTATACAAAGATATTTTAAAATTAAAAAATTTCTTAAGTATTTGTGAAACCTTTAATTGTCTTATTATAAATAACATAATAAGCGATATAGCTATTCCTATAAGCGTTACAGCAAGTTGATATATACATAGATTCAGAAAATATTGTACATTAGCATGATGAATCAAAAATGATTGTAAACATATACTAATCGCTGTAAAAATAACTGGAATAATAATTATACTAGCATTCAACTCGCTCCATATCTTATGATTAGAATAACCCAATAATTTCATTACACCAATTTCTTTTAATTTTGTAATAGGATAGAATATATTTGTTAATGTAAATATAGCACCAACTACTACTATCAAAATTAAAGTAATTAAATATGCAGTACCTGTGCTTGTACTGCTACCACTACTACTATCAAATAGTGTTGATTCATCCACCCCAGTGATTTCAGAAATTTCAGTCTTGACTATATCTATATCTTTAAGATTTTTAAATTCAATTGTATATTCTCCATTAACAGTTAAACCACTGTTTAAAAATGCTTCTTCCATTGACTTGACTATCATTTTTTGGTCACCAAACAAATCTCGGATAGTTCCTACTTGCTTGCTATTTCCTGTATCAAAAGTTGATATGATTTCATTTTCTTTTACTGGAAATCTTCCTGAATATAAGTCGACGTTCGAACTTTTAAAATAATCATCAGTAAAAATTCCAGCCTTTTGAACCAATTGTTCATTATCTTCAATTACGTAATCTGTTCTAATTATACTAATATTATATTTGTCTTTTAAACTGTTAAATCCATTTAATAAATCTTCTTTTTTTGTAGAAGAAGAACCAATATGGAGTTCTATAGAATTTTCATTATTATTAAAATTAATCATATTATCGTTATCTACTACTTTTTGGTTAAAGCCATATGCACAACTCAAAAGTATTGAAATTAGACAAAGCAAAGAAATCATTACCTTTTTCATTAAATATCTCCTCCTAAAGTTTAACGAAAACGCACACTGTTTAGTGCACGTTTTTTATACAAATAATTATTCAACTCCCCAATAGAAATTACAACCATTCCATACGCTGACGCGCGCTTTGGCCCAATTGCCACCAAAATCTCTGTCTGTATCTTTTTGTCCACCGCCACTGCTGATAACTGTAGCATTGTGTATTTTGTCTGGATGTAAATAGTCAGAATAAGAACCAGTAATACCAACCCCATAATTCCAAGTTCCTCCACCTTTAGAGACAGCACTTACACTAACTACTCCAATTGTTAACGCAAAAATCACTGCATATATCATTATTACTTTCTTTTTCATATTATTCGCCTACCATATCATAATATGGTTCCTTTATGATTAAATTATAGGCTTAGTTAAATTGTAAGTCAATACTATTTACATAAAATGTAAAATAAAATGTGTAAAGAATATGATAATGTCTTAATGTAACGAATTTGATTATGTCTTAAATTTAGTATAAAATTAGCCTTCCGACAAAGGGAGGTACTTATGAGAAAGGTTCAACTAAGAATGAATGAAGATTACAAATATCAAGTTATTAAAAAATTAGTTGATACTAATGGAAACAAAAGAGCAGCATCAATGAAAATCAACTGTTCTTTAAGAACAATTGATCGTTTAATAATAAAGTATAAAGAGAATGGTAAGAATGGATTTATTCATAAGAACAGAAATCGAAAACCATCTATCACCACTTCTAATGAATTAAGAAATCAGATTATTACCTTATACGAAAATAAATATAATGGTGCTAATATCAAACACTTTAATATCCTCCACGTACATATAATTGTATATCAGTTCTGTAATCTGGTAAGGCTTTTGTGTCCTTAATACTAGAAATAAGAAGTGAAATAATGTTCCTTTGATTATAAGTAGTGTAGTTATAGAGTACCTTTCATTTTATGTATGTGCTAAAAGTCCTATAAACAAAGGGGTATTACTGGTTTGGCATAAATGAATGGTGCAGTTGCTCCGGTAGCTCCTGCTGGTCCCATTGCACCAGTTGCTCCGGTTAATCCTGTTGCTCCGGTTGCTCCTGTTGCTCCCATTGGTCCAGTTGCTCCTGCTGGTCCCATTGCTCCAGTTGCTCCAGTAGCTCCTGGTGTTCCACTAGATCCTTGGAGTCCACGTGGTCCTACTTCTCCACGTTCACCTTTGTCACCTTTTGGGCCTGGACAACCTTGTGGTCCAACTGGTCCTGGGCATCCTTGTTCTCCAGTTGCACCTTGGTATCCAATTGGTCCTTGTGCACCAGTATCACCTTTAGGTCCTTGAGCACCTGGACATCCATTTTTACCTGGTTGTCCCTGATCACCCTTTGGACCATGACATCCTTGAGGTCCTTGTTCACCATTACGTCCTGCAATTCCTGGAATTCCTTGTAGTCCTCGTGGTCCTACTTCTCCACGTGGGCCACGTTCACCAACACAACCTCGCGGACCTGCAGGACCTGGACATCCTTGTTCACCAGTAGGTCCTTGAAGTCCGATGGGACCACGATGACCAATCTCTCCGCGTTGACCACATGGACCCATAGGCCCAGTATGACCTACAGGTCCCATACAACCACGTGGACCCATTGGACCAACAGGTCCTACTTTACCACAGCCACAACCATCGCAGCCACAACCTTCGCAGCCACAACCATCACAGTTATTTGCGTTATTACAACCACAACGACTATTAGCATTACAGCAACGATTAGAACTGTTATCATCTTCGCACATTACACAGTAAATATCTTCATTACATTTATTCATTTATTAAACTCCCCTTTCTGCCTATATTATGCTAAAAAAAAGCGCCATACTAGGCACTTATAAATTATTTAAAAATTTTAAACTATTCCCCTCATGATAACACTCTAACTATAACAACAATCAATAATAAAAAGTAGTTAGCAAACATACCTAACTACCTAATTATTAATTATATATATAATTCTATTTTAAATAATTTTGAACATAAGCATCAAAATTCTCTTTTTCACCTGTTTTATTATTAAGAATAGTTGCTTCATTATTAGCTGTTCTTGCTTTTGCATTGAAACCTTCTATAATACGGCTACCATATTCATATCCAAGTATTTCATAACGATTATAAGTTTCGTTGAAACGTGCATAAAATAAATATGTCTTACCAGCTAATAACTCAATATCACCATTAAAAGCAACATGCATATACTGAGCTTCTGCTTTTCCAGATGAAGCCTGTAATTGCTTACGCTTTTCTACTGCAGAAGTAGGAGCATTGCGATCATACTCTGCCATTGTTACTGTTCCGCCCATTCTAGAAAAATCAATAGTTCCCTTTGCATTTCCAACATAGCTTTTAACAATTTCTAATTTACCTAAAGTATATGGAATAGGACTATATTCATATCCAGCTAAATTACATGTAGCAGAATCAACGCTATTTACAGTTGCAACAAATATATCAGTAGCGTTATTTTTTAATTCAGCAGGATTCGAAATATCATAAGCAAAATCACCATCTACTCCTGCTTGTTCTACGCTTTCTTTATCAATACCATCTGTGTAATTGAAAGCTAATCCTTTTTCTTTATTCTCTTGATTGCTTGGTGTTGCTGAACAAGCAGTTGTAATAAGCATAATTAATGCAAGAATTAAAATTTTTTTCATGTCTTTTCTCCTTTATCAATATAAATAATTGATAGTATCATTGTCTACCTTTTGAACAGTTTGCACTTGTCTCTTCCAAGTTTGTGACATAATGCTATAAGCATTACCATTATTTTCATTCATTCCAAACGCATGACCAATTTCATGGCGCATAGTTCCACCTATATTATAATTACCTATAATAGAACTATTTATCCATATTTGTGAGTAAAGGTAATTAGAAGTGTAGGATTGTTGATTTCCGCTAGCATTAAAGAATATTGTGTAAGCAAGAACATCATTATTCCCATCAGCACGACTATAGAAATCAATTGTAGAACCATAAGAACTTGAAACTGCAGTCATGTAAATAGGATTATCCCATCCAGTATGCTCCCAGTTATAAGCTGCATCATTGATATACCATGAATAATCCGCAGCTCCTCCATTTACCGTATAACATACATTACCTACGCCGTTAATTAGTTTACCTCCTAATAATGGGTTATACGCTAAAACCGACTCAGTAGTTAACGCTAAGAACACTACCAACGCAAAAATTTTAACAACTCGTTTTTTCATTATTTTATCCTCCTTGAAAAAATGAATATCTTTTTACAAATTAAATTTAACATATTTTTATAATTAATGCAAGCACTTTCAACTTATTAATTTTAAAATCTATTAAATATATTTATTATTTCCACATTACTAGTATAATAACGTAACCTATCTTTTATGTATATAGTATCCTATTTTTAAATAATTCTTATATAAAATATTAGTTCTAACATATAGCTATAACCATTATGAAATATTTTATAAGTAATTAAATAACTATAAAATATTTATATTTATATAATACTAAAAAAGTGCCTTACTAGGCACTTTTTAATTATTTAAATAATTTAGAACCATTACTACTTATAATATCTTTATACCAGTAATAAGAATCTTTAGGATAACGTTTTAAACTACAATTACCCTCTTCATTTTGATCAACATAAACAAACCCATAACGTTTTTGATAACCATTAAGCCAACTTAATAAATCAGTAAAAGACCAAGTGCAATAACCTAATACTTCACAGCCATCTTCTATTGCTTCACTTAAAGAAACTAGATGAGCTTTAATATACTCTATTCTATATTGATCATGAATACTTCCATCAGACTCTAACTTATCAAAAGCACCAAGTCCATTCTCAGATATAATTATAGGTAAGTTATATCTAGAAGTAATATAATTACAACAATATTTTAATCCATCAGGATCTATTGTCCAATCCCAATCAGTAGTCTTTAAATATGGATTAGCCGGACATGCATATATTCCAGGAATACCCGTAGTTTTCTTTTGTCCTTTTACTCCATTAGCATTAAATGATTTACTTTCAGCTATACCATCTATTGGATTAAACATCGTTACAGCACTTTGATAATAGTTTAATCCCATAAAATCAACCTTAGCTTCAGCTAATATCTTAGCATCTTCTTCACTAACAATTGGTGCTACTCCCATTTGACTTAATTTATTATACATAATCTTAGGATAACGACCAAACGCATAAATATCCATCCACCAATTAGATTGTAAATCATCATATAATAACTTAGAATAAGCATTCTTAGGATCACAATCCAACGCATAAGATGGAGTAAACGCAAACGAAGCACCAATTTTACCATCAGGAACTAACTCTCTAAACGCTATAGTAGTTTTAGCATGAGCTAAATTAGCATGATGATTAACTAAATAAAATAATTTAAGTTCAGCTTTTTTTCCTGGTGGATGTAAAGAATTTAACCATCCATTACTAGTAAATATATTCTGTTCATTCATAGTAATCCAATACTTTACTTTACTACCATAACGTTTAAATAAAGTAATAGAATAATTAGTATAATCATCAATAATACGTCTAGACTCCCAACCATTATACTCATCTTCTAATGCTTGAGGTAAATCCCAATGATATATAGTAACCATAGGCTCTATACCATAACTTATACAAGTATCAATAACATCATCATAAAACTTTAAACCTAACTCATTAACTTCTCCATAACCATTAGGATAAATTCTAGTCCAAGCTATAGAAAAACGATAACACTTTAAACCTTGTTCAGCCATCAACTTAATATCTTCTTTATAATGATGATAAAAATCTACAGCTAAATCACCATTAGTACCTTTATAAGTCTTATTAGGTATTCTAACAAACTTATCCCAAATACTATTAGACTTATTATCTAAATTATAAGCCCCTTCTATTTGATAAGCAGCTGTAGCAGATCCCCATAAAAAATCTTTTGGAAATTCTTTTAACATTTTAAAACCTCCTTTTTATTCATTATACCCTTTAATTTTTACATTGTCATTACTAATTATATAAGTTAGTATATATACTATAATAACTTATTAGTTTTTATGTTAGTTTATTTATTAGTTTATATGATTACTATTGAATATACTACTTATAATAATATAAAATATAATAGTTAATGTAATATACATTATAAGGAGACCATATGCAAGAATTAGAACATATATTAAATAAGATAGATTCTATAGTTTGGGGGTTACCTCTTATTATATTATTAGTTGGTACAGGTATTTACTTTTCTTATAAGTTAAGGTTTATTCAAATTAGAAAGCTTAAGTTAGCTTTTATTTCTATTTTTAAAAAAGAAGTTAATAATGATAGTTTACAGGGTGAAGTATCTAGTTTTGGTGCTTTATGTACTGCTTTATCTTCTACTATTGGTACTGGTAATATAGTTGGTGTTGCTACTGCTATTGTTGCTGGTGGTCCTGGTGCTATTTTTTGGATGTGGATTGCTGCTTTCTTTGGTATGGCTACTAAATATGCTGAAGGTGTATTAGCTATAAAATATCGTATTAAAGATGCTAATGGAGAAACTACTGGTGGTCCTATGTACTACTTAGAACTAGGTCTTCATAATAAACTACTTGCAAAAGCTTTTGCTTTCTTTGGTGTATGTGTAGCATTATTAGGTATTGGTACTTTTGGCCAAGTTAAATCTATTAGTGATGCTGCTTATAATGTAATGAATATACCTGCTTTTATATGTGCTATAGTTTTAGTAATATTAGTCGGTTGTATAACTATAGGTGGTATTAAAAGAATAAGTAAGGTTGCTGAATTCTTAATTCCTTTAATGAGTATATTATATATAGGTGGTGTCCTTATAGTATTAATTACTCATATAACTCTTTTACCCGATACAATAGCTTATATAATTGAATGTGCTTTTAATCCTAGTGCTGCTTTTGGTGGAACTCTTGGTATCGGAATAGTTGCAGTTATGCAAAAAGGCATTGGTCGTGGTGTCTTTTCTAATGAAGCTGGTTTAGGTTCTGCTCCTATTGCTGCAGCTGCTGCTAAGACAGATTCACCAGTACGTCAGGGTTTAATTTCTATGACTGGTACTTTTATTGATACTATTGTAATATGCACTATGACAGGACTTGCACTAGTAATAAGTGATGCTTATACAAGTGGTCTTAATGGTGCGGCAATGACATCATTAGCTTTTGAACAGTCTTTCTTTATTCCTAGTATTGGTACATTCATTGTAAACATTGGTTTAATCTTCTTTGCCTTTACTACAATTATTGGTTGGAACTACTATGGAGAGCGTTGTATCCAATATTTAGCTGGTGTTAAAGCAATCATCCCTTATAAGATTGTATTCTTATTATTTGTCGGTATTGGTCCATTCTTATCTTTAGATCTTATCTTTATTATAGCTGATATTGTTAATGCTTTAATGGCTGTTCCAAATCTTATTGGTTTAATTGGTTTACGTCATATTGTTATAGAAGAAACAAGAAACTACTTCTTAATTAACAAATATCTATAATTATATAAATATTGCGTTTCATTTGTTGACATAACGTGTTTAAAATGTTCTAATATATATTGTGTAGCGGGGTGCTATTGCTGAGATGAACATATGTTCGAACCCGAATGAACCTGATACGGATAATGCCGACGTAGGGATAATTACTTTTTATCTATATTACGTTGTATACACGCTATACAACTTTTTTTATATCAAGGAGGATACAATGAATTATACAACTCAAATGAATGCTGCTCGTAATAATATTATTACTGCAGAAATGAAACATGTAGCAGAATATGAAAACATGGAAATTAACAAGCTTAAAGATTTAGTAGCTAAAGGTCAAATAGCAATACCTGCTAATAAGAATCATAAATGCTTAAATGCTTATGGTATTGGTCGTACTTTAAAGACTAAAATTAATGTAAATTTAGGAACATCTCGTGACTGTATGGATCTAGATGTAGAAATGGAAAAAGTAAATGCAGCAGTAGCTATGGGTGCTGAAGCTATAATGGATCTAAGTTCTTATGGAGATACTCAAAAATTTAGACGTAAACTAGTAGCTGAATGTCCTGCTTGTCTTGGTACTGTCCCTATTTATGACGCAGTGGTTTATTACAATAAACCACTAAAGACGATTACGTCTCAACAATGGATTGACATCGTTAAAATGCATGCAGAAGATGGAGTTGACTTCATGACAATCCATTGCGGCATAAATAAATTAACAGCACAACGCTTTAAAGATGCTAAAAGACATACTAATATAGTATCTCGTGGTGGTTCTATTATATTTGCTTGGATGGAATTAACAGGTAATGAAAATCCTTTCTATGAACATTATGATGAAATATTAGAAATCTGCCAAAAACATGATGTAACGTTAAGTTTAGGTGATGCTTGTCGTCCTGGTAGTATAGAAGATGCTAGTGATATATCACAAATTGAAGAATTAGTAACTCTAGGTGAATTAACAAGACGTGCTTGGGAAAAAGATGTTCAAATTATTATTGAAGGTCCTGGTCATATGCCTTTAAACCAAATTAAGGCTAATATGGAAATTCAAAATACTATTTGTAAAGGTGCTCCATTTTATGTTTTAGGTCCTATTGTGACTGATATAGCTCCTGGTTATGATCATATAACTAGTGCTATTGGTGGAGCTATAGCCGCTACTTATGGAGCTAGTTTCTTATGTTATGTAACACCAGCTGAACATTTAGCTTTACCAAGTTTAGAAGATGTTAAAGAAGGTATAATTGCTTCTAAAATAGCAGCTCATGCTGCTGATGTTGCGAAGGGTATTCCTGGAGCTTCTCAATGGGATTATGATATGAGTGAAGCTAGACGTGAACTTGATTGGGAACGTATGTTTGAACTATCATTAGATCCAGAAAAAGCTCGTCGTTATCGTGCAAACTCTAAACCAGAAAATGAAGATACTTGTACTATGTGTGGTAAAATGTGTGCCGTACGTAATATGAATAAAATATTACGTGGTGAAGATGTTGATATAATGGAACCTAAAAACTCCGAAAAATAAATTCAATTATTTAGTATAGAAAAGAGCCATTAATATGGCTCTTTTCTTATGTTATTTTCTTAAACTAACAATAAACTTACAAAACCTCTAAAACAAGCGGTTTTATCGCATTATTTATTCTCCCCCTATAACAACTCAATATCATTTTCTTTACAGTAGTCTATCATTTCTTTAGACCAAGTACTTACTTGAACTTCACCAATATGAGCTTTATTTAATAATAGTAGACATATACGAGATTGTCCTATACCACCACCCATAGTTAATGGTAATTCATTATTTAATAACATACTATGGAAAGGTAAATGTAAACGATCAGTCGTCTTAGTTTTCTTAAGTTGTGCCATCAATGAATTAGCATCTACTCTTATACCCATACTACTAATTTCTACTGCACAATCTAATATTGGATAATAAATCATTATATCTCCATTCATAGACCAATCATCATAATCAGGTGCTCTACCATCATGTTTCTTACCACTCTTTAATATATCACCAATTTGCATAATAAACACTGTTTTATGTAGTTTAGTAATTTCATATTCACGTTGTTTAGGTTCTAATTCAGGATACATATCTTCTAACTCTTGTGAAGTAATAAAGAATACTTCTTCATTTATAATAGGAGTTAAATTATCAAACACTTCATCAAGTTGTTCCTCAGTTTGTTTTAATGCTTTTATAATATCACAAACAGTCTTCTTTAAAGTTTCTACATTTCTAGATTTCTTAGCTATAACTTTTTCCCAATCCCATTGGTCAACATATACAGAATGAAGATTATCTAATTCTTCATCTCTTCTAATAGCATTCATATCAGTATATATCCCTTTATCAGCACTGAATTTAAAACGTTTAAGTGCCATTCTTTTCCATTTAGCTAATGAATGTACAATTTCTACATCTGTATTTATTTCTTTAATATCAAACTTTACAGGTCTTTCACTTCCATTTAGGTTATCATTTAAACCACTATCACTTCTAACATATAATGGTGCTGATACACGCATTAAATTTAAGTTAGCACTTAAATTCTTTTCAAAACAGTCTTTAACATATTTAATTGCTCTTTCTGTTTCTATATAATCTAATTTATTTACATAGTACATCGGTACTATAAGTTGTTTTATTCCCATAAAATCCTCCTTAGGCTTTCTTTTCTTTTGCTGGTATTCCAATTACTGTAGAATTAGCTGCTGTTGATTTAGTAACTACAGCATTTGCTCCAATTTGTGTATTATCACCAATTTCAATATTTCCTAAAATTTTAGCACCACAACCAATCATTACATTATTTCCTACTGTTGGATGTCTTTTAACGTGTTCTTTTCCATTACCACCTAGTGTTACTCCATGATAAATTAATACATTATCTTTAACAATGGCTGTTTCTCCAATTACTACACCCATTCCATGGTCTATTACTAAACCTTTACCTATTACAGCTCCTGGATGGATTTCTATTCCAGTTTTACGACGTGAACGATTACCAACCCAACGCGCCATAAAATAATGTTTATTTAAATATAATTTATGTGAAAAATGATGCGCAATTAAAGCTCTTATATGTGGATATAATAATAATACTTCAATTCTAGATCTTGCTGCTGGATCATACTCTAGTACTCGATCTATGTTGTAGCTTATCTCTTGTTTTAATGTCATTATTTCACCTCAAAGTTAAGTACTGATAAGTACTTTTCCCCACCATCAGGGGCTATTGTTACAATTTTCTTACCTGGATTCTCTTTAGCTAATCTACGTGCTAATGCTATATTAGCACCACTAGATATTCCTACAAAGACTCCAGTTTCTTTTACAAAGTTTACTGTTTCATTTAATGCTTCTTCATCATCCACTAGCATTATATCATCTATATAATTAAAGTCTATAATAGAAGGTATAAAACCAGCACCAATTCCTTGAATTGCATGTGCATTACCAGTGCCACCACTCAATACATTACTATTGGTAGGTTCACCAGCATAGCACTTAATATTACTATTATATTCCTTTAATGCTTTAGCTATTCCCATATAAGTACCACCAGTACCAACTGTTGCAACAAACATATCAACATCAGGAACTTGTTTAATGATTTCCTGTCCAGTAGTTTCATAATGAATATTAACATTAGCAGGATTGTTAAACTGATTTAAGCTGATATAATTACTATTTTCTTTCATCATGCTATTAACTAATTTTATAGCCCCATTCATACCTTCACTACCCTTAGATAAAATTAGTTTAGCTCCATAAGCTTTAACTAATTGTCTACGTTCATTACTCATAGTTTCAGGCATTACTATAACAACCTTAAGTTTATATAGATTTCCAATTAATGCTAAAGCAATTCCAGTATTACCACTAGTAGCTTCAATCAATATACTATCCTTATTAATAAGGTTCTTATTCATGGCATCGTTAAGCATTCCTAATACTGCACGATCCTTAATACTACCACCCAAGTTAAACTTTTCAAGTTTAACAGCTACTTGATTATTTTCAACATTAACTATAGGTGTATTTCCAATAAGTTTTAAGCTCTCCATGTTTTAGCCCCTTTCATATATACTGCTATATTTTATCACATTGCGTATAATAAATAAATTGTTTTACTTAATAAACTTTATATAATTGTACAATGCTCATTCAAAAGTTACTACTATCTCCTAATATATGAAATAAAGAAGCTAAATGTGATTTTAGCTTCTTTATTTCATATATTTATTTTTCTTTATTTATTGGTTCTTCTATAATAAAGTCTTCTTTTTCACCTTGTTCATTATAGTAGTTTCCTTCTCCATCATAGTGCCACTCTGGTTTAGATTCATCTATTTTATAATGATATAAATCTAGTGTAGTTCCTAATGAACTGAATAAAAATCTAGGTACTATAGCAAAGAATAATATTACTACTACTATGATTGGCGATGCAGGTACTATTAAATTTATTATAATAATAGTTAATAGCATTGCTACAATCCATAGTATATCTAAGATCAAATACTTTTTATAATACTTAGGTTCTAATACTAATTCTTTTCTACATTTAGGACAAGTATAAGTAAATCCTAAAGGGAAGATTCCTACATTAAATTTATGTCCACATGATGGGCATTTGCTGTTGGCTTTTTTCATATGTTACCTCCGTTTTTATTATTATAACATATCTAAAAAAATAGTTTTGTTTAAACAAATATATTTGTTATAATATTTAAGAAAGTTGAGGTACACTATGATTACATTTAATGAAAATAATTACTATAGTTATTATGGAGAAGATTCAGAATCATCTAAGGAAATGATTAATAACTGGCAATCGGCTTTATTAGAGATGCTTGATAATTCTATTGATGCTTGGGATGAAACTACTTATAGTCCTAGACATCAAATAGAGGTATCTACGCAGAGTTTTCAGGCACTTCTTTACTTAGTTGCTTACTATGATCAGAATAAGCCTATCCCTACTAAATTTAAAGCTTCTTGGAGTGTTGATAAAGTTTATACTAGAGCTGTTGCTCATCCTAAGCATGATTATATTAAGCATCTATTAAGAGATGTTACTTGTTTTATTCCAGCTAATATGGATTTTACTTTTGATTATATTAACCCTAATGAAGATGAATTAGAATTTGGTTCAATTGATGAATTAAATGTTACTCTTGTTTGGCTATCTGATTTAATGAAAACAGATAATGATCTAGTTAAACTAGCTAAAGATGCTTATACTAATTTATATTTGTTTACTAAGGATGCTATAACTAATAAAACTTTACTTATTATTGATAATGACTAATAACTAAATAAACTAAGGCTATGCCTTAGTTTTTAATTTAGTTATTTGTTTAAGCTTTATTGAAATCATTCCATCTGCTTGGTGAATGATTTCAACTTTATCTTTATCATATAGTGTATCTACTGGTATACTTATTTCTATTCCTGAATCAGTTCTAAATTTTTGAACTGATTCTTTTGATGTTATTTTAGCATTAATTGCTTGAATAGGTTTATCTATACCTTTTTCATTCATTTGATAAACGAAATCTTCTTTAATTGTTGTATTGGTTGGAAATAATGTATTTGCTACATGATCTACTACTATTTCAGCATCATTACTTTCTACACAATCTTTTATTACTTGTTTAACTTTAGGTTTAAGTTCTGTTTCATCTAAATTATATTTCTCTATAAGATTATCACTAATTTTTTGGATAGTTTGAACAGATTCATCATAAGAAGGTGGGAATGAGATTTGGAATACACATTGGCATAGAAAATTACATGACTGTGCATCTATCTCAACTGGATTTTCTATAATTGATAGTTCCTTACTATATGCATTAATCATCATTACACGATCCTGTTTAAGTAGATTAGCTGATAATGATGATTGATGCACAATTTGATTCATCGTATCACCGGCTTCAATAGAAGCATGGTGAACATAACTATCTTGGTATGAGTTCTCAATACCAAGATAGTATCTTTCACCATCTAGTAGTACTTCAGTGAATATAAAATCAGCATTGCGATAATCACCATGTTTCATTTTAGTATCAAATAATACTTTCGCAAAGCTGATTGATAAGTCTATAAAGTTTAGATCACTAGTTTCATATTTTAAGAGATCTATGGCTAGTATATGATCATTAGAGAAGCTTCCACGTTTTATATTACTACTATTAAATATTTTTTGTAGTTTAGATAGTAGCATTCTTTCTACTACTTCATCATTAGTCATTTCTACTTCACTAGTTATAAGAGAATTAGCTTCACAGTCTAATAAATGAAGTGCTTGTTTAATTATTTCAACCATTACTGCCTCCTATATATCATACTTATTAGATATGTCTACTAAGTCTTGTAGGTTAGTAGCATCCTTTAAGTCATTAATAATTTCATGATTCATTGTTACACTAAAGAGATTTTGCATATTTAATAGATGTCCTTCATCATTTAAAGCTGCTAATACAAAGAATACAGAAGCACTACAATTAGTATTAGTATCACTATTAGGAAAGATTACAGGCTTCTTAGTTATCATTAAAGCTATTCCATTAGCATTACAGCCCTTAGCTCCATTACTAACATGAGGTATAGCTACACCATTGTCCAACACTACATAAGGACCATACTCTTCAATACTATCTATCATTGCTTGTACATAGCTATGATTTATTACATGTTGATTTAACAATGGTATTGAAGCAAAAGAAATAGCATCTTCCCAACGTTCAAATCCATTAGCAAATGTATAACTAGCATTATTAATAATATCTCTTAGCATCCTACCACCTACTGTTTAGCTTTATAAAAGCTACGATTTTCTAAAGCAAATATTCTTGCTGTAAAATCGCCTTCTTCACATATATCTAAAGCTTTATTTAAAGCATTCATTCTAGCATCTAGATTATCAACTAAATAAAGTACTTCTGCTTCAGCTATCATTGGAAGGACTGGAGATCCATATTCATGGACACCATGGTGTGATAGCACCATATGTCTTAATAATGTTACTTCATCTCCATCTATACCTAACTTATTAGCAGTTTCCATAATCTTTGCTTGAGCAATTGATATATGTCCTAAAAGTTTACCTTCTACTGTATATTCAGTTAATACTGGACCTGATAATTCAATTAACTTACCTAAATCATGAATAATAACTCCACCAAAAAGAATATCACTATTTAAGAAAGGATATTGTTTAGCAATTGAATCAGCAATCTTAAGCATACCTAATACATGAGTAGCTAAACCACCAACAAAATCATGGTGATTTCTTGTTGCTGCTGGATAAGTAAAATAATCCTTATCATATTCATTTAATAAAGTACTAACGATCAATTTAATTTTATCATTAGTTATTCCATTTAAATAACCATATATTTCTTCCTTTAGTTGTGCTTTAGGAACAGGACTAGCTTTAACAAAGTCCTTTAAATCTATTTCATTTCTATTCATAATTTTAATACTATTCACTCTTAGCTGTAAAGCTTTATTGTGTGATAGCACTTCCCCATTCACTTCTAATATCATACCTGGTTTATATGCACTAATTAATTCTTCCTCTACATTCCAGTATTTAGCATCCATCGTTCCACTTTTATCTTGTAATGTTAAAGATAAATATGCAGCTCCTTTAGCTGTTACTCCACGATTAATTTGTTGAAGCAACAAATTAATTACTACCTTATCTCCATCTATTAATTCATTTACTAACTTATTCATTGAACCACTCCATTTCTTTAATTGTGTCTAATATCATTTCTAAAGTAAATCCTTTAGTCAACGCATACTTAGTAATCTTATTCTTTAGTTTTAAATCATCATAACGATTAGCATAACTATCATAGGCCTTATTTAAGGTTTTAATCAATAATGCTTTTTCTTCTACTAGATCTTGTTCTATTTCAATTTTACTAGCAACTTGTTGCGCTATTATTTTATCATATCCATGACTAATAAGCTTACTTTTTAATAAACTTCTTTTCATTTTAAGTGATTTACCATGAATACTCTTTAATAACTTACTTCCTAGTATTAAAGCATTTTCAGTTTCAGTTTCTTCACTTATAATTTCTAATTCATTAGCTATGATTTCATAACTTATTCCTTTTTTAGCTAAATCTGTTATAACTTTAGTTTTACCAAATAAAGCTATTTGCATTCTAGTTATATAGTCATGTGCATATTGTTGATCATTTAAATATCCTTTTTCTTTTAATTCTAATAATATAGCATTACGTACTTCATCATTTAGATTATCATTAAGTTCTAAATAATGTTTAATTTCATATACACTACGATCTTTACTTTGTAGTTTCTTTATACATCCTCTATATGCTTTTAATTTTATTTCTCTTTCTAGTAGACTAGCTACTTGTTCTCTTGTTAATATACCATTTTTTCTTATATGATAGCCAAAGTAGTCTTCTATTACACATAATATTTTTAATGTTGTATCTTCAGAATCGTTTTCTAAATATATATATGTACAATCATCATAAGGTTTAATTTTAGTTATAGTATATAAAGACTCATAGTTT
Source organism: Erysipelotrichaceae bacterium (assembly GCA_036639955.1). Classification (GTDB taxonomy): domain Bacteria; phylum Bacillota_I; class Bacilli_A; order Erysipelotrichales; family Erysipelotrichaceae; genus JAVWHP01. The sequence goes on from JAVWHP010000001.1 coordinate 85,474, forward strand.
TCTATTGCATCTTGGTATACACTTAGCACAGCATCACCAAACTTTCTAGAATCATAAATATTAGCCTTTTCAATAGCATTAGTTCTTATTTCTTTTTTAAATTCAGGTGTAGTAGCTATATATGCATCAATTTTATTAGCAAATTCTTCCGGAGTACTAAATAAATAACCATTCTTATTTTCAATAATAAGTTCATCTAATACTTCATCAGGACGTGCAAAGACTGGTAAACCACTAGCTAATGCTTCTATATATGTCATACCTTGCGATTCAGATAAAGATGCACTAACAAACACATCACTTAAGAAATAGTAATTAGGAACCTCCTCACTTACCTTTTTATCAGTAAAAATGATTTTATCCTTTAAATTCATTCTATTTGCTTTAGCTTTTAGTTCTTCTAGTTGTGGACCACCACCTACTATCAATAATTTAGCATTAGGACTCTTTACACATTGAAAGCTATCTATTACTACATCAATAGATTTTTCGGGAGCAATTCTACCTAAATAAACTATAATAAAATCGTCCTTACTTATGCCATACTCTTTTCTAATAGCAGCAATTTCTTCTTCATTTTTATTATTAGAATCAAACTTTTGTAATGATAGTCCAGTAGGAATAACAGCTATTGGAGTTGCAACCTTATAACGATCTAATGCTTCTCTAGTTTTTAAAGATGGTGCTATAACATATTGGCAAGTATCTCCAGCTACTTTAGATAAAGATGAAGTAACTTTCTTAGTTAATTTATCTACTTCACTTATATCAAATTTATTTATATAATGTGAATAATCTTCATACATTGTATGATAAGTAGAAACTATAGGTATACCTAAGCTTCTTGATACTAATCTAGCAAAGATACCTACACCAAATTCAGTATGAACATGTATAACATCTAAATTCATTTGTTTAATTGCTTCACGAGCAGCAAAGTGATAAGGCGTAGATAGAACATAACCATATAACCATTTTAATTCCAATCCAGGTAATCTTAAAATATTACCTTCTTTAGCTAGTTTTATAAAAGCTCGATGACTTGTAACAACATAAACTTCATGTCCTTTTGATTCTAATTCTTTTTGTAATGTAACAATACTAGATACTACTCCATTTACATCAGGTAGATATGTATCACTAAATAGTCCTATACGCATGTATGATCCTCCAATTCAATATTTTTTTCTATAAGTTGTTTCTTTTTATAATAAGATTTAACTGCAACAAACATTATACTACCTATAATTAGTATCATATGATAAGTTGCAAATCTCCATAATATCATTACACTACTACAGTATATCTTCGGAAATACATTTCCAAAGATAAGTATAAATGTTCCTTCGGTACCTCCAGAAGCTCCAGGAACTGGGAAAAAAGCATTAACCATAGATACAAAACTAGACATTGCTATAACATCTAATAATAAGCTTATATCTATTGGAGCTCCTATTATACTAAATATATAATAAGGTAATGCAAAATATAAAGTTAATCTAAATATATTAACTAATACAGCTCTAAATATCATCTTCTTATCATTTTTAACCTTATTTATTTCATAAGTAAATGAACTTAACTGCGCAGTCCAAGCACTTAAAGTAGTATCCATATCCTTAACTATATGTATTTTAAATAATAATTTAACAGCTAAACCACTTAACTTAATATATAATTTAGGGAATTTAGCCATAGTCCATAAAGCACCTATAATAATTCCGTTAACTATAAATCCTAATAATACTAATATAAAGAATGGACTACTCATATTATAATAGTAAGTAAATCTTAATAGCATTAAGATACTTACATATAACATCATAACACTTTGATAAATGATAAAATCGATCCACAGTATACTAGCTCCATCACTTATTTTAATTCCTTGCTTCTTTAATATATAAGCTTGTGCAAATTGTCCACCAGTTGCACTAGGAGTAATTCCACTAAAGAATCCTCCAATAAAAGCAACAATAACACCATCTCTTAAACGATAATCTTTCTTATATCTTCTAGTTAATATAAGTATTATCCACCCAATAACTACATAGTAGAAAATTCCCCACAAAATAATTACTACTATATGTTGAAGTTTAATATTAGCTAATAGATTCATAATTTCATTAAAATTATCTTTAAGAGCAAACCACATAGCAAATGCTGTTAATGCTATTATTAAAAGAAAATTTAATAGATATTTACTTTTAGATTCTTTCATTCACATCACCTTACTATATCCTTATTCCATTTATTATAACACAATATACAATACATAACACAATAAGCTTTGAACAAAAAAAGCATTAACTATGCTTTTTTTTATGTTCATCATTTATAGTTGTATAAAATTTTCTCCATATTTCGCATACATTCTCTTTTGAATAATATTCACTAATTTCTTTTGAATATTTAGCATGCTTATCATATGTTTCTTTATCATTCTTTAATAATTCTATTTTAGTTGCAAATTCAGCTACATTACTACCTAACATATACTTATTAAATAGTATATCTTCATATAGTTCTAAGTTTCTTAATAGCAGAGGCTTTTCTAAGTTTACTGCTTCTAGAATAGCCATTGGGAATAATTCATTAAAAGATGGCATAAATAATATATCAGCTAAATTAAACATATCATTCATACTAGTACGTGGAATGATACCTGTAAATTTAACATTAGCTGGTGGATTTTCTACAATCTTCTTTAGTTCTTCATAACCATCAGTAATTTTACCAAATGAGAAACCTCCAGCCCACACAAAGGTTACATCAGGTAATGATTTAGCTACTTCTATAAAGTCTAATACACCTTTACGTGTTTGGACTTGTCCTACTCCTAATACAACAAAAGCATCATGTTTAATACCATATTGATCTTTGATAACATTAATCTCATCTTTAGATTTTTTATAGAAATCAGCTTTAGAAACATAGTTAGGAATATAACTAATTTTATTACGATCTATTCCACATTTTTCTAAGTCATTCATAAATATAGGATTAACTACTACTAAATGATCAGCATGATTATAAAAACTAATAACATACTTCTTTAATATAAAGAAGATAGGTTTAGGTAACTTAATACTACCATCCAACGTAGTTGGTAGAAAATGCACATAAGATACAGTAGCACCCTTACTTCTTAGCATTTTCCAATAGTTCTTAGGCTCTATCGTATGTATGTGTGTTATATCTGCTTTTACTTTAGCATTTACACTTACTTCAAATTTATCACTAAGGCCTTCACTTACTAGTTTAACCTGTTCTAAATAAGCACTACCTACTCCTTGTCCTTCAACACTATCTGCTGAAGATAACATATTTATTTTAATTTTACTCAAGATATCACGCTCCATTGCTTTCAATTATACCATAAGATAAAAATAATTAAAGTTAAATTCCTATAATATAACTAATAAACTAAAAAAAGATGACATATTATGTCATCTTTAGTTTATTAGTTACCTTTCCAAACGTCTTTAAGAATTACTTCCATATCAGCTACTAAAGGTAATTTAGGGTTAGCTGGTGAACATTGGTCTTCATAAGCTAATAAAGCAACTTTATGAGTATTAGCAAACCAAGCTTCTTCAGTTATTCCTTGAGCACAGAAGTTCATATCAATACCTACAGCTTTACCTAAGTCAGCACAAGCTTGTGCATAACTAGCAACACCTTCAGCAGGAGTTGAAGCAGGTAATCCTAAAATATTAGCGATTTCTTGATATTTTTCATCTGCCTTATAGTAGTTGTACTTAGGCCAAGTAGCAGTTTTACGAGGTTTAATACCATTGTAACGAATTACATGTGGTAATAGAATAGCATTAGCGCGACCATGAGGAACGTGGAATTCTCCACCAATCTTATGAGCTAATGAGTGATTTAATCCTAAGAATGCATTAGCAAATGCCATACCAGCCATCGCTGATGCATTATGCATTTTTTCTCTAGCTTCAGGATCATTCTTACCATCTTCTACAGCTCTTAATAGATATTTAAATACCATCTTAATTGCTTGTAGTGCTAAACCATCAGTATAATCATTAGCTAATGTAGATACAAATGCTTCTGTAGCATGAGTTAATACATCCATTCCAGTATCGGCAGTAATTGATCTAGGAAGATTCATAGTTAATGCTGGATCAATTATAGCTACAGTAGGAGTTAATGAATAATCAGCTAAAGGATATTTAAGATTATGTGCTTTATCAGATATTACAGCAAATGGTGTAACTTCTGAACCAGTACCTGAAGTAGTAGGAATACAAACTAAACTAGCTTTTTTACCTAACTCTGGGTATCTAAATGCACGTTTACGAATATCCATGTATTTTTGTTTAAGGTCATTGAAATCAACCTCAGGGTGTTCATAGAATAACCACATTCCCTTAGCAGCGTCCATAGAAGAACCTCCACCTAAAGCAATAATAGTATCTGGTTGGAATGATTGCATAACACTTAATCCTTTTTTAACAGTAGTTATATCTGGATCTGGTTCTACATCACAGAATAATTGGTATTGAACATGATTTCTTCTTAATTGTAATTGATCAGTCACTTTATTAACGTAACCTAAATCAACCATAGAACGGTCAGTAACAATGAACACACGTTCCATTTCTCTCATTTGTTGAAGGTATTCAATTGAATCTCTTTCAAAGTAGATCTTTGAAGGTACTTTAAACCATTGCATATTGTTTTTTCTTCTCCCAACTCTTTTAATGTTAAGTAGGTTGATAGCACTAACGTTGTTACCAACTGAGTTATGTCCATAAGATCCACATCCTAAAGTTAATGAAGGAATGAATGCATTATATACATTACCTAAACCACCGAATGTTGATGGTGAATTCCAAATAATTCTAATAGCTTTTAAACGTTTACCGAATTCTTTTACTAAGTCTTCGTTAGTAGTATGAATAGCAGCTGAATGGCCTAAACCATTGAATTCTACCATTGCTTCAGCTAAATCAATTCCTTCTGCTGAAGTATTAGATTTTAATACTGCTAATACTGGAGATAGTTTTTCTCTTGTTAATGGTTCTTTAGGTCCTACTTCTTTACATTCAGCACAAATTATATTTGTGTCAGCAGGAACTTCAAAGCCAGCTTCCTTAGCAATCCAAGCAGCTGGTTTTCCAACTACTACAGAGTTAAGACGAGCTTGATCAAAGTTTCCTCCCTTAACGCCAAACATGTATTCTTCTAACATTGCTTTTTCTTTTTTATTTGCGAAATAAACACCATATGACTTAAATTCGTTAACCATTTCGTCATAGATTTCTTTATCAATAATTACTGCTTGTTCTGATGCACAAATCATTCCATTATCGAATGCTTTTGACATAACAATATCATGAGCTGCTTGACGTAAATCAGCTGTTTTTTCAACATAAGCAGGAACGTTTCCAGCTCCAACTCCTAATGCTGGTTTACCACATGAATATGCAGCTTTAACCATTGCGTTACCACCAGTTGCTAATATAGTAGCAATTCCTGGGTGGTTCATCAATGCCGAAGTACCTTCCATTGTAGGTTGTTCAATCCATTGAATACAGTTTTTTGGAGCTCCAGCATTTACAGCTGCATCATATACAACTTTAGCTGCTTGAATACTACATTTAACTGATGATGGGTGGAATGAGAATACAATAGGGTTTCTTGTCTTTAAACAAATTAATGATTTAAAGATTGCTGTTGATGTTGGGTTAGTTGTTGGTACAATACCACAAACTACTCCAACAGGACTAGCTATTTCTGTAATTCCAGTTGTATCGTTTTCAGAAATAATTCCTACTGTTTTTAAGTGACGCATGTGGTTTACGACATGTTCACAAGCAAACAAGTTCTTTGTTGCTTTATCTTCAAATACACCACGTCCAGTTTCTTCAATAGCTGCTAATGCTAAGACACCATGTTGGTCTAAAGCTGCTACTGAAGCTTTTGCTACGATGTAGTCGACTTGTTCTTGATTTAATTGTTCAAAGTCTGATAATGCTTTTAATCCGTTTTCTACTAAAGTATTAACTTCAGCTTGTGCAGGACTAATTGTTTCTTCAATCTTTTTTTCTTTCAATTCTGCCATTTTATTTCCTCCTAATATGTGTATAATTCGCATAAATTAGCTTGTGATATTTTTAACAATGTTACCACATTCCTTATATTATCATAGTCCTAAACCCCTTTCAAGTCTTTTGTTAATAATATCACAAATAATCGCAAGTAACCGTTTTCATTACTATTCCATTCGTTATTTTACTATAAATTAATTACATTTTATATAAACAACCCTCATTTTCATTTGTTATAATATAAGAATATTCACAAACTTTACCACCTCATCAACTATTGAACCATATCTCCTACTTATATTATTAGCCTATAATATGTTTATAAACAAAAAGAAATCACTTTTGTGATTTCTTCCATTCTTTTATAATGTTTAATCTAAGTTAGCTACATTATGATATATATTTTGTACATCATCTACATCATCTAGTAATGTTACTAAGCGTTCGAATAGCATTTTTTCATCGCCTTCTAATTCAACATATTCATTAGGTATCATAGTTGGTTCTAATGCTAAGAATTTAACATCAGGTATTAGTGCTTCGATTGCTAATTTAGCTTTATGTAGGTCTGATGGTTCTACATTAATGTTCATTGTTCCATCTTCTACTTCAATTTCTAATAAATTAACATCAGCTTCAATTAAAGCTTCCATCATTGCTTCTTCATCATCATATTCAATAACGATGTTACCTACATGTTCATAATTGAATGATACACTTCCAGCAACTCCAATCTTAGCTTTAGCTTTATTAAAGCAAGCTCTTAAATCAGCTATTGTACGATTAGCATTATCACTTAAACATTCAATAACTACAGTTGCTCCTGTTCCACCATTTCCAAATCCTTCATAAGTAGAACTAGTATAACTTTCATTAGATCCACCTTTAGCTTTTTCAATAGCTCTTTTAATAACATCAGCAGGTACATTATTTGCTTTTGCTCTTTCAATAATCTTCTTTAAACCAGCATTCATTTCTGGATCTGGTTCTCCTTGTTTTGCAACAACATAAATTTCTTTTCCAAATCTTGAGTAAACCTTTGCTTTAGCGTTAGATGTCTTAAGCATTGACGCTTTACGTACTTCAAATGCACGTCCCATGAATATCACCTTCCAAATTCTCTAGTATTATATCAAACTTTTAAACTACATACAAATTAAATTTAAATTTAGGCTCTTAATTGAGCGTTAACTTGTTTTTGTAGATCTTCCATTACCTTATCAACAATCATATTAATATCATTATCTTTAAGCGTTGCTTCACTTGATTCTATCTTAATTGATAGAGCTATAGATTTATAACCTGTTTCTACATGTTCACCTGTATAAACATCAAATACTTCTACTGCTTTAATCAGCTTAGAACTTCCTTTAATACACTTAGCTAATTGTTCAGCTTTAATTTCATCAGCTACTACTAATGCTAAATCTCTAGTAACTCCTGGAAATTTATTTAAAGCAGTAAACTTAACTTTACTAGCTTTATTATCTAATAATACTTGCATATTAAGTTCCATTATTACGCAATCGCTAAGCGAATAACGTTTAGCCATTGCAGGGTGAATGTTACCAAAGATTCCTACTAAAGTTTTACCTAGATATACACATGCACTCTTATATGGGTGGAACATGTTAGTATCTTCTGTATTTTCTTTAATGATTACTCTACTTCCACTGAATCCTAATTCTAACAATATATTTTCTACAAAACCTTTCATCATATAGAAGTCAGCTTCTAAATCTATTTTCTGCCATCTATTCTTTTGTAGGCTTCCACTTATTACCATTGCTATTCTTTCTTCACATTTATTTTGTTCATATACATTACTAATTTCATATAGTGCTACATCCTTATTATTTCTAGCTTGATTATAAGCTACACTTCCTAATAATGATGGTAATATACTTGTTCTTACATATTTACGTTCTTCACTCATTGGACATGCTAATTCTACATGATTATCTAACGGCATAACAGCATCACTAATTTCTTTATTACCTACTAAAGTATAAGTAATAGCTTCATTAACTCCACTATTATTTAATAATCTAGAAATACGTCTTCTATTACTTTGTGCTTTATTTAAAGCACCTACTGTTGCTGGTAAAGTAGGTAATGTACTAGGTAAACGATCATACCCAATAATTCTTATTACTTCTTCAGCTATATCATTTTCTATTTCTAAATCTTTACGATAACTAGGTATTGTTACTCCTATACAACCACTATCCTTATTGATTACCGGAAGTAGTTCAAGTTCTTTAAGTACTTGAACTACTTCCTCTTCTTTAAAGTTAGTTCCTAATAATTTATTAATATTATCTAGTTTAACATTAATATGAGTTGGCTCATAGTTTGTAGTATCATACTTAGCTGTTTCTTCAAAATCAGTAGCATTAGCATATTCTATTAATAAAGATACGGCACGGTCCATTGCTTTGATGGGAGCTAATGGATCAATTCCTTTTTGGAATCTAATACAAGCATCAGTATTAAGATTTAAACGACGTGCACTATTTCTGATTGATACATGATTAAATAGTGCTGCTTCAATGATGATGCTTGTAGTAGTTTCATCAATTTTAGAATCATTACCTCCCATAATACCAGCTATTCCGATTGGTTTATTGTTAGTAGTAATCATTAATTCATCGGGTGTGATGGTATATTCAATACCATCTAAAGCTGTATATGTAGTAGTTAAATTTTGTTTAACTATAAGTTCTTGTTTTTCTAATTTAGAAGCATCATAAAAATGTAAAGGTTGTCCCGTTTCTAACATTACTAAATTACTAATATCTACTACGTTATTAATAGATTTCATACCTACTGCGTTTAGTAATTGTTTCATCCAACGAGGTGATGGTTTTATTTCTACATGATTAACTACTTTACCGTAGAATAAAGGACATTTATCGGTTTCACTATTAACAATAAGATTAGTTTGGGTTCCGATATTACTAGCATCTTTACATTCGGGTAACTTAGCGCTTTGATGAAGTACAGCACCAACTTCTTTAGCCATTGACCAAGCTGCCATACAATCATTTCTATTTGGAGTAAGTCCAATATCTAATAATACATCATCAAGACCTAAGAAAGCTAAAGGATCATGATCACCCACTAGTGCATCATCACTAAGTTCTTCGATACCTTCTTTTTGTTTATCAGTTAATGAATGTTCATCTACACCTAATTCTAATAAAGAACACATCATACCATTAGACTCAACACCTCTTATAACACCAGCATTAATATTACCACCAGGTAATTTAGCACCCACTAGCGCAACAATAACTTTTATCCCCTTACGGGCATTAGGCGCTCCACATACAATCGTTTCTACCTTATCACCTATATTTACTTTACATACATGTAAATGATCAGAATCAGGATGTTCTTCACATTCTATAATTTCACCTACTACTAAGTTATCACCTTGTGATAACTTTATAATTCCTTCTACTTCTTGTCCAGCACCTGTTATTTTATCAGCTAATTCCTCAATACTATAATCTTTTACATCTAAATATTGGGCTAACCAGTTCTTTGATATTATCATAATTTCCTCCTACTCAAATCTTGTGAATGTCTTTAAAAATCTTATATCATTAGTATAGAAATGTCTAATGTCATCAATACCATATTTAAGCATTGCTACACGTTCAATTCCTACACCAAAGGCAAATCCGCTACATTCTTCTGGATTATAACCAGCCATCTTTAATACATTAGGGTGTACCATTCCAGCTCCTAGAATTTCTATCCAACCAGTTCCTTTACAAACACTGCATCCTTTACCTCCACAAATATGGCATGATACATCTACTTCTACTGAAGGTTCAGTAAATTGAAAGTAACTAGGTCTAAAACGTATTACTCTAGTATCTCCAAACATTTTCTTAGCCATAAATTCTAAAGTACCTTTAAGATCAGACATAGTTACATTCTTACCAACAACTAGTCCTTCCATTTGAATAAATTGATGAGAATGCGTAGCATCATCATCATCACGACGATATACTTTACCTGGACAAATTACTTTAACTGGTAACTTAGGAGCATACTCTTCTAATTGTCTAGTTTGTATCGCAGTAGTATGCGTTCTTAATAGATTTAAAGCATCTATATAAAAAGTATCTTGCATATCACGTGCTGGATGATCAGCTGGTATATTAGCTCTTTCAAAGTTATATTCATCTAGTTCTACTTCAGGTCCTTCAGCTACAATATAACCTAGTCCAATGAATAAATCTTCTAGTTCATGTTGAATTAAATGCAATGGATGTTCATTACCTAAATTAGGTTGATAAGCATCTAAACTTATATCAATTTTTTCTGTTTCTAGTTTTTCGTTCATTTCTTTTTCTTCTAGTATTTGTTTACGTTCTTCTATCGCTGTTGCTAAAATATTTTTAATTTCATTTACTTGTTGTCCAAAGGCTGGTTTTTCTTCCTTAGACAATGTTTTCATCATTCCCATTACTTCAACAATAGGTCCTTTTTTTCCTAAATAAAGTACTCTAATTTGTTGCAATGAATTAGCATCTTGAGCATTCTCAATTGCTTTTAAACCTTCTTCTTTAAGCTGTGTTAATTTTTCCATTTTTAACATCCTTTCTATAAAAAAAGTCGTAAGTTAATACAGGAACGATTTACTCGCGGTACCATCCTGTTTCATCTTACGACACACTTATACACATAACCGGTGCAAACGGTAGATTTTTAATCTCACTCCGAGGTGAATTCATTTAGCTTTCATTTAAGCAACTTACAGTCTAGATTGCTATTCCCTATTAATGTGTTCTAAATTACTATGTCTCATCTTCGCTTTATTTACTTGCTAATTATAGACTAAAAGCTATGATTTAGCAACTCTTTTCGACTCTAACTGAAGTACCAACAATAGAACATGATATAACGTTTCCAGCTAGCACAGAAATATCTATCTTAATTCCAATTACAGCATTAGCATTATTACGCTTAGCACGTTCGATTAATTCTTTTATAGCATCTGTTCGTGCTAATATAATTTTTTCTTCCATAGCAGTACTTCTAGTTCCTAACACATCAGATATATTAGTCATAGTCTCTGATGCAAATCCTGTTCCTAATATAGTTTCACCAAATGCTAATCCACAGTATTCCTTGATATCATATCCAACTAAAGAATTAACTGTAGTACATAAAAAATCACCATAATCTAAACGTTCAGCAATTTCTGCTTGTTTAGACTCTATTCCTGCTTTATGAAGATTATATCTTTCTTGATAATAGCCATAGAACTTCATAAATTCATTTAATACTGTTGGTTCAATAGTTTCATTTGCAATTAATTCATTATAATAATTAAATGCTTTTTCATATTTAGATATTTGAGATTCTCCTTTTGCGAATTTCACTAGTTCTTTCATATCATTACATTCATTACAAATTCTTCTATTACAATCAACACTTAGATTCGCACCACTAAATCTTCCCTTTATCTCTTTACCACATAAGCAACACTTTTCCATATATACTCCTTTGTAAGCGATTTCGCTAAATTCATTATACATTATAAACATATAAAAAGGAATATGCTAAGCATATTCCTTATTTAAGTTTGTACATACAAATTCCAGCAGCTACTGCTACATTAAGTGATTCAAACGTATTCATCTCAATTACAATATTTTTATCTACTAGTTTTTCTACTTCAGGACTAATTCCTTGTCCTTCATTACCAAATACTAAAGCAAAACTTTCAGCAGCTTCAATCTCTTCTAAACTAATAGCAGCTTTAAGATTAGTAGCATATACTTCATAGTTATTTGCTTGTAATTCCTTTATACATTGTTCAATATCTCTTTTAATTACTGGTATATGAAATAAAGCACCTTGAGTTGATCTTATAAGTTTCTCATTATATATATCTAAGCTATCATTAGCTAATATTACACTAGTATAACCAAAACTTAGAGCAGTTCTTATAATAGTACCTACATTACCTGGATCTTGTACATGATCTAGTATAACAACCTTATTTCCAAGCTCAACAGCACAGTTCTGATAATGAGCTATCCCCATTATTTTAGAACCGGAAACTGTTGAGCTAATCTTATTTAAGATATCAGGTGTTACTTCATAACTATCTATATTAGTATAGGGATTATCATATCCTATTTCAACAATGATTTCATCTAATAAATTAGCATCATATACTTCTTTTATAAGATGTTCACCTTCTACTATAAAGCATTGTTCAAGATCACGATGCTTTTTATTCTGAAGTCTAACCCAGTTCTTAACTTTACTATTAGTTAAAGATGTTATTTCCATAGTAATCTTCAATCCTTTCTAATAAATAGATTATCGCTATACACCCAATCTTTTAATTTTTAAATAATCTAAATGTATCATTGCTTAAGTATACATAGTATATTACTAAACCTGTTAATACTACAAATTTAATTATACCTAACATATCCATTGACATAAAACAGAATAATAGCATTATAGCCATAATAATCATAAATAATCCTACTGCATCTTTATTGTCTTTAATAATACCATATACTGCTATAGTAGTTATAGCATTAAATAATGCCCATAATAAGTTAAATCTTACTGCATCCATTAAACAGCATAATCCAAAAAATGCACATACTGCATACATTACATATCTAAATTGTTCTTTCATTCCTATATCCTCCTATTTTAAAACTTCTGCACAACGATCACATAAACCATCTTGATTATTTGAATCACTTATGTTCCAACAACGTGGACATACTGCACCATCAGCTTTTTCTACCTTAACTTGGCATACTTCAAATTGAGGTAAATCAACATTAGTTAAAGTAGCTTTAGAAACGATTAACCATTGAGCAAATGTATTTCCTAAGTATTTATCAACCAACTCATCATCACTTTGTTGAAGGTTAACTAATACATGTGCTTCTAATGACTTACCAATTTCTTTACTAGCCCTTGCATCTTCTAACGCTTTAAAGATATCAGTTCTAATTAAGTTTAAACGAGCCATATCTTTTTTAATTTGTTCACTGTTCTCAACATCTTCTAATGAAGGGAATGTAGATAAGTGAATTGAATCAGGTACGGCATGGAAGAAGTCATTGATTTCTTCACATGTATGAACTAGTATTGGTGCCCATAATTTACATAATACATCAACATAGTGATATAACACAGTTTGTACTTGTCTTCTTCTTAAAGAATCTTTCTTTTCTATATATAGAATATCTTTAGTGAAATCTAAGTAGTATGCTGAACATTGGTTAGTCATTAAATTGCTTAAACAGCTTACTACATCAGCAAAACGATATTCATTATAAGCTTTTTCGACACTAAATATAGTGTCTTTTAATAGTATCATCATGTGTTTATCTAATAATGTTAAGTTTTTAGTTGGTACTATATCAGTTTTAGTAAAGTCTTCTTCAGAAAGGTTTGCCATACAGAATCTAAATGTATTACGAACTTTACGGTATCCTTCAGAACATTGTTTAAGTATATCATCACTAATACGACAGTCTTGTTGATAATCAATACTAGCTGCCCATAATCTTAATATATCTGAACCATATTGTTTAGACATCTTTTTAGGACTTATAGTATTTCCTAATGATTTACTCATTTTTTGTCCTTTACCATCCATTACGAATCCATGTGATAATACTTGTTTATATGGTGCTTTACCATACATTGCTGTTCCAATAATTAAACTAGAGTTAAACCAACCTCTATATTGGTCACTTCCTTCGAAGTATAAATCTGCTGGATAACTAAGTCCTCGGTCCATCATAGCACCTGTATGAGAACTTCCTGAATCGAACCAAACATCCATTGTATCTGTTTCTTTACGGAATATGTTATTTGGAGATCCTGGATGTGTATAGCCTTCTGGTAATAGTTCTTCTACACTACGTTCAAACCAAACATTGCTTCCAAATTCTTTTACTAAATTAGCAACATGATCAAAGATTGCTTGATCCATAATTGGAGTATCATCTTCAGCATAAATAATAGGAATTGGCACTCCCCATGCACGTTGACGTGAAATACACCAGTCACCACGATCTCTAATCATATTAAATAATCTTGTTTCACCCCATGCAGGGATCCAATCTACTTTATTAATTTCATCTAATAATGGTTGTCTAATTTTTTCAATACTTGCAAACCATTGTGTAGTTGCACGATATATAATTGGTTTCTTTGTACGCCAGTCATGTGGATATGAATGGGTAATAAACTCTAATTTTAATAAAGCTCCTAGTTCTTCTAATTTAACTCCAACTGTTTTATTAGCATCATCGACGTACTGTCCTGCTAGTAATTCTCCACTTTCTTCTGTTAGTATTCCTTTTTCATCAACATTACAGTAAGCTGGTAATCCATATTTCATTCCTACATTAAAGTCATCTACACCAAATCCAGGTGCTGTATGAACACAACCAGTTCCTGCATCAGCAGTAACATGATCACCTAATATAACTAAAGATTCACGATCTTCATATAATGGGTGTGTACATTTTATCATTTCTAATTCTTTACCTTTAAAGGTTCTGATTACTTCTTTAGTTTCTAATCCGAATTTTTCCCATAAATCATCTACCATTTCTTCTAGACAAATTAATTTTCCTTTTTCTGAATTAACAACTGCATAAGTAAATCTAGGGTTTAAACATATAGCTAGGTTAGCTGGTATTGTCCAAGGTGTTGTAGTCCAAATAACAAAAGACTCATCACCTTCTAGTATACCTAATCCATCTTTAACTTTAAATTTAACATAAATTGTTGGTGATTTAACATCATGATATTCTACTTCAGCTTCTGCTAAAGCAGATTCACTTGATGGACTCCAATATACTGGTTTTAATCCTTTATAAATTAGTCCATCCATTGCCATCTTACCAAATACTTGTATTTGGTGATATTCAAAGTCTTTTTGTAAAGTTATATATGGGTGATCGTAATCACCAACACATCCTAATGATAAAAAGCCTTCTTTTTGAATTGCTACTTGTTTTAATGCGTAATCATAGCATAGCTTTCTAAATTCAGCAATCTCCATGGTTTTACGATTGTGTCCTAGTTTTTGAATAGCTGTTTCGATTGGTAATCCATGTGTATCCCATCCTGGTATATATGGCACTTTATAGCCCATCATAAACTTAGATCTATTTATAACATCCTTTAATATTTTATTTAAAGCATGTCCTGTATGAATATCTCCATTTGCATATGGTGGACCATCATGTAAAACAAAGCTTTCTGCTCCATCTCTTTTAGCTAGCATTTGTTCATAGATGTCCATTTCTTTCCATCTTTCTTGAATTAGTGGTTCTTTTGTTGGTAGCTTACCTCTCATTTCAAATTCTGTTTTTGGCATTAATAGTGTGTCTTTATATTCCATTTCAAATTCCTCCTTATAATAAAAAAAACGTCCTATCTAAGGACGTTAATACGCGGTACCACCTTAGTTCATATCTTCATCAAATATGCACTCATCAATAACGCTTGATCTGCGAAGTCTCTTTACATCTCTTCAAGAGCCCTACTCCCAAGTGATAACCATATTAACTCCACTCCTAGTTCACACCATCCACTAGGTCTCTGCAAGTTTTATTAATTAGTCTTCTTGTTCTTAGTATTTGTTTATTTATCTATTGCTAACAATAGATTTTCAATCTGTTTTTTATTCTCATCACTAACTTCAATATTTTTATCTTCTTTTATAACATTCAATAAATCATTTAAGATAGTTTTAGCATTAACTAACGCTTCTTTAACTATTAGATCAGCATTACTATTAGCTGTATCTATTACTAAGTTAGCTTCTCTTAACGCCATTCTTGACATACCTTCAGCAGCATTCTCTTTAATACTTAAATTGTTTTGAATCTCTTTATATTTAATATAAATTTCATCATAACTTTTCTTTTGTTGTACTAATTCTTTGCTTACCTTTTCTAATTGTATTTCTAAGCGTTCTTTTTCTATTGCTAGATGTTCAACATAATCGTCTACCTGATAGCGATTATATCCATTTCGCATTACATCGAAATTTTTATTAACCACACTATCACCTCCAGCTAACAATACTTACCTATTTCAATAATATAATTACTTTTCTTGCTTAACGCCTTTTCTGCCCCTAATATAAATCTTCCATAGCCTCTAATTGATATGCTACAGCCTTCCTTTAGTAATGTTGTTGTTTGTTGATTTACTTGATGTTCTACTTTAACTAGTCCACTAATGATTAACTCACTAGCTTCCTTTCTAGAACAATTAGTAATACTTGCAACAATTACATCCAGTCGATAACTACTAACAATTTTCTGCATGTATTCAATGCGTTCAATATTAGTAATCGTCTGTTCATAAGTTTTAAACTTAACAGCTGTACGTTTAATTTTAGTAACATTATTCATAATGAATTCAGCTACACTGTCCTTCGCTATCACATAGATATTATTGTCTTCAACAATAATATCTCCTAGATGCTCTCTTTTTATTCCTGAATTCATTATTGCACCTAATACATCACGATGATTGATTTCAGTATAATTAATTGCAAACCTAGTATGTAATTTAACTAAAGGAAAGTTTATTTGATCATTAGTGTATTCTGGTACTATTGCTACAATCTTCATATTAGCATTTAAACAGCCACCATCAAATTCTAAATGTACCTGTTTACTTGCGCACTTGATTAGTTCTTCAACTTCTTGTGCAACCAGAAAAGGCGTATATACGATTGAACAAGTTCGATTAGCTCGTTCAATCCAATCGTATATTCTCGCCTTCAAGTCTTTATAATCTTGCATTTATTGATGAATTATTCTTCTTCAGCTTCTAATGATATTTCACCATGGACACCAATCGTTCTTGGAGTACATAATATAACATTATGACCAATTTTTTGAATACTTCCATCAAGAGCAAATACAACTCCTGTTAGAAAATCAATTGTGCGTTGTGCATAATCTCTTTGTAGCTTGTGTAGATTAACAACAACCGCGCGATTTTCTTTAAGTCTTTTAGCAACTTCTTCAGCTTCATCAAATGAGCGAGGTTCAAACAAAACCATCTTTGTATCTGTCGAAACTTTGTTTACACCTTTAGTTTTAGCATGTTCATACTCACTTACCGGTGTTGCTTCATCAACATCAAATTCTAGGACTTCATCGTCTCCATCTAATGGTGTGATAAATTTTTTAATTTGTTCGCTTATTCCCATACAGTTACCTCCTATATATTATAATTATTATAACACATTTTTTTCATAATAGAATACTATTATTTACTTTTATAATAACTATCCATTAGTTAAAAATCAAATTCATTTCTCTTTTCAACATTGTTCTCCTTTTTTACGACTTAATTATAATAAATAACAATAAGTAAAATAGCTGCTTCTAATCAAAAAGTAAAAAAAGACATATATACTATATTGTCTTTTTCATATAATTGATATTATTTAAAATTGAACTTTCATCCATAGCTTTACTAAAGAAGAATCCCTGTATATAATCTACTTTTTCTTTTTGAGCAAACCTATATTGATATTCATTTTCCACTCCTTCAGCTATAGCTTCTAAATGTAATGAATGTATCATATTAATAATACTTTTCATAACTATTTGTGCTTTATAATTATCACATATATTATCCATAATTGTTTTATCAATCTTTACTCCATCTATATCAAATTTATATAAATAATCAAAAGATGAATAGCCACTTCCAAAATCATCAATTTCAATCTTAGCTCCTCTATTCTTTAATTGTTCTATCTTTAAACTAGCAAACTCTCCTTGGGCTAATATTGTTTCTGTTATCTCATAAGTTATTCTATTAGCTATAGTAACATCAACATTATTTTTTTTGTATAATTCGTCTAATCTTTCGAAAAAGTCAGGATCTTTAAATTGTTCTAATGATATATTAACCGCTATATTCACAGCTCCATTACGACATTTATCTAATAATCTGAAACTTTTATCAAATATTACATAACCTAAATCTTTCATTAAGTGATTTTCTTCAGCTATTGGTATAAACTCATTAGGAGATATTAAATTACCATCAAAGTCTTTTAATCTAGCTAAGCATTCAAAATAATATGTTTTAGTATTATTTAAAGCTACTACTGGTTGATACATTACTATTACATGATCCTCTAAATTATGAGATTGCATAAGTTCTAACATCTTTTTATCTTTTTCTATAGCTTCGTTAATTTGTTCATTATAAAACGCATAATGATAATCAGTATTCTTAATATGTCTTATAGCTTTTTGTGCATTAATAAAGTTATTTTTATCTGTCTTAGGTGTAGCATTTACTATTCCTATCTTAATATTAATCGGCAATGAATCTTTTTGACCATGATAATAACTTTCTGTTTCATCTATAATAGATTCACATAACTTAATTACTTGTTTCTTTTCTTGTGTATTAATAATCATGCAAAAATCATTATTTTCATAATGTGCTAAAAAGATAGAATTCTTTTTTTCTAATATTTTAGCTAATACTAATATAGCTATATTTGAAGCATTCTGTCCTAAGTAATCACTAATACTTCCTAAATTTTCTATATTAAATATCAAAATACAATAATTACTTTTTGTATTTTCTTTTATAAATCTAGTTAGTTCTTTTCTTATCGGCAAATGAGTGAGTTTATCAGTTATATACATTGTATTTCTATTCTCATCTGTATCATCTTGAATAAAACCAGCTAATTTTTGATCGAATTCATTAGTATGTTCTAATATTGTATTTAACATATCATTAATGATTAAACATTGCTCATCACTAGTTTCTTTTTTCATTAATGTATTGTTTTGTTCAATAACGTGTCCTAATAAATAATCATGATCCATCTTATGTTCTTTATAATATGGATATGCTACTTCCTTCATAACTTCTTCTTCATCTTTAAAATGATTAAACACGTACCATTCAAAGAAATCTATTACTTCTTTTATTTTTATATTATTATGATTTATTAAGCATTCGTTATAAAATTCATTAAGGATAGAAAACAGTTTTTCATGTTGTTCATCTAATAGATCAACATGACAACTAAACTTTTTTTCCCAACTAAACATTTTAACACCTCTTCCTACCTTATAGTATATCAAAAAAAAACAATTTTTACATTGTTTTAATTTACTTTAACTAAAATAACATCACATCCTATAGATATTATATTATCAACTCTTATTAGTATTGTTTGTTTATTAAATACAAAAGGAAATAATCTAGCTATAAAACTACTTTTTTGTAATGCTAAGAATCCTGTTATTTGCATATTGCTTCTTTGAAATTCTAAATCATCGACAAAACCTAGTATTTTACCATCATTAATGTTTACAACTGGTTTACATTTTAATGTTGAAAATTTCATATATCTCACCCAATATAGTATATGTAATCAATTATATATTATTCAAAATTCTTTTTTAATGTAGCTATAGCACTTTTTTCTAATCTAGATACTTGAGCTTGTGATATTCCTAGTTCATTAGCAATTTCACTTTGAGTTTTATCACAATAATATCTTTCTTTTATAATATTTAATTCTTTAAAATTTAATGATTCCATACTCTTTTGTAAAGTCATAAAATTATTAAGTCTTTCTATTTCATCGTTAGTATCTTGTAGTTGATCCATTAAATATATAGCATCTCCATCACTATTATATATTGGTTCAAATATAGATATTACGCTTTGTATAGAATCTAATGCTTCTCTAACATCTTTAGCTTTCACTTCTAAAATGTTAGCTAAATATTCAATACTAGGTTCTTCTTGATGTTGATGGATATAATCTTCTTTAATTTTATATACTTTATAAGCTAAATCTTTTAAATGTCTAGAAACGCGTATTACTTGATTATCTCTTAAATATCTTTTTATTTCGCCCATAATCATAGGAACTGCATAAGTTGAGAATCTCACTTCATAACTCATATCAAAATGATCAATACTTTTTATTAAACCGATACAACCAACTTGAAAAAGATCATCCATATTATCGCTTCTTGCTGCAAATCTAGAAACAATCGATAGAACTAACTTCAGATTCCCCTTAATTAATTCATCTTTAGCACTTAAATCGCCATTCTGTAAATTAATAAATAATTCCTGCATTTTAGCATTCTTTAATACTGGTAATTCTGAAGTATTAATACCACTAATTTCAACTTTATAAAAAGACATGATAGGACCTCCTAAGCTCATTAGAAGTGTTCCCTTAATCATGTCTTTTTATTCTTATATATTTTTATTTAAAGCAACTTTTAACTTACCTATAATACGTTTTTCTAATCTAGATATATAGGATTGAGATATACCTAATTGGATAGCGATATCTTTTTGAGTTAGTTCATCATGTTCAATCCCATAACGCATTTGTAGTATTAGTTTTTCACGATCCTTTAAAGTATTCATTGCTTGATGTAGTTCTCTTGCATTTTCTTTTTTTTCAAATTCTTTTTTTACAAGATTTTCATCAGTTCCTATAATATCACTTAGTAATAGTTCATTACCATCATAATCTACGTTTAAAGGTTCATCAAAGCTTACTTCTAATTTACGTCTTGATTTTTTTCTTAAAAACATTAAGATTTCATTTTCTATACATCGAGATGCATATGTTACTAATTTTATATTTTTATCTCTTTTAAAGGTATTTACTGCTTTTATTAATCCTATACTTCCAATACTTATTAGGTCTTCCATAAAAATTGGATTGCTTTCATAGCGTTTAGCTATATATACTACTAATCTTAGGTTATGTTCTATTAAAGTATCTCTTGCTGATGAATCTCCTTTCTCTAGTGCTATTAATGCTTCTAGTTCTTCTTTTGCATTTAAAGGCTGGGGTAAAATTTCACTTCCTTGAATAAAATGAACTTGCTTGTGATTTTTAAATAATTTACTACGAATAAAATTAATGATTTTCATCTTTTCACCCTCTTATCATATGAACATTTAATAAACATGAACAATTTAATACTAGTTTAGAGCGAGGAATAAAGCTTATATAGACTAACATTTTAGAGTAACCATCAATTTGTATGTAGGCTTCTATGGCACTTATTTGATGATTACATTCAATGGTTTGTATCATTAGTAATTGTATGCTGTATCTTTTATAATATTCATAATAAGACTCATCTAGAAATACTATGGGTTTATCATTATACATTACTAAATTGCCAGTATCTAAGTAACCTTTTATTCTTTTGTTTAAAGCACATAGTTCTACATTATAAATATAGGATTTTATTACTAAATATTCTCCATAGCAGTAGTGTAATAATACAATTGAAATGATCATAATTATCCAATATATAATAATTGAATAATCATTAATCGGACTAGCATAGGTAAATAAATGTATACTATTACCTAATATTGTATACATACTAAGATTTAATAATATATAAGTACTTATTGCTACAATGTAAGTTTTTATATTATTTCTAAATAGTAGTAACATACATACGATACTTAATATAATATAAAAATATAAACTACCTTTAAAATAACTTAATGATACTATTAACGCATTTATTATTGCATATAGTATAATTGTATTAAATTTTAATGGTTTAGCACTTACATACATTCCTATCATACATGAATTAAGCATTAATAAAAATGCTGTTATAAAGATTGTTTCTACATAGCTTTCCATTTCTTTTCCTCTTCATAATTTTACTATATGAGTATTAAAATTTATGTCGATTCTTACCCTCTAAATATAAAAAAAAGCGAATATTATTCGCTTTTTAGAACCACTTAAAGTTTCCAAATAAATCTTTATAAACATCTAAACGATCTTCTTGAATTAAGTAAGCTTTTAGTTCACCTTCATCACAATATGATAATGAATATTTGGCAGCTCCTAAATAGCTATCCTTTAACTTAACAAATTGTTTGTCTGGTAATTGGAAGTAAGTAACACGATCCGCCATTAAATATGGATTATGTGCTAACGTTACTGCTGATTTTACCATTGGAACTAAACTTCTTGCTAACATCGTACAGTCTTTAACGACTAAACTAATCTTCTTTGAAGAATATTTATCCAAGTAAGGACGATTAAATAGTGCTAACTTTTGTTCTTCTAATGATGGCTTTTTAGCATCATAACGGTTATAGTTAAACTCTTTATCGTACTCTTCTTGTTTCTTTTTTTCTTCTGCGGCTTTCTCTTTTTCTTTACGAATACGTTCCGCTTCGGCTTCTTTGTCTACTTCTTCTTTTCCAGTTATAAACTTAAACATGTATAACTCTCCCTTCCTAAAGATGAATATCCTTCTTTTCCAAAAGATAATTACTATCATCTGTATTACCTTATAAATATAATACCACATAATAGGTATTTTTGCATAGTAATTTCAATATTTTTCTTATTTAAAGTTATTTATCCAAGTATCTTTAATAACTTCAAACGTTGAAGTAGTATTTGCATTAGATGTAGATGGTAAACAAACTACTCTAATCCTTAAATTACTAAAATATCTCTTATATATAGCATATGATTTTTTACCATTGCATACTACTAAGTTTATAGTTGGATTATTTCTAATATAATCCTCAATAGGATTAGGTATAACCTCTCTAATCGAACTATCTAAACTTCCTGTTCTTTCACACATGCCAATGCTATCCCAAAGTGCTAAATGATTCTTATAAATTATATTCTTTTTATCAATGTAATTAGCTATACTACCACCATAAATACACTGCATAATGGTCCAGAATCTATTTAATTTATAAGCATAGTATTCACTTACTTCTAGAGAAGTAAGTGAAGGCATAGAACCTAGTATAAGTATCCTAGGTTCTATGCTGCTTAAAGGTTGTAAGCCTTTAAGCACTATGCTTACCTATAAGATCATATGCTAAAGCTTTAGTAACTAGTACGTTTACAAATGTACCTAGTGGAATATCTATGTTACTTTCAAAAGTTATATAACCATCCACTTCATCAGGTGCGCTATTAACTCCTCTACCACGATATCTTTTCTTTAATGCATCTTTAGTTTCAACTAGTACTTCTATTGTTTGTCCTACCATTCTTTCATTGTTAGTAATTGCGATAGTTTTTTGTAATGACATTAACTGGTCTAATCTATCATTTGCTATTTCACTAGGTACTTGATTAATCATTTCATAGGCTTCTGTATCTTCTTCACGTGAATATGTAAAGGCCCCCATTTGATTCCATCTTATTTCTTTTACAAATTCCATAAGATCATTGAAGGTTTCTTCAGTTTCATTAGGAAACCCTACAATAAAAGTAGTTCTTAAAGTAGGATTTGGGAAGGTTTCCCTAATTTTATTAATCATAGCATGAACACTAGCAATTGTTCCACGACGATTCATTAATTGAAGCATTTGATCATTACCATGTTGCATTGGTATATCAAAATATGGAAGTACTTTATTAAGTTTTGCCATACCTTCAATTAATGAATTTTCTATTTCATCTGGATACATATAAAGGATTCTTATCCAATGTATCCCATCAATATCATTTAATTCCTTTAATAAATCTAATAGTGCCAAACGATCATATAGATCTAGACCATATTTAGAAGTATCTTGAGCAATAAGTACTAGTTCTTTAACACCATCGTTAGCAAGTTCCTTAGCTTCCTTTATTAGTTCTTCCATTGGCACAGATATATTATCACCCCTAATTAAAGGAATTGCACAATATGTACAATTGTTTGAACATCCTTCAGCAATTTTCAGGTAAGCCATCCATGGCTTACTACTAATTAATCGTGTTGTTTTACCATAGTTAGCAGTAATTTTAATGTCTAGCACTTCAGATAAAATTTCATTAATTCTAGGATATTCCTTAATAGTTATAAAACAATCTACTTCTGGAAGTTCCTCAATTAATGTTTCCTTGTAACGTTGAGCTAAGCACCCAGTCACTATCAGTTTTTTACAGTTCTGTTTTTTATATTCAGCCATCTCTAAAATAGTATCAATTGCTTCTTCCTTAGCACTATTAATAAAACCACAAGTATTAATAATAATTGCATCGGCTAAAGAAGGATCACTAACTATATCTATATTAGCACTCTTAAGTAATCCCATAATATTCTCACTATCAACAAGATTCTTACAACATCCTAATGAAATAAAACCTACCTTCATAATACACACCTCATTTTCATTGTTAAGTTTAACATAATTCTTAGTGTTCTTAAAGTGATATACAAAACATATTATTTATCTTTATATATCATAGAATTTCTATAATGAGTAATAGCAACTAAAAATATTATAATTATTAAAGTTATACCTAAACTAATACATAGAGTAGCAGCATTTAAGCTAATATTTAAGTTTAATAAATTCTTTTTAGCTATTAATATTATAATAATATTGAATAGCATCCCAACTACATAAACTATAACAAGAACTGCATAATAACATCGAGTGGCCTTTTCCGTCAGTAAGAAGCGGTTCACTCATCTTTACAACAAATACACCATTATTATTAAAACTTTTTATTTTGCCTGTCGTCCCTGTGACATAATTATATCCAGAACCAGTAGCACCATAATATACATTGTTAGTGATAACTTTATTATTAACTTTAGTTATAGCTAATAAATTGAATTATCATTTCTAATATATGTACCACTAAAATCACTAACTGAAAAGCCACATAAAACTAAAATAGAAACTATCAATAAGATCACTTTATTTTTCATAATATCATCTATGTACAAAAGAATTTGCACTCCCTTTTTATTAGTATAGCACACTAAAAAAAATTAGCAATAACTATTTAATACAATAAAAGCAAGGGAGAAACCCTTACTTTTCAAGTGTGATATTATAGGATTTAAACCAATAATGAATTTGATAAATGTATGCTAAAAGTTGAGGACCACTCATTAATTGACCATACCAAGGATTATTATAAGAACTACCTTTAGTTTCAATTAATTCTAATAGAGCATCTTGATCAAATAATTCATGAAGAATAGAAGTAGGATCATCTAAACAACTACTTAATTGTTTAGAAATCATTTCAGCAAATACTGGATTATGCGTTTTTGGAAATGGATTCTTCTTACGATAAGCTATTTCAAAAGGCAATTCATCCTTAAAAGAGTAACGTAGAATTCCCTTTTCTAAATTATTATGAAATTTTAAGTGCCATGGTATATTATAAACATAATCAAATAGTTCTACATTAGCAAAAGGAGCAACAATATCAATATCATTTGCGCGAGACATACAAACTTGTCTAGTCACCAAAGTTTGCATGAAGTAATGAACAGTTATATAGGTATTAAGGCGAGCCCGACGATCATCTTCACTGTCTGTCGGAAGATAAGAAACTTGATTTATTGCTTTATTATAACATCGATCTATATAACTTGTAATATCTAAACATTTAAATTGATTATTGATTAGTTTTTTGCGTTCATCTAGATGTGTAAGCCAAGGAAACGTAGTAGAATTCAAATAAGATTCTTTATAGAACCAAGGATATCCACCAAATATTTCATCACTACATTCACCAGAGAAAATAGAAGCATCTTGAACCTTAGAACATAACCAATATAATGAAGAATCAATATCTGCCATACCAGGATATTCACGAGCTAATAAAGCATCATCCAATAGTTTAATTAACTCTTGTTGCGTAATAATCAAACTATGATGATTAGAATTAATAGCTTTCTGCATTATATCAATGTAAGTATCATCTAAAGACACTTGAAAATTATTACCTTTAAAGTTTTCACTATTACCTTCATAATCTAAGGAATAAGTTGTTAAACCAGCACTACTAGCTATTTTACATAATATACTACTATCAATGCCACCAGATAAGAAAGAAGTTCTAGTATTAGAATGATTATCACAGCTATCCTTAATTAATGCATTGATCTTTAAAGCAGTATCTGCTAAAGAATCAACATGAGATTTAGCAACTAAATCATAAAACTTAACAACATCAATACTCTTATAGTTATAATGTAAAAAATGTCCCATCGGAATTTGTTTAATACCTTTTAATAAAGTTCTATCTTCACTAATAGAAGGACCTAAACTAAATAATTCTAGTAATTCTTCACTGCTTACAATTGGATCTATATTACCTATATCCAATAAACATTTAATAGAATTACTAACCATTAAATTATCATTACTATAACAATAATAAATTGGTCTTAAACCTAAATGATCTTTACTAATAAAACATTCATACTCATTAATAATTATTAATGAGTATGAACCCCTTAAATAATCATTTATTTTATCGCCATACTTTATATACTTAAATAATACTGCACTATAGTTATTATCATCGATACCATCTATAATACCATCTATATATATTTGATAAACAACATCTTGAAAAACTATCTCTTTAAAATTAATAAACTCATTTTTATAACCATTTAAACTTGTAAAAAATGTTTTCATAAAAAAACCTCCTATTTATCATATTCAGTAGGAGGTTTTTTTATACATTATTTTAATCGATTTCTAAATATTGTCTTTGAACTCTGATATATTCTAGTTGAGTTTTACATCTTGACATTTGTGTTCTAATTGTTCTAATGTCATTTTCTACTATAATAATTTCATCATTAAAGAATACAATTTCGCATACACCAGATCTAATTTTTCTTACTATTTTAATAGCACCATAATTAATCCACACGCGAGCGTGTATATTCTTCTTACCAACAGGGAAAATAATAAACTTATCTTCTAGTCTAATAAAAATAGGAACATTCTTACGGATTGATAAAAGTTTTTTTATACTTTCAACATTACCATCGATACTGCCACCTAAGCTATTACACCACCCATTAACAATAATACGAAAACTTTTTCTTACAATTCTGTTTTCACTGAAAACATCTTCTATTTCACAATAATTCTCAGCACTACAGTATGTAATTTTAATTATCATCGCATTTACCTCCTTATATAATAATTATGAAGACTATAAGTGTTATAAGCAATAGCAAATTCATTAAAATTGACAATTTAAGTGACAAATTAGTTAAAATTGGTAACGGTTACATATTTTATTGTAATAATTATGAATTAAACTTTTAATATTATAAATATTTTACATTATTAGTACTAAGAGTTACAATTTATTTTAAAGACATTTCATCAGCAAACGCACTATCAGCATCTGCTTTCGTTATTACTTCAGCTTTTACCATGGCATTCAATACTTCTTTTTGTCTAATTCTCCCCTTACTATAGTTATTACTTAACTGATAATTAGCTGGTGATTGGGGTAATCCAGCTAACATACTTGCTTGAGCTAAATTAAGTTCACTAGGTTCTACATTAAAATAATTATTAGCTGCCTGTTTAATTCCAATATTATTATCACCGAAATTTATAATATTTACATACAGTTCTATAATTTCATCTTTACTATAATTTTTTTCTAAATCCTTGGCAACAAATATTTCAGAAACTTTACGAACTACATCAGGGTTAAAACCGAAATATAAATTTTTACCAAGCTGTTGAGTAATAGTACTACCACCAGAATTTATTTCTTGATTAACTAAAGCTGTTAATAAAACTCTACATAAAGCTATATAATCTACTCCACCGTGATCATAAAATCGTTTATCTTCAATACTTACAACTGCATTAATATAAAAAGGATTTATATCATCTATCTTAATATAATCATTTTGTTTTCTTATTTCACTTACTTTATCCACTAAGGGTTTATCTTTTATAACTTCTTTATATTTAGAGAAACCTAATACGCCTAAAAGTGTTAGTAAAAGTATTACTACTGCTAATAAACTAATAAATATTCTTTTTATAATTTTCATATTATCACCATAATCATTATAACACTTAATATACTTTATTCTTTAATATTTCATTAATGTAATAAAAAAACACTTCAAAGAAGTGTTATTTATTCATCTCAACATTTTTCATGATTGATTTAATTTGTGCTTCAGATGGTTTTCTACCCATTTGCATAAACATTGCACGAATCATTTTTTCATTAATTGGTGGATTCTCTTTTAAAGATTTTTCAAACTTTTTACGAGTAAAGTAGAAACCAGCCGCTAGGCCTAAAATTAGTCCTACTAATAAACTCATAATTGAAGGAAATAAAACTCCGTCCATAACTATACCTCCTATTCTAACATTAGTACTATTCTACTATTATTTTAACCATTTTACAAGAGTAAATGTTCCATTTCATCAAATATTAGAAACTTAGGTGATACTCTTTCAATATATTCCAAAAAAGGGTTATGTTCTACTATATTTACTTCTAAATAATTATTGAAAACTTCTAGTGTATATGTAACCCTAGTCAAAGTGTTTTCAATAATTATTATAGAAGATACTACTAATAAATCATCTCTATCATAGAAGTAAGATATGCCATTAAATAATTCACTAACGGTATAGTGATTTACCATTTTAAATGATTGTAAATTATTTAATAGCATAAGCTTATAAAAGACTTGTGGATGTTCATTAAACATTACTTTATATTCATCTTTAATTAGGTATATGCGATATTTCATATTATCACCCTAATTAAACATATAATATTACTAATAAAAATTTTGTCGAATTATGACTAATATTTTTCTATTTTTACAATTTTACCTAATTTCCTTAAAATTGTAGCAATATTCTCTACTACTTTAAGTTTTTCACTTAAGGATATTGGTGAATATGCTATAGCATTATGAGCTGGGTTAGAAGCAGTACCAATTAAAAAATTTATAGCACTACAATCTGCTAATAGCATATGTGCTAATTGAAAGGCACCATCTTCATATTTAGCATCTAAGAACTGTTCATAATAGACTTTAGTTTCTAGACAGGCTTCTAAGTATCTAGATACTTTAGCTAATGTTAACGCCCCTTCACATACTAGATCTATTCCTTCTATATAAGCAATAGGAGGCACTTCACTATCAAGGCTTATTAATTGTTCCATTTTAAGTTCTTTATTTAATACTCTAGCTACTATTTGTGAAGTAGTACCTCCACATACTATTTTAGCTCCTGTTGCTTTAACTAATTTATTTACTACTATTTCATCATCCTCTTTATTACTTGGAGGTCCTACCATTAAACTAGCATACTTAGGAAATAAAATGTGTGCACAAGCAACAGTTGAATCATCTCCAGGCATTCCTTGATATAAATCATTTACAGCATATAGTAAATTCTTAACTGTCTTTCTAGCTGTATCATCCTTGCGATATAGTGTTGTTATATGTTGAACTATTTCTTTTTGATCCCAGCCAAAATTTAATATTTGGCCAATACCAGCATGAACTATTCCATCCGAAAACATTACAATATAATCATCTGGTTGCACTATAAAATGCGCTTCTCTAATAGTCTTACCCGACTTAATAATTATGTTTCTTTCAATATTAATATTTTTACCATTACGCATTAAAACTACTTCTGGATTATCAAATTCGGCTAAATAAGTTCTACCATCGAAGAATACTTGTAACACTATGAAAGTACTATAAGCAATTCCTCTTTCTTTACATTCTGGAAGCGTCGCACTAATTGTTTCTACAGCTTCATCAATGCTTGTTCCTTCAGCTATCATTGTACTTAATATTTCACTAGTTAAGGTTGCTAAAATATTGGCTTTCACACCACTACCTAAACCATCAGCTAATACAATTGTACAACTGTCTTCGTTATAAGCGACTTTAACTTTATCACCACATAATTCTTCATTCTTTTTATTTAATGAAGAATAAGCAGCTTCAACATGGACCTTCATTATTGATCCTCTTCCTGGATAGTTTTATTTAATCTAGTTAGTACTACTTTTGTTTCAGCTGTTGTTTCTCCTAATAAACTTGCTATTTCTTGAACTACACGCATTTGTTTTTCTATTACTTTTTGAGTAGAATCAATACTATCTTTACGTAAACTTCTCATCTTTTCTTTAGCTCTTGTATCATGTGTTAAATCGCTTAGTAATATTACTGTAGCATTTTGTTCTTTTATAGGGATTAATACATGTTGTAGTACCTTATTATAGACTTCATATTCTGATGTAATATAATCTACTTCATTTAAATTTTTAAGTTTATTAGCTATTTCTTCATTAGGTAAAAGTGCTTCAATATTAAATCCTTTTACACTGTATTCTTGTAAATTTAATAGTTCTACAGCACTTGGATTTATTTCTAATATACATAACTTATCGTCTAATACTATTATACCATTTGGTGTATGATGTATTATTAAATTAGATATAGATTCTGCATGTTCTAATGCATAGGGTAAACAAAGCTTAGGATCGCTCTTACCTTCTAATACTGATATAGCCTTATCTCTACATGTTTCATAGCCACAGGCACCGCAATTAAACTCTTTAGTTTTATTATATTTACCAATACCACATAGTACTTCATAAATTGCTTGTTCACTAAACTTCTTCTTCACTATATAACGATTAGTATATTCCATACTAGTATCTAAATAATTATCATTAGTATCGCTAACATATCTTAATTTAGGACTTAATTCATTTTTAGATATTCTACTTTGAGCTAACCATTCATTTTCTCTATAAGCATATAAATAAGGACCACCTAAACAACCTCCTAGACAAGCATTCATTTCAAAGAAATATCCTTTTAAATGTCCACTAATAATAGATTTTAAAGCTCCTTCACATCGTTCTAATCCTTCTATTGATAATGTTTTATAGTTTGATTGTGGCTCAAATGTTTTAATGATTCCTCCACTTACAGGATACATCCGTGCAATATTATCTTCAATGGGTAATTCATCATAACCATCAATATCTAACAACCACTCATCCATATCTGGCATAGCAATAACTGCATCCACATACTTACTATTTTCTTTTATTAATGCTTCACTTTGTTTTGCTATACATGGACTTAAAAATACTATTTTAGCATCTGGATATTTTTCTTTTAACATTCTTGCATGTACAATCATTGGACTAGCTACTGGTGATAACTGATTAATCAATTCTGGATATTTATTTTCTATTAATTTAACAATTACTGGACAGCAAGTTTCTATAATATTACTCATTTGATGGTTTTGCATCAAGTGTTCATATTCTTTTGTTACTATGGCTGCTCCATTGGCTGTTTCTTCTACTGCATAAAATCCTAATTCTTCTAATCCTTGTTTTAACTTACTAAAGTTTGGCCATACTACTTGATAACTTGGTGCAACACTTATGACTACTTTTTCTCCATTACGTATCCAATTATTAATCATACTTTTATCATTCTTTACTTCTTTAGCACTTTGTGGACATATCAAAAAACATCTTCCACAGCTTAAGCATTCATCTTCTATTATTTCAGGTTGATTATTTTCAAAACTTATTGATTTTGTTGGACAATTCCTTACGCATTTTAAACAAGATGTACAGTTACTTTCTTTTAGTGTAATTATGTTCACAATTTTTCCTCCAGTTTAGCTGCTACTTCACTAACAACGTTATGTAAACCTATTCCTTCTAATGCTATGCCATCAATTTTTACTCCTAATCCTTTTGTACATTTCTGCATACAAAATGATCCTTTCAATACTACTTCCGCTTCAATTTCATTTTCTTTAATATAATCTTTTAATAGTTGTACTGCTACATTACTTCCTCTTACGAAACAAGCACTTCCAATGCACACCTCTATAGTTATCATAATAATTTACTTGTGTAGATTGATCTTACTAAAATCATATTTTTCTAATGTTGATGCTATTGTTTTTGCTTGTTCTATTTCATTTTCTTTATTCATTCTTGGTTTTACTTTGCTTGGTGTATCTATCGTTGCAGGTCCACTTATACATCCTCCAACGCATGCCATTCCTTCTAGTACATCTGCATTAAATCTTCCTGCTTTTAAAAGCATCAAATTCTTTTTACATGCTATTGATCCATCTGCATATTCTGTTTTAATTTCTATTTCAGAATTTTCTTCTTTTAATGCTTGTTTAAGTGCATTAGCTACTCCTCCACCAATTGCAAAATTACGTCCATGTGTACTTGCTTCACTATCTACTTTAGTTTCTAATGAATCAGGGGCTATTTCTTTACTTACTAGCATCGCTGCAAATTCTTCAAAAGTTAAAACATAGTCTACTTCTGTGTCTATTGCTTCTTGTTTCTTTGCTACGCAAGGTCCAATAAAAACGATTTTATATTCTGGCATATTAGCTTTTAAATATCTTGCTAATGCTATCATGGGTGATACAAGCTTACTTACATTCTTTTCATATACAGTTGGAAAGTGTAATCTAGCCATATTTACAAAGGCTGGGCAGCAAGATGTTGTTAATTTTTCTCCATCTTTTAAATGTTTCTTTAGTTCTTCTTTTTCAAAGAAGGCTACAGCATCAGCTCCACTTGCTACTTCATATACTTTTTCAAATCCTAACAGTTGTATAGATTTCTTTATTTGATATATATTAGCATTTACAAACTGTCCTTGTAGGGCAGGAGCAAACATTGCTATCATTTTAGTTCCTTTTTTTAATTCTTCTATAACTGGAACTATCCATGATATATCTTCTATTGCACCAAAAGGACATGCATCTTGACAGGCTCCACAGTTTATACATTTCTTTTGGTCTATTATAGCTAAATTATTTTCATCCATACTTATGGCATCGACTGGGCAAGATTTTTTACACGGTCTTTTAGTTTCTACTATAGCATTAAATGGGCATGCATTTGCACATGCTCCACATTCTTTACATTTATCATAATCTATAAATGCTTGATCTGGTCCTATTTGTATCGCATCAAATTTACAAGATGCTATACAACTTTTAGCCATGCATTTACGACAATTGTCAGTTACTCTGATTTTCTTTATTGTACAACCATCACATGCCGCTTCTATAACATTTACTATCTGTTTATTTTCTTCATCTTTACCAACTGGTAGTTTCCCTAATGCCATCCTTGTTCTTTGTCTAATTATTTCTCTTTCTTTATATACACAACATCTAAAATCTGCTTTATTTGTTGGTATTAATTTAATTGCTAATTCATCAGCTATATCAGCATTTAATGTTCCTTCAAAGGTTCTTTTACTCACTTCTTTTAAAACATCAAATTTAAATTGTCTCGCTTCATGATTAAATAATGACATACAATTCCTCCATTCGAATAAACGCTTACATTCCTTTATATTATAACATATATCCTATCTTTATAAACTAAAAAAAACAGCTAATTATATTACAATTATCTGTTCTTACTCATTATATTATAAATTATATATCCAATAAAACCACCAATAACATTAAATATAATATCATCTATATCACTTATTCCTTGATTAAATATAAACTGTAATATTTCTATTCCTAAAGAACACATGCCTACTATAATCATGCTCTCTTTAAAACTTTTATTATACAGTGAATTTAGTGCCATCCCTAATGGTACAAACCATAGGATGTTCCCCATTAAATTATATAGAAATACTCCTATATCTATTGGTAACATCCTAAAGGTATTAACTAAAGGCACTAAATTCACTGTATTAACATTTGTATTGAAAATATTTTCTATATTTATTCCATCTCTATATAAAGTAACATAAAAAAGCATAGCTATATAAAATAAAAATAAGCTTTTACTTATCCTTACTTTTGTTGTGTCCTGCTGTTTAAGTTTTAATATATATTTTAAGATCAATTGATAAAGCAGGACAACAACAATTGAAAATATTCCTGCTCTTAGCATTAATTCTAAAATTAGTTTTATATTCATAAATTCACCTAACCTGATAGTATTATATCATATAATTTAATAAATGAACCTATAATTTTTATCATATAAACATAATAATTTAATATAAAAAAAAGGGAAATGTTAGTTTCCCTTTTAATTTAAATACTTGTATGCATAGTTCTTTTAATTACATCATCCTGTTGTTCTTTACTTAGTTTGATGAAGTTAACTGCATATCCAGAAACACGAATAGTTAACTGTGGGTATAATTCAGGATGTGCCTGAGCATCTAATAATGTTTCACGATTGAATACATTAATATTTAGATGATGTCCCCCGTTTGTAGCATATCCATCAATTAATGAAACTAAGTTATCGACTTTATCACTCATCTTATATTCCTCCTTTAAATTAATCTTTTCCTAAAGCATCAGGTATAATTGAGAATGTATTAGAAACACCATCTCTACTGTACTCGTAAGGAAGTTTTGCTACTGATTGTAATGAAGCTAATGCTCCATTTGTATCTCTACCATGCATTGGGTTAGCTCCTGGAGCAAATGGTTCACCAGATTTACGACCATCTGGAGTATTACCAGTTTTCTTACCATAAACAACATTACTTGTTATAGTAAGGATACTCATAGAGTGAACACCATTACGGTAAGTTCTATGTTCTTTTAATTTATTCATAAAGTTTTTAACAAGGTCTGCTGCAAGTTGATCTACACGATCATCATTATTACCATACTTAGGGAATTCTCCTTCAGTTTCATAATCAACAGCAATACCATCTTCATCACGAATAACTTTAACTTTAGCATATTTAATTGCTGATAATGAATCAGCTACTACTGATAAACCAGCAATACCTGTAGCAAAGAAACGTCTAATATCATGATCATGAAGAGCCATTTCAGCAGCTTCATAACAGTATTTATCATGCATATAATGAATTACATTTAATGTGTTAACATAAACACCAGCTAACCAATCAAGCATTTGATTATATTTCCCCATTACTTCATCATAGTCTAAGTAGTCAGCAGTGATTGGTTCAAAACGTGGAGATACTTGAATCTTTTTCTTCTCATCAATTCCACCATTGATAGAATATAATAATGCTTTAGCAAGGTTTGCTCTAGCTCCAAAGAACTGCATATCCTTACCAATTTTCATACAACTTACACAACAAGCGATTCCATAGTCATCACCCATTTTAACACGCATAAGATCATCATTTTCATATTGAATAGCACTTGTTTCAATTGAAATATTAGCACAGAATCGTTTAAAGTTCTTTGGTAAGTTTGTTGACCATAGAACAGTAAGGTTTGGTTCTGGTGCAGCTCCTAAATTATTTAAAGTATTAAGTACACGGAAAGAGTTTTTAGTAACTAATGTACGTCCATCAACTCCCATACCACCTATAGATTCAGTAACCCAAGTAGGATCTCCAGAGAACAATTCATTATATTCTTGTGTTCTCATAAATTTAACTAAACGAAGTTTCATTACGAAGTGATCCATTAATTCTTGAGCAGTATCTTCAGTAAGTACACCATTATTAATATCCCTTTGAATATAAATATCAAGGAATGTAGATGTACGTCCAATTGACATAGCAGCTCCATTTTGATCTTTAACAGCAGCTAAGTAACCAAAGTAAACAGCTTGAATTGCTTGTTGAGCACTAGTAGCTGGCTGAGAAATATCACATCCATAAATTTCTGCCATCTTCTTCATATTTTCTAATGCACGAATTTGTTCAGAAATTTCTTCACGGTCTCTAATTCTTTCTTCAGTCATAGATCCACATAAATATTGTTTTAAAGCTTTTTTATCTTCAATTAAGAAATCAATTCCATATAAAGCTATACGACGGTAATCACCAATAATACGGCCACGACCATAAGCATCAGGAAGACCTGTAAGAATAGCACAAGTTCTAGCACGACGCATTTCATCAGTATAAACATCAAATACCCCTTGGTTATGAGTCTTGCGAATATTTGTAAAAATATTTTTAACTTCAGAATCTATTTCATAGCCATAAGTTTTTAAAGCACTTTCAGCCATTTTAACCCCACCAAATGGTTGTAATGAACGTTTAAACGGCTTATCAGTTTGAAAACCAACAATTGTTTCTAAATCTTTATCTAAATACCCTGCTTTATGAGAAGTAAGAGTTGAGATTACAGAAGTATCTGCATCTAAAACACCACCTGCTTCACGTTCTTGTTTGTTTAGATCAGTGACCATATCCCATAGCTTTTTAGTAGCATCTGTTGCTCCGCATAAGAAACTATCGTCGCCTTCATAAGGAGTATAATTTAATTGAATAAAACTTCTAACATCAATCTCTTTACTCCATTTTCCAACTTTAAAATCTTTCCATCCTTGATACATGTATTTACCTCTTTTCATAGTGTACTGTTGAAATCATTAATTAAAAATTTCACATGTTTAATTATAGCATATTATTTTTTAATGTAAATGCTTTCTTTAATGTAAAGGCTTACAGTTTTTGTAAACTTTTTTTATGCTCTTCAATTTTTGCTTCTACCCATATTTCTAGTATTTCATCTGGCTGATAACCGCGTACTTTTCCGATTAAATCGCCATTATACGTTAATAAAATGGTTGGTACCGCTTCGACATTATAGAATGTACATAGTTCCTTAGTCTCTGGAGCTGCGTCTATTGTGAATAATTTCACATCTTTTCTATTTTCTACAATTGTATGTAGGATAGGCATTAATGTTAAACAATTCGCACAGCTATCACCACTAATTTCACTTAATACGTAGCCATCCTTTAGCGCTTCTTTATAGTTAGTATCATTGATCATTGTTTCACCTCCAGAATATTACGAGCTAACTGAATTTCTTCTTTGCTAGGAGGTTGAAGTCCTTTTAACACATAAGCTATATGAAGATTATCATATTTAACTTCACCTAGCGAATGATATGGCAGTACTTCTACTTTCTTAACATTGTGCAAAGTCCTAATATAATCATGCAATTCATTAAGATATTCTTCTTGTGTTGTAATGTTAGGAACCAAAACATGTCTAATCCAAACTGGTATGTTTTGTTCATCTAATAGTTTTGCAAAAGCTCTTGGCGCACTATCTTTCATCCCTGTAAGTTCAACATGTTCAACAGATCTAATATGCTTAACATCTAATAAAACCAAATCTAAATATTTAAACAATTCTAAATACTCGTCTTTTTTAGCTTCAGTATACATAATACCTGACGTATCTAAACATGTATTCACGTTATGTTCCTTTAACTTCTTAAATAGTTCTGTAACAAACTCTATTTGTACTAAAGGTTCACCACCTGATACTGTAATACCGCCTTCCTTACCATAGTAAGCTGTATACTTTAAATACTTCTCTACTATAGCATCACTCTCATATAATGTACCACCATTAAATTCCCAAGTATCAGGATTATGACAATACTTACACCTTAAAGGACAACCTTGAAGAAATAAGACAAATCTAACTCCTGGACCATCTACAGTACCAAATGTTTCGAAAGAATGAACACGACCTTGCATAGTTATCACCACCTTGCGTTATTATTATATCACAACTTTTTTAAACACATAGAAGTTTGACTATAATTTTTATAACTTGTAATATTACTATTTTTTTCTATCTTATAAATAAAATAATAACTTATAAAGTTCTTATACAGAGTAAACTTCCACAAAATAATACTAATATTCTAAACATGTAATAATTTTACATGTAATAGGCAACATATTGAATTACATTAATCATTGAAATGATTTATTATATACATGTAGAAGAAATATAATATTCTACAATGTATACCTAATCATTTCTGAAGGCTTTACTTATGAATTCATCCTTTATATTTAAAGTCTTCCCTTTCCCTTTCCTATAAATATCTATTTGAAAAGAGAGCCTCCCCCAGGCTCTCTTTTCATTTGCCTAATATTATTATTTACTAAAAAAATAAAACTATTCTTAGAATAGTTTTTTCTTTATTAATATAAATGCAATAATAGCTGTTAAGGCTATCGAAATTAGAATTGTAAAATAAAAATCAGGAATTGGTAAGTTAGGTACATTCATACCATAAAAACCAGAAATCATTGTAGGTATAGCTAATAAGATGGTAACGATTGTTAATGTTTTCATCACAATACTTACGTTATTAGATATTATACTAGCAAAAGCATTCATTTCTCCAGTTAATATATTACTATAAACACCAGACATTTCAATAGCTTGTCTAAATTCTATTAGAACATCATCTAAAAGATCTAAGTCTTCTTCATACAATTGATATACTTTTCCTTTTTGGATACGGGCTATAGTTGCTTCATTACCTTTTAAAGATGTAGATAAGAATACTAATGACTTTTGATAATCTAATAATTGTAATAATTCTGAATTACTCATAGTTTCTCTTAGTTTCTTTTCTACAATTCTAGTAGATCGATCAATTGATCTTAGAAATAATAGATATCTAGTAGCTATACTATATAATATTTGTAATATAAATCTTGTTTTAAAATTAATAAATACGTCTTTTTTATTTCCACTTCTAAAGTCATCTAATATTTGTATTTCTTTTAAACATACACTTATAACATAACTATCACTAGTAATTATACCTAATGGTATAGTTTCATAATGAATAGAACCTACTTCACCCTCACAATAAGGTACGTCAATAATTAATAATGTTTGTTGATCATCAATATCAATACGTGAAGTTTCTTCATCATCTAATGCTGCAGTTAATAAATCTTTTTCTACATTTGTTAGTAATTGAACTTTCGCTATTTCTTCTTGTGTTGGTTTCATTAAAGATATCCAGCAATTCTTTTCAAAGGCTTCTATTTCAACAACCTTATTGTTTATTGTTTTATATATGTTTAGCATTAGATCACTTCCAATCTCTTATTTATTATAACTTATTTCTTCTTATTATAAAAGTATTATATACAGTTAAAGCATCTTAAAAAATATATCCACATTGTAAGTGTTATAGATGATAATAGCGTTGTCATTACAACTACACTTGAACTTAGTATTTCATCATTATTCATATTCTTGGCCATTATATAACAACTAGGTGTAGTTGGGGCTCCTAACATAATTAGAATTGCTATCATTTTATCTCCTGTAAAGCCCATAGCAATAGCTATTGGTAAAAATATCATTGGTTGTAATAATAGTTTTATAAAAGTTGCTACAATTGTCGGTTTAAGCTTAGTAATGGCTTCTTTTCCTTTAAACCCTGCTCCTATTGCTATTAATGCTAAAGGGCTCGCTAACACCGCGAAACTATGCACAACCTTATCAGCTAACACTGGCATATCAACACTAAACACCGAAAAGAACATTCCTAGCATAATTCCAATTAATATTGGATTTTTTATAACTCTTATTAGTGTTTGTTTTAAGTTATGAGGTTCACCATCATTAGACTCCATACTTAAAACAAACACTGCATATATATTATATAATGGCACAGCACCTATAATCATAAGTGGTGACATACCAACACTTCCATATATATTCATTATAAAAGCTATCCCTAATACAGCAGCACTTCCTCTAAAGGATGCTTGAACAAAAGCCCCTATTATACTTTTGTCCTTAATAAACATTTTAGCAACAAAATATATAGTCCAAAAACAAATGGTAGTTACTATCATACAAAACAAAACATATTTAAGATCAAAGTTATCTTTTATATTAGCATTAGCCACATCTTCAAATAATAGTAATGGAAGTGTAACCTGATAATTAAAACGATTAGCAGCATTAACAAAACCATCATCTAATACATGATATCTCTTTAATAAATAACCTATAACTATAACTATAAAGATTGGTAATGTAGCATTAATTGAAAACATAAAATTATCCATAATCTCACCTCAGTGCTTATTATTATAGATTTATTTATATCCAAAGTAAAGTTTAATTAACTCTTTTTATCAAATTTAGTTCTACATTGAGGACATGTAATAGTAATATTACCATGTCCTTTAGGAACTCTAACATTTTTTTTACATTGAGGACACTTAAAGTATTTATAATCTTTACGGTCCCTCCATCTCTTCTTTATAAAATTAACTTTATTTCTTATTGGTTGACTTAATGTCATAAACTTAACATTCTCATTATAACGTTTAACATAGTTCTTAGATAATATTCTAAAGTAAGTATACCCTAAAGGTATTAAAGCAATCAGTACTAATATTTGATTACCACTAAAGATTCCTATAAAAGTTAATATAGTATATAAAACAAATATCCATATTGAATATTGGTCTACTCCATGTCTTCCATACATAAATCTCATAAATTTTTCTTTCATAAAATACCTCCTAGTTTATGTATCATTATAACATACTTTACATATGTAACTGTGCCAGAATTATTGTTAATTATGTGATTATTTATGTTATACTATTTCTGGAGGTATTAACATGAATAATTTAGAACAAGATATAATAAAGTCTGCTGAAAGTTTCATAGAATTATATAAATCAAATGGAACATTTGATTATAGTACTGCTAGTCTTTACACAATAGATGAAATGTTAAATGATCTTCATCTTAATAAACCTACTGATATAGAAATAGCTAATGCTTGTAGTATCTTTGGTTCCTATATCTTTGAAACCCTTAAGAGGAACTATGGTGGTACATATGCTATGGATGAAATCGAACCTTCTCTATTAAGTGATTCATCACTTAATAGAGTAAAGCTTCTAGTTTTTTCTAAGGTAGGTAGTAGAATAATAGTTGGTGATAGTCATAGTATAATAGATTATCTTAAAGATTATGTAATTGCTCTATATAGTGAGCCTCTAAACGAATCATTAGATTATAAATTAATAAAATAGTGCGTATTAATACGCACTATTTTATTTGGTCAATAATTATATCTACGATTCGTTTAGATGCTTGTCCATCTCCATAAGGATTACTAGCATGACTCATTTTTTCATATACTTCAGTATTAGTTAAAAGTTCTTTTAACATACTATAAATAGTTTCTTCATTAGTTCCTGCTAGTTTTAGTGTACCAGCAGCAATTCCTTCAGGTCTTTCTGTTGTGTCTCTAAGAACTAAAACTGGTTTTCCTAGACTTGGTGCTTCTTCTTGAATACCACCACTATCAGTTAATATAATATAAGATCTATTTAAGAAATTATGGAAATCTAAAACTTCAAGTGGTTCAATTAAACGAACACGATCATTACCATTAAAAACTTCTTGAGCTATTTCTCTAACTTTAGGATTCATATGAATTGGATATAATACTTTAACATCACTATGTTCATTAACTATTCGATTAATAGCCTTAAACATATGTCTCATTGGTTCGCCTAAATTTTCACGGCGATGAGCCGTCAACAATATAAGCTTTGAATCATTAGCCCAATCTAATTGTTCATGACTATAACTATCATCAACAGTAGTCTGTAAAGCGTCTATAGCAGTATTACCTGTCACATAAATATTCTCGCTACATTTTGCTTCAGCAATTAAATTTTGTTTGCTAGCAAGAGTAGGAGCAAAATGTAAATCGGCTAATACACTTACCATTTGCCGATTCATTTCCTCAGGAAATGGAGAATATTTATTATAAGTTCTAAGTCCTGCTTCTACATGTCCTATTTTAACATGATTATAGAAGGCAGCAAGAGCTCCTGCATAAGTAGTTGATGTATCTCCATGTACTAATATAATATCTGGCTTAACTTTAGTTATTACATCTTCTAAACCTAATAGGACACGTGATGTTATTTCAGTCAAGCTTTGTCCTGTTTTCATTATATCTAAATCATATTGAGGATGAATATCAAATACTTGAAGTACTTGGTCTAGCATCTGTCGATGCTGAGCAGTAACGCAAACAATGCTCTCAATTCCTTCACGCTTCTCTAGTTCTTTTACTAGTGGAGCCATTTTTATAGCTTCAGGTCTAGTTCCAAATATACTCATTACTTTTATCATACTATTCTCCTCTTTTAGCCATCTTTTTAATATTTAAGATAAACTTAATATTTGAATCATAAAATCTTTTAATTCTTTTAGGTTCTTTAGCTAATCTATATACCCATTCTAATTTTAATTTAATAAATAACTTAGGTGCTCTCTTCTTAGTTCCGCTTAGTACATCTATACTTCCACCAACACCAACAAATATCCCCTTTTTAAAGTTATTTAAATGTTCATAAATCAATTTTTCTTGTCTTGGAACACCAAGCGCTACTAATATTACATCACTAGATGCTACTACCATATCTTTAAATACTTCTTCACTATCATTATCATAGCCATTTTTTAAACCCGCTATCTTAATGTTGGGATAATCTCTTTTTAATACATTTTCAAAGTTATCTAATACACTTTGAGCCGATCCATAAATATATAGTGACTTATTTTGTTCATTCAATTCTGCTAATAAATAAGCTACAGTATCTACTCCTGCTATTTTACCCCATAGTTCATAGCTTAACATTTTTGCAGCTTTTACAATTCCTTCACCATCAGGTGTTACAATCGTACGTTCATCAAGCATCGCGTCCATAATCACTTTATCATTTTGCGATTTCATAAAAGATTCAGGATTAGCTGTAATAATCATAGTAAGCTCTTCTTCCTTCATTCTCATAGTTAATTCATTAAAAAGTTCAGTTTCCGTTTTCTTAAATAATTTATCAAATAGTTCTCTCATAGTTTACTCCTTATTTTAATATATCAAACCATATTTCTTTAACATTCTCTTTTGTAAACTGTCGTGCCTTAATATAGGCTTGTTCAGCTAATTCTTTTCTTAAATTATCATTCTTTATTAATGTTAATACAGCACTAACATAGTCACTTTGATCTCCATCTTTTATTAAATAACCATTTAAATTATGATCAACGATAGCGCGTGGTCCAACTCTAACATCATAGGCAACACTAACGAGCTTGCATGAACTCGATTCGATTAGAACAAAAGGTAAACATTCAGTATATGATGTCATTAAATATATAGAAGCTCGCTTCATATAAGTTTCTATTTCTTCACTAGTCCTTTGCCCTAATAAAAATACATTCTCTTTTAAATTTAATTCTCTTATCTTCTTTTCTAAATTAGGTATTTCTTCTCCATCACCTATAATTTGTAAAATAGTATTAGGGCTTTGTTTATGAACTTCATAAAAGATATCAATAAGTCTTTCAAAACCTTTTACTTTATGTGCTCTTCCTACAGCTATACAAATATCTTTTTTATCTTCCATCTTTATATCACTAGGTAATTCTTCTATAAAATTTGGGACATACTTACACTTTGGTTTTTCTTTTCCTTTTAACATTTCTTGTACTTCTTCTACAAGTTGGGGTGTCAATAGAGCAAATACATCAATATTATTATAACCCTCAGTAAAATCTTCTATAAGTTTAGGATTAAAACTATGATCATGATGTAGTTGTGCAATTTTATAAACTGAATTATCACCATATTTTGATAATTCTAATGAATACTCATTTCTAGTACTTATAAC
Organism: Erysipelotrichaceae bacterium; assembly: GCA_036639955.1. GTDB lineage: Bacteria > Bacillota_I > Bacilli_A > Erysipelotrichales > Erysipelotrichaceae > JAVWHP01. The sequence goes on from JAVWHP010000001.1 coordinate 128,926, forward strand.
TATACAATCTCTAAAATCTACTATAGCTTTATGTGTAACAGCCTTCTTCTCCCTCAATATTTTTATACTTTTAATTCCTTCTTTTATTGTTTTTATAATATTAAAGCTATGTAGTGCTGCTTTAAATTCAGCTTTATTAGGATACAAATCTGTTAAATATGTAATAGTAACTTTAGAATCAATTGCATAAGCGATTCCTTTAGGTGCTTTATATACACTTACTATTTCAACATCATATTTTTCTACAAATACATTAGCCATATTGGCTATAGCCTTTTCTACTCCACCATAAGCAAGATGTAGAGCTAAAATTTTTACTTTTTTCATATCTAAGCTCCTATTCCTAATTTAACGATCATTTTAGTTAACATCTTATGTGATTTTATTAGTTGTTTAGCTTTTGAATTAGATTTTAAATAATGTACATTGTTTCTCCACCCACTATAGTTAGTATCTAAGTAATTAAAGCTATCATCAATAAACTTCATACCTAATCGCTTATCCTTTTGTTTGATTTGAGATATATTATATACACTTAAACGATTAATAACAAAGTATTCTAAATAACGACTAAGTTCTTTATTATCATTCTCCTTAAATATATCTTTAATCAATTCTAATATTTGAAATATTTCAAATATTCTTTTATCAACTACAGTAGTTTCACTTCCACCTCTAATTAAATAATTTATTAATGGTTTGTTAACCTTACTTATATTATTAGCTGCATTTAAACATTTCAATACAAAATAAGCATCTTCATATTTTAAATTTATAGGAAATTCAATAGCATTATCTATTAGCAATTGTCTGCAATAAATTTTATTCCATGGACTACTATTAATATTAAATAATAATCCAGGATTATTATTTAATGTAGTGGTTGCAAAGTTTTCGACCTTAATTTCTTTTTTTAGTTTAGTATCTTCATAATATTCATAGAAGTCACATACTACAAGGTCGCTATTATTATTAATAACTGTACTATATAGTTCTTCTATCATTGAACGTTCGATCCAATCATCACTATCAATAAACATAATATAACTACTAGTAGCTTTTTTAATACCATTGTTTCTAGTAATAGAAATCCCACTATTAGGTTGATTAATAGATACAATTCTAGAATCATTATAGGTTTCTATAATATTAGAACTCATATCAGTAGAACCATCATTTATTATAATTACTTCAATATCTTTTAGTGTTTGGTTCAGTATACTATCTAAGCATTTATTTAAATATTTAGAAGTATTATAAACCGGCACTATTACACTTACTTTAGGCATAACATGTCTCCTTACTTTTTAATTTATCTTATTTATTATACCATATATTAGGTTGATTGGCTTATTCAAAATATAAAAATGGGATAAGAATTATATCTTATCCCATTTTAGGTTATATATATTATTTAAATCTTGGTTTTGGTCGATATGAAGTATGAAGCAGATGATGTGCTATATCACTTCCCGGTTCCTTTAAAAATTTATCATATAACTCTTTAACTTGCTTATTATTATGAGATTTACGATTTACCATTAGTTTATCTTCATCATAAAGTGCGTTTGCACGCATTTGTTTGAATAGACCTTCATTCATACCGTTGCGTACAGTTGCATTAATGTAAGATTGACCACCACCATTAATACAGCCACCAGGACAACCCATTATTTCAATAAAATGATATTTAGATTTATGATTGATAATATCATCAAGGATTGGTTTAGCTACACTCATACTTTGAGCGACACCAACACAAACATCTATGCCATTTATATTGACAGTTGCTTCCTTTAAGCCAATAACTCCACGAACAGCTTTAAATTCTATATCTTTTAATTCTTTTTTAGTAAGGATTTCAGACACGCTACGTAAAGCCGCTTCCATAACTCCTCCACTCGCACCAAATATTACACCGGCACCAGAATATTCACCAAACATATCTTGGTCAAATTCAGAATCAATTAAATCATTAAAACCAATACCAAACATTTTAATTAAGCGACCAAGCTCTCTTGTAGTTAATACAGCATCAACGTCCTGTTGACCTGAAGTCAAGTTTTCTATTCTTTGTTTTTCACCTTTTTTTGCTGTGCAAGGCATAATAGACACAACATAAATATCTTCAGGTTTGATATTCATTTCTTTGGCATAATAAGATTTTAAGATAGCACCAAACATCATATGAGGTGATTTACAACTAGATAAATTATTTATAAGTTCAGGATATTCCTGTTCACAATAATTAATCCAGCCCGGAGAACAACTAGTAATCATTGGTAATGTACCACCATTTTGAAGACGATGAATAAATTCAGTTCCTTCTTCCATAATAGTAAGATCAGCACCAAAATCGGTATCATATACTTTATCAAACCCAAGGAGTTTTAAGGCAGTAACCATCTTACCAGTTACTCTAGTACCGATTGGCATACCAAATTCTTCACCTAGTGACGCTCTAATAGCTGGAGCAGTTTGAACTATAACATGTTTAGTATCATCACTAAGAGCGTTTATAACTTCATGTATTTCTTCTTTTTCTACTAAAGCTCCAGTTGGACAAACATTCACACATTGGCCACATTGGATACAGTTAACATCTTGTAAACTATGATCAAATACTGGTCCTACTTTAGTTTTAAAACCTCTTTCACTAAATCCTAGAATACCAAGACCTTGAATTTTTTCACAAGCAGCCACACAACGCCCACAAAGTACGCACTTACTAGTGTCACGAACAATACCAGGTGATACTTCATCATAAGTTGGTTTAGATTTTTCGCCTGCAAATGAATCAGCACGAACGCCTACAATTTGAGCTAATGCTTGAAGTTCACAATTAGTATTTCTCATACAAGATAAACAATTCTGCGCATGATTACTCAATATTAGTTCTACAATATCTTTACGTGCTTTAAGCGCTTTTGCACTATTAGTTTTAACTATCATTCCTTCAGTTACTGGGTAAACACATGCTGCGCAAAGTGATCTAGCACCAACTACTTCAACATTACATACACGACAAGCACCAGTACCGGTATAGTCCTTTAGATAACATAGTGTAGGAATAAAAATATTATTAGTACGAGCAGCTTCAAGAATAGTTGAGCCTGCTTCAGCTTCAATTACTTGATTATTAATCGTTAAATTTATTTTAGACATATTATTCCTCCTATTTCATAACTACGGCGTTGAAATGACAAGCACCAACACACGCACCACACTTGATACATTTATCTTGATCAATTACATAAGTTTCTTTACCTAATACTCCACTAATTGCATTAACTGCACAGCCCTTAGCACAAAGACCACATTTACGGCATTTATCAGCATCAATTTCATATGATAATAATGATTTACAAACTCCCGCTAAACATTTTTTATCAATAACATGAGCTAAATATTCATCTTTAAATAATCTAAGAGTAGATAACACTGGATTACTTGCTGTTTGGCCTAAACCACATAGTGCAGTATTCTTTAAAGTTAAAGATAACTCTTCTAGTTCGTTTAGTGTAGCTAATGTACCTCGTCCTTCACAAATATCTGTTAGTTTTTCTAATAAACGTTTAGTTCCAATTCGACAAGGAGAGCATTTACCACAAGATTCATCAACAATGAAATCCATGTAGAAGCGAGCAACATCTACAATACAATTATCTTCATCTAGTACAATCATACCACCAGATCCCATCATAGAGCCTAAAGCGATTAATGTATCAAAATCAATCGGAGTATCTAAATCATTCTCAGTTAGGCATCCTCCTGATGGCCCTCCAGTCTGAACAGCTTTAAATTTTTTACCGTCAGGACAACCACCACCAATTTCATATACTACTTCACGTAAAGTAGTTCCCATTGGTACTTCTACTAGACCGGTATTAACAACTTTACCACCTAATGCAAAAACTTTAGTTCCACTTGACTTTTCTGTACCTATGGCCTTAAACCAAGCACTGCCATTATTAATAATTTGTGCTATATTAGCTAATGTTTCTACATTATTAATAATAGTCGGTTTACCCCAAACACCTTTAACTGCTGGAAATGGTGGCTTAGGAACAGGCATACCACGCTTGCCTTCAATTGATTGAATAAGTGCTGTTTCTTCTCCGCATACAAAGGCACCAGCACCTAAACGAATTTCAATTTCAAAGTTAAAATCAGTTCCTAGAATATTATTACCGAGCAAGCTATTATTTTTTGCTTGTTCTATAGCTATTCTTAAACGATCTACCGCTATTGGGTACTCAGCTCTGATATAAACATATCCATGTTGAGCACCAATTGCATATCCAGCAATAGCCATTGCTTCTAATACACTATGTGGATCACCTTCTAGAATTGAACGATCCATAAATGCTCCTGGATCTCCTTCATCTGCATTACATATAACGTATTTTTCATCACTTTCTTGATTAGCAGCAAACTGCCACTTAACTCCAGATGGGAAACCTCCACCACCTCGTCCGCGTAAACCACTGTCTTTTATTATATCAATTACTTGTTGCGGCTCATAACTAGTTAGTACTTTGCCTAATGCTAAATATCCATCTCGTGCAATATATTCATTAATATTTTCCGGATCTATTACTCCACAATTCTTTAAAGCTATTCTTTTTTGTTTAGCATAAAATTTTATCTTGTTTATATCTGTTATTCTTGTTTTAGTTGCTTCGTCTATGTCATGTAACTGTAGCTTAGCAACTGGCACTCCTTTTATAATGTGTTCTTCAACAATTGTTTTTACATCACTTACTAGTACATTACAATAGAATATTTTATCTGGATGTATAGCTACAATAGGTCCTTTTTGGCATAATCCAAAACATCCAGTTTTCAATACTTGAACATCCCCTTCTAATCCGTTAGCTATTATTTCTTTTTTAAACTCAGCTATTATATCCAAAGAATCTGAAGATGTACATCCAGTACCTGAACATACTAATATATGTAATCTATTTATGACATCACTGCCGCAACCATAATCTTTATATTCATATTCATCTATATTCTTCTCTAAAATTTCTAAGCACGTTGCCGCAGTAACGTCATTATAAACCTTACTAGAACCAGTAGAATTATTAATAACCTTAACGCAAGTACTTGCGTTAGATTCTTCAAAGTTACGTATCATTACTCTAGCTGACAAATTTTGTTTAATAATCTGTTTAAGCATTAACTGTAAAATTTGTCTAGCCTCAACTTCATCACTAGTATTACAAACATGAATATCAAATATATGATCATCATCACGTAGTTTTATAAGTTGTGTATTGTTATCACGTGCTAATTTTAAATCATTTAAATTTTTCATAGTGCCTCCACCTAAATTATTTCTTTCTTAGCTTCTTTAATAAATTCATCAATCAATAATGATTCAGTAGCTTTTCCATAAACTCGGCCATCAATAACAGCGACTGGAGCTAAACCACAAGCACCTAAACAACGAGTAGCATCAATTGAAAATAAACCATTATCACTAGTTGAATTTACTTTACAATCACATAGAGCACAAACTCTATCAAGTAAAGCTTGTGATCCTTTTACATAACAAGCGGTCCCCATACAAACATTAATAACATGCTTGCCCTTTGGTTCAATTGTAAATTGTGCATAAAATGTAACTACACCATAAACCTCAGCAACACTAACATTAGCGCCCTTGCTAATAGCTTGCATCGCAGCAAAAGGAATATAGCCTAACTCAGATTGAACATCATGTAGCATCAACTTAACTGGTCCACGCTTACCTGAATGTCTTACAACGATAGCATTAATTTTTTCTATTGAATTAGCATTCAATTTTTCCATACCGTTCACCTCTTCCTATCTCTTTTAATGGATTTTTATTCCACCGTTATTCAACTATAACATTTTTAATTTTATAAATGAATACCCTTTCATTAGTTATTTAATTCACAAGTATATCGCTTGTGAATTAAATATATGCCATAACTAACGCATTTTTGCACACTTGTGAATTAAATAACAAATAGTTAGTATTAAGGCCTTATAATCAACTATTACTTAATATTACATAATCGACAATAAGCAATAATAACATTTAAAGTTACTTTACATCTATACAATCTCCTAACCTCCTGTGAATTTTCATTCTTTTTAAACAAATCATTTTTACTTATAAATCTATTTTTTTAAACTACTAATACCTTCATCATCAACACATTATAATATTTACAACATAATAAAAGCAGTCTACATCTAGTGTAGACTGCTTCTAATTAAATATTATTCCTATTTCTTTTCTATAATTTCTTTTTGTATAATTTCAATAAATTCATCAATTGTTACAGTTGAACTATCTTTTTGGCCAAATCTTCTTATAGTTACATTACCATTATCTACTTCACCTTGTCCTAATACTAATTCAACAGGTATCTTTTTCATTTGTGCTTCACGTACTCTATAACCAAGTTTTTCATTACGTGCATCAACCTTGCTTCTAATACCTAAAGCATTAAGTTTATCATTAACCATATTAGCATAGTCTAAATGTAGTTCGTGATGTACAGGTATAATTGCTACTTGTTGAGGAGCTAGCCATGTTGGGAAATCACCTGCATAATGTTCAATTAAGATACCAATAAATCTTTCTATAGAACCATAAATGACACGATGAAGCATAACTGGACAAACCTTTTCACCATGTTCGTCAATATAATTTAAATCAAAACGAACAGGAAGATTCATATCTAATTGGATAGTACCGCATTGCCAAACTCTACCTAAAGAATCTTTAATATGGAAGTCTAACTTAGGACCATAAAATGCTCCATCACCAGGATTAACCTTATAACTCTTACCAGCGGCTACGCAAGCCTTAGCTAAAGCAGCCTCAGCCTTATCCCAGACTGCAATTTCACCAATATATTTATCTAAAGGTCTAGTTGATAATTCAATATCATAAGTTAAATTAAAAACGGAATACATTCTATCAATAAAAGCAATTAATCTAATTACTTCACTCTCAATCTGATCCTCTCTCATAAATATATGAGCATCATCTTGAGTAAACGTTCTAACTCTAAATAAACCATTTAAAGCCCCACTAGCTTCGTGACGATGAACTTGACCTAATTCACCCATTCTAATCGGTAAATCTTTATAAGAATGTAGAGAGTTCTTATAAACTAATAACCCACCTGGACAATTCATTGGTTTAATAGCAAAAGGACGATCATCAACTAAACTAGTATACATATTATCTTGATAATTATCCCAGTGACCACTAACCTCCCACAATTCTTTACTCATCATAATAGGAGTTTTAATAAAAGAATAACCTTCTTTAGTATGTTCATCATACCAAAATCTTTCTAATTCATTACGTAAAATCATACCATTAGGTAAAAAGAAAGGAGCACCAGGAGCATATTCACTCATCATAAATAAATCTAATTCTTTACCTAATTTTTTATGATCACGTTTTTTAGCTTCTTCTAATAAATTTAAATGATCTTCTAATTCTTCTTTAGTAGGAAAACAAACACCATAAATTCTTTGTAACATCTTATTAGAAGCATCACCTTTCCAATAAGCGCCTGAATGTTTAACTAGTTTAAAGTTCTTACATTCTTTTACAGTATCAACATGAGGGCCTCTACATAAATCACTAAATTCACCTTGAGTATAAATAGTAATAGTACCATCATCTAAATTACTTATTAAATCTAATTTATATGAATCATCTTTAAACATTTCTAAAGCTTCTTCTTTAGTTATTTCTTTTCTGCTTATACGTTTACCATCTTTAGCTATCTTTTTCATTTCTTTTTCGATAGTTAATAGATCTTCTTCTTTAATAGCAGTATTTCCTAAATCCATATCATAATAGAAACCATCACTAATTACTGGTCCTACCCAAAATTTCGCTTCTGGGTATAATCGTTTAACTGCTTGTGCCATCATATGTGCACATGAGTGATTAAGTTTATTTAATTCTTCATTTTCTTTAATATTTATCATATAATTGTCCTCCTAGACATAAAAAAGCTTTCGTAAAGGACGAAAGCTTCGCGGTACCACCTTAGTTTATATACATTGTATATACTCTTAAATCCTTAACGCAGGATAAACGACTCACCCTTTCGGGGGTAGCTCACAGGTAGTAAATATATAATTTATCAAAAAGCTTTCAGCATTCACTTTTCTCTCTACATCTAAATTTATATATTCTTGTCCTGTTCAGTGCTTGTACTATATTTATACGCTAATTTTAAATACTTGTCAACTACTATAATGTTAATATTCGATCTTATATATCTTTTTAAATTATAAAATCACCATCTTCAAATATAACAATTTCTTTTTCATTTTGATCTATACCTATAATAGACATATCTTTAGTTCCAAACATAAAGTCGACATGAGCATTAGATATATTTGCATTCAGTTTTCTTAGTTCTTCTTCATTAATATTAGTTCCATTTTTAACATTCATAGGATAACTAGCTCCTAATGCTAAATGACAACTAGCATTTTCATCAAATAATGTATTTTTAAAAAGTACATTCATTTCTGAAATAATAGAATGATAAGGTACTAAAGCTACTTCTCCTAATGAATTTGATCCTTGATCAAATTCTATTAGTCCTTTTAATGCTACTTCATTTTCTTTAGCTTCATAATCTATTACTTTACCATCTTTAAATACTAATTTAAAGTCATCTATAATTTGACCATTATAATCTAATGGTTTACTATTATAAACTATTCCATCAATTAGTGTATTATCTGGCATTGTAAATATTTCTTCACTCGGTATATTAGGTTGAAACTCTATATTATTTTTAGATAATTCACTTCCTGCACACCATATATGATTCTTAATTAATCCTACTTTAAGGTTAGTTCCATTACTACTATTAAATTTAAGTTCACTTAAATTTAATCCATTTAATGTATCCATCCTCTTCTTTAATATTTCATTATGCTTTTCCCACTGCTTATTAACATCTACATTGCCATCTATATGAACGCTTTTTAGTATTGCTTCACTTAATTTTTCCATTGCTACTTCTTCATTTTCATTTGGATATACTTGTTTTGCCCATTCAATATTAGGATAGGCAGCTATAGTCCAAGGTATGTCTGAGTTCATAGTAGCATCATTTAGTTCTTTTAGAGCTATTCTTCGGGCTAATGCATACTTATTCATAGTATTAGGGTCTACGTCTTTAAATACTCCTGGTGTGTCTGATATAACATGTATAATAGCACATCCTTCTTTAACATATTGTGTTTTAGAATTTATTTGCCATTGTGGTATGTCACATAGTTCTTCTACTGTTCTATACTTATAATCTAATGCTTGTATTACTTCATCTTTATAATTAACTTGTACATAACTAGCTCCTCTTTTATAAGCCGCTTTAACTATATACCTAGTTAATTCAATTGCATTTATACTAGTATTTAATATAACACATTGCTTCGGTTGTACATTAACTCCTACTTCAACTATTAGTTTAGCATAGTTTTCTAAATTTTGTTTTAGCATTCATTTGACATTGGTAGCATTGCTGCTCCAATTAATCCTGGTTCAGGTAATGCTGCTTCACTAAATAGAACGTCTTTCATTCCTGGGAATACTAATGTTTTATAGTAGGCTACCATCTTATCAAAGAATGCATCTTTAGATTTCATAACTCCTCCACCAATTATAAACATATTAGGATCTACTACATGTCCTACTGCCGCTAGCATCATAGCAAAATCATATGCAAAATCATCTACTAATTTAATAGCTATTTCATTTCCTTCTTTAGCTAATTTAAATACATCTCCTGCATCATTAATATTTTCTCCTAATGCTGCTTTTCCTTTTCTTGTTAGTGCAGTTCCACTTGCTTCATTTTCAGCAGCTCCTGCTACTAATCCATTAGATGCTTCTCTAGTACGATCAATAGATATATTTCCTATTTCTCCTGCATGTCCTCTTTTCCCTGCTATTACATGTCCATTAATACATAATGCTCCACCAATACCAGTAGATACAGATGCATAAAATACAATAGGTAAATTCTTACCTGCTCCTACTACTGCTTCTGCTAATCCAGCTACATTAACATCATTATCTAAATATGTAGGCATATCAAAATAATCAGATATATCTTTAACAATTGGATAATCTTCAAATCCAGGTAAGTTATTAGCTATAACCATCTTACCATTAATTGTATCTACTGGACCTGGCACTCCTAGTCCAATCCCTTTACATGTTTGATAATTATCAATACCCTTTATCATTCTTTTAATCTTATCCATAACGTGTTTAGTACCCATAGATACTTCACTCGCTTCTTTAATTTCTTGTAATACTAATCCATCTTGATTAACTTTAGCTACACGAACATTAGTTCCTCCTAAGTCAACTCCAATATAATTTGCCATTGTTTTTCCTCCTAATAATATACATTACTATTTTACCACATTTTATTGAGTTTGAATCATAATTTTAATTCTTTTATTAATATAAATAAATTCTAAAAGTTTTTATATAGTTATATTAACTTAGTTATTGTATTTATAGTTTAGTTTTATTAATTTAGTAAAAAAAAATAAGCCATATTGGCTTATTTAATATTTATAATTATTCTTTTACTTCTATAATCTTCATTGCGTTAGTAGCACCACATCCTGATGGGTATCCAGCTATTACAATAATTGTTTGTCCAACTTTAATTCCTTCTTCTTTAGCAATTTTATTAGCTAATTCAATTTCATTAATGTGGTCATTTTCAACTTCAGAGAAGATTGTTTTAACTCCCCAAGTAGCAGCTAAACCACGTTTAACTCCTTCATCAAATGTCACTGCAAAGATAGGACATTTAGGACGGAATTTAGAAATTCTTGATGCTGTGTTACCACTTTGAGTAAAGGCAACAATAGCAGCAACATCCATAGTCATTGCACATTCAGCAGCTGAAATAGCAATAGCATCTTGTTTATTGCGTTCACTTGTAGTGATTGCTTGTTCTAAGCGTTCTTTGTACGGTAAGATTTTTTCCATTGCTAAAGCAATTCTATTCATAACAGTAACAGCTTCAACTGGGTATAAACCAATAGCTGATTCTCCTGAAAGCATAATAGCATCAGTTCCATCTAATACAGCATTAGCAACATCACTTGCTTCAGCTCTTGTAGGTCCTGGATTAGCTTGCATTGATTCTAACATATGAGTAGCAGTTACTACTGGTTTACCAAATGCATTAGCGCGTTTGATCATTTGTTTTTGGTAAATTGGTACTAATTCATAAGCAACATCTACACCTAAGTCTCCACGAGCAACCATGATTCCATCAGCTACTTCAAGAATAGCATCTAAGTTATCATAACCTTCTTGGTTTTCTATTTTAGCAATAATCTTAACTTTATCATTACCTTCATCTTTAAGAATAGCACGAATTGCTAATACATCTTCAGCTCTTCTTGTAAATGATGCAGCAATGTAATCTAATTGATGTTTTGCAGCAAATCTAATATCACTTTCATCTTTAGCAGATATGAAAGGCATACTTAATTTAACATTAGGTGCATTACAACCTTTACGGTTCTTAATTACTCCTGGGTTATTAATTCTACATTTCATTGTTCCAGCTTTAGCATCTACTTCTAAGATTGATAAACGCATTTTACCATCATCAATTAATAGAGTTCCTCCAGCTTTAACATCATTAAATAATTCTTTACATTGAATATGGAATCTTTCATGAGTTCCCATGATTTCTTCAGCACATATAGTTACTTCTTCACCAATCTTATATGTTTCTTTTTCGTTTTCAAATACTCCTAAACGAATTTCTGGTCCTTTAGTATCTAATAAGATAGCAAAGTCTTTACCAGTTTCTTTAGCTGCTTGACGAATTCTTTCAACACGTCCTAAATGAGCTTCGTGTACTTCGTGTGAGAAGTTTAAACGACAAATGTTCATTCCAGCTCCAGCCATTTTCTTTAGCATTTCTAAGCTTTCTGTTGCAGGTCCTATAGTACAAATAATTTTAGTTCTTCTTTCCATATATTTTCTCCTTATGATTAAACTAATCGATCAAACAAGTTTTGTAATTCTTTTCGTGAAGATCTTGGAATATTTAAGGCTTTTTCAATTGGTACTGCACAAATTTGATTGTCTACAATAGCAACACATTGCCCTCCAATACCTTGCATTAATAAATCTACGGCTTTTTCACCCATCCTTGACGCTAATACACGATCAATTGGAGTAGGTGAACCACCTCTTTGAACATGCCCCAATACAGTAGCTCTTCCTGAGAACCCAGTGTTTTGAGATATCTTCTTTGCAAAATCATGAACGTCTGTCATCTTTTCAGAAATAATAACAATTGCATGACGTTTTTTTCTTACTAAATCAAAGTCACGTAAGCGATCTAGTACTTCAGTTTCTTCGAAACCTGTTTGTGCTGTAACAATAATTTCAGCACCACAAGCAATTCCAGACCATAATGCTAAATCACCACAGCGATTTCCCATTACTTCAACTACTGAACAACGATGATGAGAACTAGATGTGTCTCTTAGTTTATCTACTGCATCTACAACTGTTTGTAATGCTGTATCAAATCCAATTGTTGCATCTGTACTTGTAATGTCATTGTCAATTGTTCCAGGTAATCCAATGCAGTTAATTCCCATCTCAGTAAGCTTTAAAGCTCCACGATAAGAACCATCTCCACCAATTACTACTAGAGCTTCAATTTTCTTTTCTTTTAATTGTTCTACAGCTTTTTCTCGTACTGCGAGATCTTTAAATTCTGGTAAACGAGCAGAACCTAACATAGTTCCTCCTCGGTCCAAAATATCTCCAACGCTTTGTCGAGTTAGCGGTTCAATATTACCAGTTACTAATCCACGATATCCATCATAGATTCCGTAAACTTCGATACCACTATTGATCGCAACTCTCGTGACGGCACGAATAGCAGCGTTCATTCCAGGTGCATCTCCACCTGAGGTAAGAACACCAATACGTTTTATCATTCTTATTCCTCCATTCACGGTAATTATCATACCATTTTTATGAAAAATTTTCAAATCTTTTTACATCCTACGGTTAGAAGATCGTATTTCTAGTGGAATGCTTACCGCTTTCATACGTTCTACAAGCCTTAATGCTGAAATTGTTTCCATATTTCCACGGCTTGTGTAGGTATAATGTTCTTGAATTTTTTCAAAATCATAGTTACTCGTAAATACACAAAGTCGCTTTTTTTCCATGCGTTCATTCAATATAGGTAGGATTATTTCATCCTTTCCCCAAGATGTAACGCTTTCTCCTCCAATGTCATCCATCACTAGTACATCTACATTCTTCACAATATTTAAAGTTTTATCCATTAAATATTTATCATAAAGCATTAACTTAATATCGCTCATAAATGTAGGCATATGTATAAAGGCAACACTCTTATTATCATTGGCAAACTTATTAGTTATACATGCTGCTAAATAAGTTTTACCAACTCCTGGAGCCCCATAAAGGAATAATCCCTTTTCTGGATTTTCTAAAAATTCTAACACTTTTAATACATCGTCTTTATAAGCTTTAGGTTCATCACTTAAATCAATATTAGTTATATTAACTTTTAATAACTCAGTTGATAAATCATGTCGCTTATAATTTTTCACATGGGCTAGTTCTTTTTCTTCTGCTTTCGCAAAATTACATTTCTTAACTTCATTAACAAACCCATGATCATAAGATAAGTCTAACACAATCCCGCTTTGGGGTTGTGTACAGCATTCCAAACCAGTACATAATCGACATTTTTCAACTTGTACTAGCCATTCACTTATCCTACCCGTATTATTATAAACACTTTGCTCATCAATTGCATAGTCTTTTAACAATTTTTTAACATATTTATTTTTTATAAGGGAATGAAAGCGCTCTTCTTTAAGCTTTTGTTGTTCTTCACTCAATTTAAATTTAAATTCTACTTTTTCCAAACTGCTAACCTCCTAATTTCTTTAGTAATTCTTCGTATTTTTTTTGATCAAATTCTTCATCATCTGTTTTAGCATCAACACTAGTCCACTTAGGTATTGCATCATGATTATTCGTTTTATATTTAGCAAACTTATTGGTTTTATTGTTGTTTCTTCCTTTAATTTGTTCTAATGCTTTTTCACTTGTATCAATATTTAGGCGTATCCAACTAGCTGCTATCTTTTCTACATAAGCATTATTCAGTACTTTAGAATTATCTTTTAATGCATATTCTACTAATACATTTACTACTTCTGGTTTCATTTTATATTCTAATACTAAATCTTCTAGTAGCTTCTTTTCTGATGGGAACACAGGTCCATTTTGTATTTTCTGTAAAAATAAAATTGGCGATACTACATAACTATTTTCTTCTATTGATTCAATTTTATTTTTACTTTTTCTGCACTTATCTTTTAATAATTCTTTATCTAGTATTTGTCCTTTTAATGATCTTCCTACATTCTTATTCATGGCATCAATTCCTAGTCCATGGATAGTTGCTAACTCTTCAATAAGTTTAATATTTTCTAATGTTCTACTAACAAGTGGAAATCTAATTTCTCCTACTTGTTTTAAGAATGCTTTAGTATTAAAACTTATTGGCATTTCCAAATTACTTTTACTTATTAATTTAGCTTGATTATTACTAAATGTTTGTTCATCTTCTTCAACCCAGTCATCTTTTATTAGATTATCAATCTTAGAAGTGATATTGATGTAATCAGTTGGTATTTCTTCATCATTACTAAAGTATTTCTTAGTTTGTAATAAAACAGAATTATTCTTTCGCTTTAAATATAATCTACCAAATATATCATTAGCTAAAAATGCATTGGCTTTCATAGGTGGATATATTTCGTAGATATAACTATCATTGGTATTATAGCTACGAACAAGCAAGAATTGCTCAAGGATGATTCTTGCTTGTTCTATTTGTAATATACTAAAGTTAGTTATTTCTTTAATATAACGATGATTCTTTATTTTTACATTACTAGTTCCTAATAAATATAATAAATTATATAAAACATAGGCATCACTTCCTATAAGTGGATGGTACAATAATAATAAAGTATTATTGTCAGAAGCACTTAAATTATTCTTAACTATTAGTTTTAGTTCATTGCTTATATCTAACATTGTATCACCTTCCTAATATAAATGTAACATAGATTCAATTTGTTTACAAAGTTCTTCTTCATTTCCATCATTCTTTATTACTTTATTTTTATATAAAAGCTTAGTTTTGATTGGCATTTGGTTCGATAATCTTGCTTGTATTTGTTCATTTGTCATATGTCTGTTTTCTTTTAATCTATCACATACTATTTCTTTCTTAGTATTAATTAACCATACATCATCAAAGTACTTATCCCACTTAGCTTCATATAATAAAGGCACTTCTACAAATACTAGCTTATCCTTACATCCTTCCATAAGTTTTAACATCTCTTTCAATATTAAAGGATGTAAGATACTTTCTAATCTACTTAGTTCAAGCCTATTACTAAAGCATATATTAGCTAATAAACTATGATCTATATCTAATGTTTCAGTTAGCGTACTAGGATAGGCTTGAACAAGTAGAGGATAAGCGTCTCCATCTTGTTTCGTTAATGTATTAGATATTTGATCAGTATCATATACAGTATAGCCTTTATTCCTTAGTATGCGTGATATTGTAGATTTCCCACATCCAATATTAGCGGTTATTGCTATTTTGGTTGTTTTAGTTTTTGACATGTTAGACATAAGCTTGTTCCCCTTCCTGCTACTCTTATCTTTTTTATAGTAGAATTGCATACATAACATGGTTGGTTTTCTCTACTATGTACTTTAAGTTCTAATTGAAAGCGCCCTGATACTCCTAGCGAGCTTGTATAACTACGTATAGTAGTTCCTCCGGCTTTTATGGCACCTTTAAGAATTCTTCTTGTATGATGTAATACAGCTTCATAATCACTAGTATTTAATGCTTTAAGACTAGTACTAGGATGTAACTTACAAGCAAAACAAATCTCATCTGCGTAAATATTACCAACACCAGCCATAACACTCTGATCAAGTAAAAAAGCTTTAATACTAGTACTACGTTTAGACGCACTATTAATCAAATAAGCAGTGTTTAATAAAGGATCAAACACATCTAAACCAACATGTTTAAAAGCATCAGTACTCATCAAAGAAATATTCTTATCATAAAGATACATCTTACCAAACTTCCTAGTATCATTATAATGTAAACTACACCCATCCAATCTCAATACTACGTGAGTATGTTTAGCTATACTATCCATACTACCCATAATATAAAATTTACCTTCCATCCTCAAATGAACAACCAAATTATAATGATTAGTTTCTATAATAATGTACTTACCTATCCTTTTATAATTTAATACAATTTCTCCACTTAACTTATCTTTAAATTCAGCTGATGTCATATTATCAATCATTTTATCATAATATACATCGACTGAATTTATTCTTATATTACCTAATTGATGTTCAAGAGTTTTTATAACTGTTTCTACTTCTGCTAATTCTGGCATTATTTACAATCGTACCAAGTATCAGCTATTGATTGTGAAGCAACTAATGGTACTTTAAGTACCATAGCATTTTCCATACTATCTTTAACTATTTCTTTCATTACTTCTATTTCACTCTTATCTACATCAAATATTAATTCATCATGTATCTGTAATATCATTTTAGATTTCAAATTACGTTTATGTATCTCTTCATTAACTTTAACCATAGCTACTTTAATTAGATCAGCTGCAGTTCCTTGTATTGGTGCATTCATAGCTGCTCTTTTTCCAAATTCTTTTTTCATAAATCCTTTTTCATTTATTTCTTTTATATCTCTTCTTCGATTAAACATTGTTTTAACATACCCATTCTTTTCACAAAACTCTATTGTTTCATTCATAAACTTTTCTATATTAGGATATGTCTCATTATATTTATCTATAAATTCTTTAGCATCATAATTACTTATATTTAGTTGTTCTGATAATCCAAATACACTCATTCCATAAACTATACCAAAATTAATTGCTTTAGCTTGTCTTCTCATATTACTGCTAACTTCATTTATATCTACATTAAACATATTACTAGCAGTTAATGTATGAATATCATTCGAATTAATAAAAGCTTCTTGCATTTTATCTTCATTAGCCATATGAGCTAATATTCTTAATTCTATTTGTGAATAATCACTACCTAACAGAACACAACCAGGACTAGCTTTAAATGCTTTTCTTATTTCTCTTCCTTCTTCATTTCTTACCGATATATTTTGTAAATTAGGTTCTACTGAAGATAATCTTCCTGTTTGTGTATAACATTGTTTATAGATAGTATGTATCTTATTATCACTTTGTATATGTTTACTTAAACCTATAGCATAAGTACTATAAAGTTTTGAGTATTTACGATGTTCAATAACTAATTTAAAAATAGGATGAATATTAATATTCTTATTTAGGATGTCTATTCCTGTAGATCTTTTTTTAGTTGTAGGTATATTTAATTCATCAAATAGTACTTCTGCTAATTGTTTAGGTGAATTAATATTAAATGAATGTCCTACTAGATCAAATATTTCTTTTTCTAAATTATTAATTCTAAATTCACAGTCTTTTGCTATAGATGCTAATATATTAGCATCTACACATACTCCATTTTCTTCCATTTCATATAATACTTTTGTTAAAGGCATTTCAATATCATATAGTAATGGTAGCATTTCTTTCTTTTCTAAATTATTAAATAACTCTTTAAATATTCTTTTATATCCTTTTAAATAACTATAAGTATATTCTATTCTTTCTTCATCTAATGGAAGCTTAGGTTTCCCTTTCTTACCATAGATTTCATCTTTATTTATAGTATTATCAAATTCATAAGTTTGAGCAAATAGTTCATCACTATTGATTGTACTGTCTAATAAGAAGGCCATTACATTTATATCATATTTAAAATCACAGCATTCAATATTTTCTTTCTTAAATAAATGATAAACTGTTTTACAATCATAAGTTATTTTTTCTTTATTATTCTTTAAATAATTTAATATTAATGAGTCTTGTTTAAGATCTTCTATACTTATATAATTTATAATATTATTATTTATTATTCCTAATCCATATACTGTTGCATCATAATAGTCTTCATTATCGTAATCTAACATTATTATACAGTCTTTACTTAGCATTTCTTCTGAAATAACTTTTACTACTTTAGTAGTATAAGTTATTTCATTTTTATGGTTAGTAATAATATTCTTATTAACATAGCTTCTCATTTCATATTTAATATAAAATTCATTTAATGATAGTTCATTCTTTTTATATATTAAATTATCTAATGTAAATGGTATATTAAAGCTAGTATTTATTGTTGCTAAATGTTTAGATAGAATAGCAATATCATGATCATTTATTAGTTTTTCTTTTAGTTTTCCTTTAATTTCTTCTATATGGTCATATACATTTTCTAATGTTCCATAAGCTACTAGTAGTTTAGTTGCTCCTACTTCACCTATTCCTTTAACACCAGGTATATTATCAGCAGAATCACCCATTATACCTTTAAGATCACATACTTGTTTAGGTGATATCTGTTTATCAGCTAATAATGTTGCTTCATCCATTTTTTTAATTTCAGACATTCCTTTAATTAAGAGCCAAACACTTGTTGTATCATCTATTAATTGGAGTAAGTCTCTATCACTAGTCAATATATTTATGTTAATATCTTGATTTGTTTTAACCATAGATCCTATAATATCATCAGCTTCTATTCCTTCTTCTTCATATCTTTTAATACCATATGAATCTAAAAACTCTCTTGCCATATCAAATTGTATTATTAATTCTTCATCTACTGGTTTTCTTGTTCCTTTATATGCAGGATATTCTTTATGTCTAAACGTTGGTTTACCTGTATCCCAAGCTACTAATACATAATCTGGTTGTATTAGTTCCATAGCTTTATTTATCATACCAGCAAACCCATACACTGCATTTGTTGGTATACCATTACTAGTTTTCATCATATTTACAAAAGCAGTTGCATGGTAAGCTCTAAATAATAATGAGTTTCCATCTATTAGTAGCATTTTTTTCATATTAAATCCTCCATCTATTTATATTTTACCACAAATAATCCATCTTAAATCATCAAAATAAAAGCGAAGTAGACTTTGTCTACTTCGCAATAGATTCTAATTCAGAAAGATTACCATACATTAAAGTCATGTAATCACGATTCGCTGCTGTATCTTCTGCTGTTATGCTATTAATATTATTTAAATTAATACTCATTAGTTTACAATCAGCTACTAACTCATCATATACTTTCTTCATATCATCATTCATATTAGGTTCATATGCTATATATTTAACATTATCTTTAATTATTCTTTCTTTAATTAACTCTAACTGTGCATCAGTTGGTATCGCCCCATATTTACTTTGTATTACAGGATAAACTTTTATTCCATAAGATTTCTGCCAATATCCAAAACTAGAACTCATACTAACAAAGCTTATATTCATACGTTCTTTATTAATTATTTGGTATTCAGCATCCATTCTAGCTAATTCTGCTTCTAATTTAGAATAATTATCATTAAATGCTTTACCATACTCTGGATACTTTTCTACTAAATATTCTTTTACTGTTTTAGCCATTGATATCATAGCAATCGGATCCATCCAAATCATTGGATCATTATTATACTTATCAATTGTATTAAATGTATTACCATCATAATAATCAGTTTCTAAACCAACTGGTTGATCATTAACATAACTTCTACTATATCTATTAAATTTATATATAGCTGAATTCAATCCTAAATCTACCATGTTATTACATTCATCAGTAATTTCCTTATTATATATATCAAAATAAGGTTCTAATCCATTAATATAAAATAATACATCAGTATCCTTCAATATATTATTATAGTCTGGATTTATCTGTGAAGTTTGTATCATTGTAGAACTAGATAGTGATTTAACATTTATATAATCCCCACCAATTCTTTTTACTAAATATTCAACTGGATAAACTGTAGTAGTAATAGTAGGCTTGCTAGGTGCACATCCACTTAATATAATCATCAATATAGTTATAGTTATTATTGAAATTTTCTTTTTCATAAGCACACTCCTTATGACTAGAATTATATCATATATTTGATGACTTTTTATTATTTTTATTAAAAAAATCATTTAAAAACTTATCTTCTCTTATAAGTTCCCCTCTAATAACTAATAGATTTAATGAATTACGATATAAATCTTTAGTATGATTAATTTTTATCTTTCCTTTAAAAGGATTAATATATCGATACATATAAAAATTAATCAATTTATAATTTAATTCTTTAATCCTTAATATATTAGATATTAATAATACTATAAGTACGATAGCACCTGCTATATCATTAAGTACTTTTAAATTATAAACTAATATAATATTTATAATAGATAATCCTATAAGTAATATTTCACTAATTTTATATTTAAATATTAATCCCAATATACACTGTAAACATCTACCCCCATCTAATGGATATATCATTAGCATATTAAACATTATGATATTATAATTTATATCTAATAAATAATTTAAATAACTATAAGATATAATATTTAAATTATTAAATAAATATAAAAGTGGTATAAATAGCAATTGCATGAGTATTCCAGCAATTGCTATTAATAATTCTTTATATATATTCATATATCCTAAATCTTTTATATTTGCTGATAGACCATAAGGGTGTAACTTAATTTTCGTTATTTTAAATTTAAATATTTTAGCTGCTAAAATATGTCCTAATTCATGTATTATTAATATTACTATGATCCACATATATAAGTTAAATAGTTTATTAGATAGTAATATTAATATAAATGGAATCATAAAGATACTTATACTAATTTTCATCTACTAGTGCTGAATCTAATGTTACCTCTTTATCATCCTTTGTTATATTAAGTGTAACGTATTCACTATATTCTCCTATTACAGTGCCTTTTAATACTCTTTCATTTGCTAGTACATGGGGATTTATAATGTTATTGTATTTGACTATTATATTATTATCTTGTTTAATTACTATGCTAATTTTTTCATCTTCTTTAACGCTTATTACTATTCCATCATTGATATTATTTACTTGGTTAGTTCCATTACTATATTTATTGCCTTCTATAAGCTTATATTCGGCTTGTTTCATTACTGGTATACTAGTATTATTAAACCATTTTTCATATGGTATATAACTGCTTAAATTAAAGCTAAATAGCTGTAGTTTATCATTAATTAATAAACTTAAGCCTATTATAATAGTTACCATTATAAAGATACTTAAACGATATACTAAACTATAAGTTGGTTTTACTTCATCATAATAATTATTACTATTATGATATTTTTTAAAATTATAATTATTTGGCATATTATTCCTCCTAATTAATTGTATGCTATAAATAAAAAAACATGCTATGCATGCTTTAATTTATATGTATCATAAACTGACTTGATTAGAACTGCTGCTGGTATTGATATTACAATTCCAATTCCTCCGGCTAGTACTCCACCACAGAATACAGCAAAGAGCGTAAATAATGGTCCTAATGCATTCCTTTTCTTATGGACAAATGGTACTACTAAATATGAATCAACATTAGGTAATATTAGCATTCCTATTATTACTATCCATAATCTTACAGGTGATAAAGATATAGCTGTAATTATACCGATAAAATTAGCAATAGTAGGCCCTACATAAGGTATAATTAAACCTATTGAAGTAATAATACCTAATATTAACCAATCTTGATGTCCTACTAAAAAATAAAATAAACTATATTCTACAGCTTTAATAGCCATCAAGATTAATAAAGCTTTTAAATATTCAATTAAACTATCATCCATATCAGTTAAATAATCACCAACATTAGGAAATAATTTAATTAATATTTCTTTTGCTTTATTCTTCATATTCTGATAATCAAATAAAACATATATAGCAACTATAATACTAAATATAGAATTAGTTAATACATTTAAGAAATATGTAAGCAAATCTGGTATTGTCTTTGTAAGTCCAGGTAACCAATTCTGATAAGAATTTAACGAATCTGTTACTGCTTTGCTTAATTCATCTAGAATGGATATTTGTTCAGCTTGATTACCGCCCATTTGACTTATTTTTTCAAATAACCATTCTACACCAAAGATCATAGAACTCATAAAATCTATAGCTTTATCATATATCATAGGAACTAATACACAAACTAATACAACGATTCCAGTTATAACTACAATTAAAAAAGAAAATATAGCTATATGCTTTTTTATGCCTTTATTCTCTAACCAAACAATAAGAGGATGGATAACATAAGCTAAACCAAAACCGATAGCAAAAGGGGTAATCATCTGTTTAATAATATCTATCCAAGAACCCCAAACTGAAAATGTTGAAACAGTTAATAAAAATATTATAAGAATACATATTATTTTAATAAGAAACTGAAGTGTTAAACTTTCATCAATTTTCTTTAACATAGCTTTAAACATGTAATCACCTCTTTATTTATTTTAACACATAATTTGGTAAAATACACATCCAATAGTCTATATCATCATTTTGTTTTAAATAATCTTTTAATAAAGCTTACATCTTTAGGTTTTAATAGCTCTACACTCTCGCCATTGAGACGTTTAGCCATTACATTAAAGCATTCATAACTAAATGACTCATGATTTAATGCTATTGGTATACCCCTATTATTGCTCTTTATAAGTTGAGTATCATCATATATTATACTTAATAAGGGTAATGATAACCAATCAAGAGCATCTTTAATTTTGATACTTATACCATTATTAATATAATTTAAATTCACTTTATTTAGCACTAAAGATATTTTGCTTAGATTTTCTTTCATTAGTATGCCAATAACTCGATCCGCATCTTGTAAAGATGTAATATCTAGTGTTGCTACAACTATTATTTCTTCTGCTATAGATATAGCATCATAAAAACCTGTTTCTATTCCAGCTGGTGTATCTAATAATATATAATCAAAAGTTGTTTTTAATTCATCTACAACTATTTTTAGATCATTACGTTTAAATTTAGTTAAATTTACCGATTTACAGGCGGGTAATAGAAATAGACTAGCATTATATTTATCTTTAAGTATAGCATTTTTAAGATGGCACTTACCTTCCATTACATCTTTTAAATCATAAATTACACGGTTTTCTAAGCCCATCATAACATCTAAATTCTTTAATCCTAAATCTACATCAATTAAACATACTTTAAAGCCCATATTGGCTAATACACTACCTAAATTTACACATACACTACTCTTACCAACCCCACCTTTACCAGATGTTAATGCAATAACTCGACTCATAGTATCCTCCTACTCAATAACAACGTTACGATTATTATAATACATTCTACAAGTTGATAAATTTGTCACATTTTGAAAGTGAGAATCACAGATTCTTATTTGTGCTTCATTTGCACCTGCGCATGTACAACTAGTGTTTCTATTTAATAAATCAATTTTACCCTTTACATTGCCTACAACATATAAATTACCACTAGTTCTAATATAAACATCTGCTTCTATTGATGAAGATACAATAATATCTTCATCAAAATAATAATCATTACCAGCATATAAACTATCTATGACCTTTATACTTTTATTCTCTATAGGTTTTTCAAAGCCTAATATTATAGAACTATTATTTAAACATACATCAAATATAGCTAAGAGTTGTTCATCGCTAATAGATCTATTTAAACTAAAAAAAGCCGAAAACTGCCCTTTGGATAACTTTGAGCAAACCTTCAACTTTTCATTTAAACATTTTAAAAACAATGCAAAATCAGTTATATTACCATAAACATAATAAATATTATTTATTGCTTTGACAACAACTTCACCCATGAGATTCTTTCCTCCTTACGCATGCGTAAATCACGTCGATCTTTTAGGTCATCCTTAAGTCGATCAAAATAAATAACAAGCACACATAAGAACGCATTAATTATTAATGTTAAGAACATTCTTTTAATAAGCCAAGCTTGTATACCTAATTTGGTCATACTAGTTATGATCATAAAGAAGTATACTATGAACTCATTGACGAATATTGTCGAAATAATAAGCATTACGCTTTCAAATAAAGTTTTAGTTAAATGAATCGCCCATTTCTTTAAAATAAAGGCACATATAACAAACACTATTGTATATAAAGCAAATGTTTCAGCATAAAAGAAATCGTAGAACATACCAAAGCTAATTACAAATGCATAGGTATTAAATGTATCCATCTTTCTTATTACTATTAGCATTGCTGAAAAGCCAATCCAAGGTATAAACATTAAATCTGTCATCATAAAATCATTGATCAATATATTATTTATAATACCATCAAATATAAAACCTAATAAGACAAACATAGTATTTAGTAACATATTATTCACCACCTGAATTAATAACTGCTACATAATCAAAATCATTATAATCAACTGCTGGTTTAACAAATACAGTTTTTCCTATTTGATTATTTAAATCTTCTACACTACTTACTGTTCCTACAAGTATTCCTGAAGGGAATACTCCTCCATTACCTGATGTAATAACTGTTTTACCGGCTTCTAAATCAATATTATTATCAAATAAATGTACTAGATAATTAGATGTATTAGAATCATAGTTTTCTAATATAGCTTCTGCAGTTTGATTCTTATTAACTTCTATTCTTACTGATACTTTATTGGATTTATCTTCACTAGTTAATAATTTAACTTTAGATGTTGTTTCTCCTACTTCACTTATTCTTCCTATAAGGCCCTTAGAATTGATTACAGCCATATCTTTTTTAATGTTATCTTTAGTTCCTTTATCTATAGTAATAAATGAATTCCACATATTAACATCTCGGTAAATAACATTAGACTGTACACAACTATAACTAGTCATAGATGATACTAACTTATTAAGTTCTTCTAATTCCTTTAATGCTCTTTGTGATTCATTATAGGCTGCTTCAAATTGAGGTTGTTGACTCATTTCTTTTTTCATTTGATCATTTTCATCTAATGCAGTCCATAATCTAGAAAAGTCATCAAACCAACCATGAACTAAATTAGAAGGTTTTTCAATCAATGTATATTTTATCATCATAAATGAATCATAGGCTATATTAGTTAATAAATTTCTATTTTCCATAGTTTTAGTTATAAACCCTAATCCCATTACTAACATTATAATAAATATAATAATTCTTTGTTTCTTATTAAACTTTGACATTAGATCACCTCAGCTATATTTACTAAAATAGTATACCATAAAAAAGTTCCTAATAACAAAAAAGTTCCTAATAACATAATTATGTAATTAGGAACTTCTGAGCAAAACTAAAATAATTATTCTTACCTACTATGATATGTTCAACTATTGGTATCCCCATTAGTTTTCCTATTTCACATAGATTCTTTGTTAGTGCTATATCTTGAACTGATGGTGTACATTCTCCTGTTGGATGATTATGAGCAATTATTATCTTTGCAGTACTTATTCTCATCGCTTCTTTAAATATTTCCCTAGGATGAACTAGCGATGAATTTAATGACCCAATAAATAATATTTTATAAGTTATTATTTCATTCTTTGTATTTAAATATATTGCTATAAAATTCTCTTGTTTCTTATAGCCTATTTCGTTATTTAACCAATTTGATAACACAAGTGGATTACTTATCGTTATTACTTCACAATCATTAGGTACACTCATTCTTTTTACTAATTCTACACATGCTTTTAATTGTAATGCTTTTGCTTCCTTTATTCCTTTAATTTTTTTGAAATCTTCTATCTCATAACTTAATAGATTACTGATCCCCTTAGCATCCATTAATAAATTATCAGCCACCTTAAATACATCATTATATTTACTACCACTGCCTAATATTAATGCTAATACTTCTTGATTAGATAACTTATCTATACCAAATTTTATTGCTTTTTCTCTTGGTCTCTCATTACTTGGCATTTCTTTTATATTAATTCCCCATCAACTCCATTAATTTAATATAGTCTGCATTAATATAAGCTGTTTTTGCATCTTGATCATCTATAGTTTTATTCTTTATTATATATTCCATATTATTATCTCTTAATGGTTTAGCACAATCTTTAGCAGCATCAGAATTAGTACTTATACAGGTTACAATAGCGTTTAGATTATCTTCTTTCAATTTATAACTTTCTAAATTAATTGCTTCTAACCTCTTATTCATACCTTCAATAGAAGCTTCTTTTTCATAAAGTCCTACTTGCACATAATATATTTGTTCTTTATTTATTTGTGTTTTACCTATTAATATGTAATATATAAACCCATATGCTATAGATAGCATTATTGCTCCTAAATATACTACTTTAGAACTTTTCATTTTATCACCTAATACAGACTATGTTTATTTGCTAAATTATAGAACTATCCCCAAGAAAATTTTAATCCTCCAAATGACAATCTTCCTCTATTAGAGAACATTATTTTAAAGATTCCTACTATTGCTGCAAATCCTACAATATATCCCATAGGTTTTCACCTCCTTCTCTTCTTTATATGTATATAAAGAAAAAATCCCTATTAATAGAGATTTTTTCTTTATTCTTTTTCTTTGATATATTTAGTCTCAAATTCACTTATTGGCAATCCTTTATCATAATAGAATCCTTGCGCTAATGTACATTTTACTTCTTTTAAGAATTCAACTTGTTGTAAGGTTTCTACTCCTTCACATAATACAGTTATATTAAGCTCTGAAGCCATCTTAATGATAGATTCTATAACTATTCTTCCTTTTTTAGTAGCTACATTATCACTTAAGAATTTACAATCTAATTTTAATAAATCTACAGGAATAGAACTTAATAAATTTAAAGATGAATAGCCACTACCAAAGTCATCCATAGCTACACCAAAGCCTAAAGCTTTTAGTCTATAACAAATATCTTTAATAATATTAAGATTATCAAATACAGCACTTTCAGTTAATTCAAATTGAATATAACTAGCAGGAACATTATATTTAATTCTTATTCTTTCAAAACGATCAGCAAAATCTAAATTATATAAATGCAATCTAGATAAATTAACTGCTATTTTTAAATCGGTTCTTCCTAAACTAATCCATTCTTTTAATAACTTACATACTTGTTCAAATACAAAGAAATCTATTTCAGTGACAAAACCATTCTTCTCAAATAATGGTATAAAGTCATCTGGTTGGATCATTACATCATTCTTGTTTATCCATCTTATTAATGCTTCTGCGCCTACTATTCTACCATCTATTAAATTAACTTTAGGTTGTAAGTATACTTTAAATTCATCATTATCTAATGCTCTATGCATATTGTTTTCTAATTCTTTTAGTTCTAAATCACGTTTCTTAATAGAAGCATCATAAAATGCTATATTCTTTACTCCATGTCCTTTAATACTCTTTTGTGCTAATATTGCTTTATCTTGCATTTCTCTGATATCTTTATCTTCTTCTTCAAGATAGTAAATACCACAACAAAGTGTTAATGGAAAAGGTTCACTTAGTTTAGCTTCAAATTCTTTTAGTTCTTCTCCTAAAGCTTCCATACGAATGATAACATCCTTAGACTCTTTATATTCTAATAAACAGACAAAATTATCAGTTGAAGCTCTTACTATTAATTCAATATTAGATAAATCAATACTTATTCTATTAAATATATATTTTAATAATATATCACCTTTAGCATAACCAAATATATTATTAAATGTTTTAAAATTATCTACATCAAAATAAACAAAGGCTATATTTTTTGTTCTATCTTTAACTACTTTAGAAGCAAAATCATTGAAGTAAGTAAGATTCATACCACCTGTTAGTATGTCCTTAAAAGCTACTTCTTCTAATTGTTCCTTTTGTTTTCTTCTAGAATATACTAGAAATAATAGAACTGCTATAAAATCTAACATTAATATTAAACAAACAATAAAAGTAATAGTTGTTACATAACTAGAATTCTGAGCAGCTAAATCTTTAGGCATAATACTAATTAAATAATAACAATTATCCATTTGAATAGGAGAATACGATAAGTAATATGTTCTTCTATCTTTTTTAAAACTTTGTAATCCCTTAGCATTACCAGTAATAGCTTTGTCTATTGTTTTAAATAATTCTTCATCAACATTAGTATCTGCGTTATTCATATAATCTTTAATAGTTCTATTATTTTTAGATTTATCATTAGTTACTATAATATTTGTTTTCTTATCAACGATAAATAATGTTTCATCAGTTCCTTTTAGTGAATCATTAAGTCTCTTTTCAATATTCTTAACTGGAATTACTTTTTGTAATAATCCTACTATTTCATGATCTTGTTGGATAGGTGTAGCTATTACTACATAACTATTTTTCTTATCCTTATCATATATTAATTCTGAAACTACACTTTCTCCATCTATAGTTCTTCTAAAATAATCTTGTTTATTAATGATAAAATCAGAGTTTCTTTTAGTTAATGCATTACCATCTAGGTCTACAATAGTAAATGGTTCAGTTTTTCCATCCATATTGTAACTATTGATAATACTATTTGCCTCTTCACTTGATATATCCTTAGTTGCACCTAGACTTCTTGAAATAGTTTCTATATTTTTCAATTCAGCATTAAATCTGCTTTTTAATTGAGTAGATCTTTGTTGAGTTAATTCGACTACTTGAGTTTTAGTTTCACTAGTTAATAGATCACTAATATTCTTAGTATATAAAACACTTCCTGCTATAAGTACTAGCAGGATTAACACTATAAATGGTGTTTTAATAATATTCAGTATTTTATCCTTCATTCATTCACCTATAACCTTTCTATTATTATAAATGAATTATTTTAACATTACAATTAATTATTCCAATATCTCCTATATATTTTATACTTCTCAAACTATTCTTCATTTATATCTATATCTTTCTATTTCTTTTGTAATCTTATGTTTCTTTAGAACTATAATATCACCTTAATTTTTGATAATTTTTATTGTAGTACTCCGAGTGCTGATGCAAGTTCAGCAATCTTTGCATCAATTTGTGATTTTTGAATCTTTGCTTTTAACTCTGCATTCTCTTTGATGATATTCTGCTGAGATTGTAAAGCCTCTTGCTGTTTTGTTGCTTGAGTCGTTTTATACAGTGTCATTGCTTCATTAGCTTGTTCTTGACTTAGTCCTTGGCTTTTGAAATAGCCTTGAAGTACCTTGTCTTCTGTACCTGTAGTCCTTTTAGAAATAACTGTTGCTAGTTGTTCATAATCAATTCCAGGTACAGGGCTTGGTGTAGGTGGTTCTGTAGGATTAGGTTCTCCCCCTTCGCCAAAGCATTGAATGTCTAATGGAAATCTTAAAGCATAATTCATATTTGTATTCCTCCTGTTTATTCGGGTGTACATCCCTGTCCTCTAAAGGACATCACACAGTTTTATGCCTTAAGCGTGAATGGGCAATAAAAAAGCCACTATTTATTAGTGACTGCTTTAACTTCATTTGTGTTTTTTTTATGAATGGTTCTACAATTCCTTTAAATACAAGATAATTACCACGTTCTGGTTTAATCTCTATGACGTCACCATGTTTTACGTACTTATCTAATTCTTTATCGTAGTACTAGCTACAATACATTTTACTTTCAAGTTACTCACCTCCTTCCCATAATAAAAGCACATCTTTATGTGATGTGCTTTTATTCTTCTTCATTTTCTTGATTTTTTTCAAGTATATTACCAAACTCGTCAATAATATTGCCGAATCCATCGCAATATTTATCTCCAGGATAATATTCAGGATGACTCATATGATATTCTTCATACTCATCGATTTCCCTTTGCGACTCGGCACTGCCTTTAGGTACAGGTTTTCCGTCCCATCTAAAAATCACATGGTCTTCAGATTTCATCTTTTAAAACCTCTCTTTTCTATAAAAGCATACAACATTTTATCCTTTTTGTAAAGCAGTCCAGGATTGCATATAAACGTTTGATATCCAACACTTATGTATTCCCTCAAATCCTCAAGTCTTATACCTCGTTCTTTACTGTACTTTTCGGGGGGTTATATAACTGCGTCCTTGATATTTAGTTATAAAACGTTTAGACTCCACAGTCATACTTTTTTTGTCATTGAATACTTCTTCAACTAATTTAGAACCTCTCACGGCATTCTCCAGAACCTCTAAGAATTCACTATCTTGATAAAGTTTAATTCTGTCAGAAGCAAAATGTGCGAATTCATGCGCAAATGTACCGGGCCTTGCGTTTTCCTTTAAGTTGATAGAACTATCAACAATATATTTAAATGCTGTATGCCTTCTATAGTTGTTAGGCCCTTCAGTTTTTTCGTTTATTGTCAATTTGAAGTCCTTAAGCAAATCTAAATCTCTTTTAGGCATTAACTTCATATCATTTTTTATAGTGTTAGCTATTTTTTCATTATCTGTTCTCAACTTCATCAACTTAAAGTACCTATCCACTTCTTCATCGGTATTACGAATAACAGGCTTTAGAGATACCTCACTTTTCTTATTTGCAAACTTGAGTATCTTAAGTCCGTCATTATCAAACATATCTCTGGACTCATCAGATGCACTTTTACTCTTATTAGTACCTCGTAATTGCTCTCGATCATAATTTCGATGTAGCTCTGGATGAGCTTTTACTAATTTATCGTTTCTAAGTTGCCATTCTTTCACCATAGTTCGGTACTTCACTTTATTTGAGGCATCTAGAGAGCCGTTTTCAAGTCTTTTATACTTTCGTACTTGTCGTTCATTATAGCACTGTGAGGCAATGATATTACTGTTCTCGTTAGTTTCAAGTATATCTACTTTAGAAGGCTCTTTGGTTAAACCTACAAAGTAAGTAGACATGGTATGTTTACAGTTGGGATGAAATAAACCAGATGCAATAGCAACACTAAGTAATCCATATCCGGTTGATTCCGCTTCTGCAGAAGTTCCCCCACTCCAAACATCATCTATATACACTTTCCCTTGTAATGGCTGACAGATAGGACTACAAGCACCGTATTGGCTTATTAGTACCGTATGAATACCCCATTCTGCCCTCTTGGTGCCTTCCCCTTGCAAATAAGCTCTTTTATTTGCTGTCTTGATAGCCATTTCTGCCCAAGAAGATATATTAACCTTATTACCATTAGCATATTTTATACAATTGATTCCGTTTGATAGAAAATCTTTAGTGGCTAGGTCTATAGACTGGTTAACACTCATAGTACCAGTATTAGCAAACACTTGCGACCTGAATATTGTTTTACGATATTCATCGTTAGCCATTCTAAGCATTGCTGATGAACTCTTCTGTACGTCAGCAGTAGTTGCTCGTATCAAAGAATTTAGTTTTCTTTCATTGACCTTAAAAAAAGAACTCTCAATTCCTTTTAGAGTTCTATCTGGTTCAAAACCATTTTTTATAGCATCTAGAATCTTTATGCTTTCGTTTTCGATACCCTTTGCATTAGACTTCTTAAACAGTTCATCTATCTGCGACTTAATGTTATTTGCTTGTTTACCGACATAGGAACTATTAGCCTTTCAATCACCATGGATATATATACACATTTAGATGGGGCAAATCTACAAGCAAATAATAAACTGTCAGAGTATCTAAAATTAATAGAAAAGTAGCTCTAAATTGGCTACTTTTTTTGCCCACTATTTGCCCACTATTTGCCCACTTTATATCATATTTGACCACTTCTACTTACTATTACTATCATTTACTTTAGGGTATAGTTTTATAATACTTATATATAAAAAAACGTTTAAACCCTTTAAAATAGGCTTAAACGTACATGTTATAATGGTGATCCGCCGGGGGGTCGAACCCCGGACCCTCTGATTAAGAGTCAGATGCTCTACCAACTGAGCTAGCGGATCAAATAACCAAAAATTGATTACCTGTTAAGTATAAACTAAATTGATATATATTTCAAGATAAAAATGATTTATTTTTATAAAATATGTGATAAAGTTTATATTAGAATAACAGTTAAACAACTAATGGTTCTAAATCATCTAAATTATAAGGAGTTTGTTGATAAACTAGATTAAGCCAATTCTTTATAAGTAAATTAGCATGAGCTCTCCATATAAAATATGGCACTTGTGTCGGATCATCATCAGGAAAATAATTAAAAGGAATCTGTATATTATCCCCCTTCTCTAAATCTCTAAAGTACTCTTTAGCTAATGTATCCCTATCATATTCACAATGCCCACAAACAAATACATGACGTCCTTCACAACTAGTTATTAAATTTAATCCACTTAAATAAGAATAAGAAAGTACTTTTAGTTTAGGATTCTTATATACAGCATCTTCATCAAGTCCTGTATGTCTAGAATGTGGTACATAATATAGTTCATCAAATCCTCTTACTAATATATCATTAACATCAGTAACAATATGTGGATATATACCAAACATCTTTTCAGGCAATTCTTTCTTATTTATCCCATAATGATAATATAAACCTACTTGAGATCCCCAACATATATGATAAGTAGAATAAACATTAGTCTTTGACCATTCCATTATAAGTTTTAATTCATCATAATAATCAACATCTTCAAAATCTAATAACTCTACTGGAGCTCCAGTAATAATTAACCCATCATACTTTAAAGTTTTAACATCATCAAAGTTTTTATAAAATTTAAGTAAATGTTCAGCATTTGTATTCTTACTAGTATGAGAACTAACTTGTAATAAATCTATATCTACTTGTAAAGGAGAATTACTTAATAAACGTAAAAGTTGTGTTTCAGTTTCAATCTTCTTTGGCATTAAATTAAGAATAATAATTCTTAAAGGTCTTATATCCTGAACACTAGCTCTTTCATCAGTAATAACCGAAATATTTTCATCATCTAGAACTTTTCTAGCTGGTAATGTACTTGCTATATTTATTGGCATATTTACCTCCTCTACTTCTTTATTAATTGTTAGTATTATATCACTATTTTTAATGTAATGTAAGATTATCCTAAAATAATATTAATTATATAACATATTATAATTCCTATAATAGTAGGTAATATAAAAGATAGAATTGTCCATTTAATACTCTTACTTTCTTTTTTAATAGTTAATAATGTAGTAGCACAAGGAAAGTGTACTATAGAAAAGATCATAGTATTTATAGCAGTAACTAATGTCCATCCATTATCTAATAATAATTGTTTTAATATATTTAAATCACTTATATCTATCATAGTACCTTTAGCTAAATATCCCATTATTATTATAGGCATTACTATCTCATTAGCAGGAAACCCTAATATAAATGCTAATAGTATTATACCATCTAACCCCATTATATTACCTATTGGTTCTAATATATTAGCTATATAGTTTAATAAACTTATATTATCTATATATACATTACCTATAATAAATATAATTATACCTGCAGGTATAGCAACACTTACTGCTCTTCCTAATACATATATAGTTCTATCTAATAAAGATCTTATTAGTACTTGTTTAATTTGTGGTTTCCTATAAGGAGGTAGTTCTAAAGTAAAAGAAGAAGGTACCCCCTTTAATACTGTATTAGATAAAACTTTAGATACCCCTAAAGTTAATAATACACTAAAAAGAATTAAACTACACAACACCAAGGTACTTAACATTGAACCATAAGGTTCTATCATTACTCCACCTATAAACATAGTAATAATACTTATAAGAGTAGGAAACCTCCCATTACAAGGCATAAAACTATTAGTAATTATAGCTATTAATCTTTCTCTTTTACTATCTATAATACTAGTAGCACTTACTCCTACAGCATTACAACCTAATCCCATACACATACAAAGTGCTTGTTTACCACAAGTATTAGATCTTTGAAAATACCCATCTAAATTAAAAGCTATTCTAGGTAAATAACCAAAATCTTCTAATAACGCAAACAAAGGAAAGAATATCATCATAGGAGGTAACATAACAGAAACAA
Source organism: Erysipelotrichaceae bacterium (assembly GCA_036639955.1). Lineage (GTDB taxonomy): Bacteria > Bacillota_I > Bacilli_A > Erysipelotrichales > Erysipelotrichaceae > JAVWHP01. Next base: position 163,109 of record JAVWHP010000001.1, read on the forward strand.
CCCAAGTTAAAGTAGTATAAATACCATCAACAATCAAAGACAAAAGAAACCCATTTACATTTAATAGATTTAAAAAATCTATTAAATGTAATTTAAAATTACTAAAAAAATCACTTAATATTTGACTAGGTATATTAGCACCTACTATAGTAATATAAAATATAATACTTAATAATATAAGCATTATAATAAGACCATAAAATTTATTAGTTATAATTTTATCAATCCTTAAATCACGTTTATAGTGATTTAAGGATTGATATTGGATAGCCTGTTGAGCTATTTGCTTAGATCTTAAGTTTATATTATTATGGATAGATCTACTATTATAAGTAGGATCTAATGCTATAGTATTAATCGTCTTTTTTAATGTATTTAAACCATATTTAGTATTAGCACAAGTACTTATAACTTTAGTATTTAATAGAGTTTCTAAAGTATTAATATCTATTAAAATTTGTTTCTTTTTAGCTTCATCTATAAGATTTAAACATACTATAGCTTTTATAGGTTTAGATAATATTTGTAATACTAAATTTAGATTTCTTTCTAAAGAAGTAGCATCACATACTATAACTACTAGATCTAAATTTTCTTTAGTTATATAATCATTACTTACTTGTTCTTCAAAAGAATGAGCATTTAAAGAATAAGTACCAGGTAAATCAACTAAAGCTACTTCTACATTATCATATTCATATTTACCTATAGCAAAATCTACTGTTTTACCAGGCCAATTACCTGTATGTTGATGTAGTTTAGTTAAAGCATTAAAGATAGTACTTTTACCTACATTAGGATTTCCTATTAAAGCTACTTTAATTTTATTTATATCATAATATTTTAAATTTAGTTCTTCATTATAATCTAATAAGGATTTAAAAGATAACATAACTTACTCCACTAATATGCTAGAAGCATCACAATCTCTTATAGCTATTAAACTTCCTTTAATATAATAAGCTTTCATTCTTTTACTAGGAGATACTAATAAAAGTTTAATAGAAGCTCCTTCTTCTATTCCTAAATCTATAAATCTTTGTGTAATAGTTCCTTTATTTATAATTCTTTTAATAATAGCATTATCATTTATAAGTAGTGTTTGTAATTGTTTCATGGCTATTCCCCCTATTATATTTAATGAAGAGCATATGCTCTTCATTTTTTAAAATTATAGCTTAATGTATTCATTTACAATTGTATCCCAGGTAGTTCTACCAATTGCTCCATCAATACTTAAATCTTTTAAGTATTGGTATTGACGTACCATTGTAGCCATAGCATTACCATAGGCTCCATCTACTCTAATTGGTTTTAAACATGTATTAGTAGCTGCTATAGCATTTAAATATTCTTGCATTTTAAATACTTCTATACCTGTAGAACCAATAGTTAAATAATAACTAGAAGAGAATACTGGAATGTTTGTAACTACTCCTAATGTTGTTAATTCACTAATAATACGATCCCAAGTATTACTTCCAATTATTCCATCCATAGTTAATTTAGCATAGTTTTGAAATTCTTGTACTGCAACACTAGTTCTATATCCAAAACGTCCATCTTGTACTAAAACAGATTTAATAATATTGTGTTCATGAAAGATATTTAAATAGCCTTGCATTTTATTTACTGCTATTCCAACATCTCCGTTGCGTAAGACATATCTTGTGTACATAAAAATACCTCCTTTCATCTTAGTATATGAGAGGAGGTATTTTAGTAAATGCTATTTGCCTAGATTAGACATTAGTATTGGTGTATCAAAGCTTATAATATCATTATCTAAATGTCTTAATAGACTTCTAGATTGTATTTGTATAAACTTTCTTTTAGTTTTAGGTAACATTACAAATAGTAATACAAACCATAAAATTAATAATTCTATTCCTGCTAAACCAAATGAAAATGAATTAAATATTAAAGGTAATATTAATACTATTACACTTAAAAAGATTCCGTATTTTAACATTTTTTCTTTTATTTGAACCATTGCTTCATCTAAGAACTTAGTTCTTACTTTAATAATATCAATTAATTTTTGATCTACTGTTATTTCATTAAAGTCTAATGCTACTGATTGTTTAGATTTACCAGTTGACATATCTATAATATCTCTTGCTCTCATACTTGCATAAGTATTTCCATTAGCATCTTTATTATGTTTGTAATTCTTGTGTAATGCAAACATAATCCAGATATATGAATTATTATCTAAGTCTTCTTTAGGATGTTGAACTAATTCTTTAGCAATAGAAGTAGCTGCTGGTGAATAATCAAAGTTATTTCTTCTTAGTTCTTCTTTTAGTTCTTCTACTAATGAATCAAATTTAGTTGCTTCATAAAATTTATCTTCATCAATAGTTTCAAAATCATTTTCTTCAATGATTTCTTCTTCAACTACATTTACTTCAATTTCATCAAGATTGTTATCATCATTTTTAATTTCATTATTCATTTAGTTTTCCTCACTTTTTTTATCAATTGAATGAATTTTTATAATGCTTTTACTATAGAAATATACTATTAAACTTAAAGTTAAATAATAGATAATATATACATTAGCTATTACATTCATATAGTTATTTATTAAAAGAACTAAAGTTAATGTATTAATGGAGCAATTAATAACTATAGATTGTTTAATAATAGATGTATATAAAGCTTGTATAAAGACTATTACTGGAAATACAAAGACTAGGCATATATACATATATTTAGTACCAAATAATAGATTAAAACCTATTAACATAACTATTGTTGGTAATAACATATTTATTAATGCTAGTAGTCTTGTTTTGTTTAGAACAGTTTTGTTGTCCAATCCTCTATATTCCATACTTCGTCAACCACCTCTTCATAAAATTCTTTTTCATGGGATACTAATAGTACACTTCCCTTATATGCTATTATAGCACGTTTTAGTTCTTCTTTTGCAACAACATCTAAATGATTAGTTGGCTCATCAAGGACTAATACATTACAAGGGCGGTTCATGATTTTAGCAAGTCTTACTTTTGCATTCTCTCCTCCTGATAGTACTGACATCATTGACTCAATATGGTCACTCGTTAGACCGCATTTAGCTAGAGCACTTCTTACCTCGCCATTGTTTAGAGCTGGGAATTCATCCCAGTATTCTTGTAAAGCTGACTTATTAGAGGCTATTTCTTCTTGTTTGAAATAGCCTAAAGTAACAAAAGGATCTAATTCTACACTACCAGATATACTAGGTATTATGCCAAATAAGCTTTTAAGTAAAGTTGATTTACCCAAACCATTACAACCTTTAATAGCTACTTTTTTATTACGTTCAAATACTAGATTTAAAGGACTAGATAATGGTTCATCATAACCTATAACTAAATCTTTAGTTTCAAATATTACACGACCAGGAGTTCTATCTTCACTAAAACCAAATACTGGTTTTATCTTTTCTTTAGTTTTAGAAATGATAGTCATTTTATCAAGCTTCTTTTGACGTGAACTAGCCATATTACGTGTAGCTACCCTTGCTTTATTTCTAGCAATAAAATCTTCTAAATCATCAATTTCTTTTTGTTGTTTATTATAAGCAGCATTTTGTTGAGCAACCTTCATTTCATGCATACTAAGATACTGATTATAATCACCTGTATAACGTGTTAATTCACAGTTTTCTATTTCATAAATTACATTTATAACACTATTTAAGAAAGGAATATCATGAGATACTAATATAAATGCATTTTCATAATCTAAAAGGAATTTTTTAAGCCAAGTAATATGTTCTTCATCTAAATAGTTAGTAGGTTCATCTAAGATTAAAATCATTGGATTCTCTAATAATAATTTACTTAGAAGAACCTTTGAACGTTGACCACCAGATAATTCACTAACATCATGATCTAAACCAATATCCATTAAACCTAGACCACTAGCTACTTCATTAATTTTAGTATCTAATTGATAGAAGCCACCATGATCTAGAAGATCCTGGATGTCTCCTACATCTTTCATAAGGCGATCCATAGTTTCAGGTGAACAATCAGCCATTTGATCATAATCAGCTAACATTTCTTTTTCTAATTCAAAAAGATTAGAAAAAGCATCCTGTAATACTTGTTTGATCGTTTTACCCTTAGTTAAAGTAGTATGTTGATCTAAATAACCAGTAGTTATACGATTACACCATTCTACACTACCAGATTCAGGAGTAATCTTACCAGTAATAATATTTAAGAAAGTAGACTTACCTTCTCCATTAGCACCAATTAAACCTACATGTTCACCATTTAAAAGACGAAAACTAGCATTCTCTAAAATTTGACGACCACCAAAACTATGTGAAACATTTGTTACTGTTAATATACTCATACAATACTCCTTTTTCTTTTAATTTTAATATTATAACATAAGTATACATAAAAACGAATAATATTATAAAAATGTAAGTTAACTATATAAAAAAAATGTTATAATAATTATAAGAAGGTGAATTAATGGATAAACATTATACTGAATATCCTTATGATGTTCAAAAAGGTTTAAACAATAAAGAAATAGAAGAATTAATAAATAAAGGACTAGTTAATAATCAAACCTTACAAAAAACTAAATCTTATAAAAAAATAGTAACTGATAATCTATTCACAATATTTAATTTAATAAATATTGTATTAGCAGTATTAATTATTTTTGTAGGATCCTATAAAAATTTATTATTTCTAGGAGTAGTAATAAGTAACCTAGTAATAGGTATCTTTCAAGAAATAAGATCTAAACGTATATTAGATAAACTATCACTATTATCATCTAATAAAGCTAATACGTTACGTAACAATGAAATAGTAGCAGTAGCACATGAAGAAATGCTATTACATGATATAGTGAAACTTAAAGCAGGTGATCAAGTTTGTTGCGATTCTATCGTACGCAGTGGTTATGTAGAAGTTAATGAATCGCTAATAAATGGAGAACCAGACATTATAAGAAAAGAAACAGGAGATTACTTGTTTAGTGGTTGTTTTATAGTAGCAGGTAATGCTAATGTTTCTGTAGAACACATTAATGGAGATAACTATGCCAACAAGATAATGAGTGATGCTAAAGTATTAACAAAACATAAATCACAACTAAGAGATAGTATAAATTATATTATTAAGACAATATCTATAATCATAATTCCTTTAGGAATTATGTTATTTATAAAACAATATTACTTTTTGAATTGTTCAATTGATGATACAATAATTGCTACAGTAGCAGCTGTATTAGGGATGATTCCAGAAGGACTAGTACTATTAACAAGTGTAGCATTAGCAATAGGATCTATAAATTTAGCAAAAAGAAATACACTAGTACAAGAACTATTCTGTATAGAAACACTAGCAAGAGTAGATGTACTATGTCTAGACAAAACAGGAACAATAACCCAAGGAAGAATGGAACTAGAAAACATTATAACTATTAATAATAGTTATAATGTTAATGAAATAATAAATAATTTAAGTGCAAGCTTAGATGATGATAATGCAACAATGCAAGCAATTAAGAAATATAGTAAACCAGAACTAAGCTATCAAATAGATAAAACTATACCATTCTCAAGTGCACGTAAACTAAGTGCAGTAAGTTATAAAAAACAAGGAACATATATATTAGGAGCATATGAATTTATAACTAAAAACTATGATTCTAAAATTTTAAAAACAATTGAAGAATATGCTAATATGGGTAAAAGAGTGTTAGTATTAGCTCATAGCAATTCTTCAATTGTTAATGATAACTATGAAGATGATATAGAAGTTATTGCTTTACTACTATTAATGGATCCATTAAGACCTGAAGCTAAAGATACATTAGATTATTTTTTAGCACAAGGAGTTAGAATTAAAGTTATATCAGGAGATCATCCTGCAACAGTTAATGAAATAGCAAGGATGGCTGGTTTAAAATATAATGGTAAGTATATAGATGCTAGTAAATTAGATGATGATGAAATAGCTAAAGCAGCTATAGAATATGATGTATTTGGGCGTGTTACGCCCGCACAAAAGAAACTTATGATAAAAGCATTAAAGGATAATGGTCATATAGTAGCTATGAGTGGAGATGGAGTTAATGATGTATTAGCACTTAAAGAAGCTGATTGTTCAATAGCAATTGCTAGTGGAGCTGAAGCAGCTAAGAATGTTGCTAATCTAGTATTATTAGATTCTAATTTTGCTAGTATGCCACATATTGTTGATGAAGGACGTCGAGTAATAAATAATATTCAACGTTCTGCTTCACTATTTCTAGTTAAGACAACGTTTTCTACTCTATTAGCTATCATTACTTTATTCTTATCTACTAAGTATCCTTTTGAGCCTATACAGTTGACCTTAATTTCAACCATAAGTATTGGTGTACCAGGCTTCTTCCTAGCATTAGAAGCTAATACTAGTCGAGTAGAAGGCAATTTCCTTGTTAATGTGTTCTCAAAAGCATTACCTGGTGCATTTATGGTTATAATTTGTATAGCCTTTGCTAATCTAACTACTGAAATATTTGGTTTTAGTGAAATTGCTCGTTCAACTATATGTGTAATTCTAACAGGATCTAGTGGTCTACTAGTACTTAGAAGAGTTTGTTTACCCTTTACAAAGAAACGTATAATATTATTCTCAACAATGTGTATACTCTTCTTCAGTGCTGTAATATTCGCTAAAGATATCTTTGTACTAACAACCCTAACTCACTTCCAACTAATCCTAACAATAGCAGCTATATGTACTATACCACCCCTATTAGATATAATAGCTAAACTATTACATAGAATATCAGTAAGATTTAAAATATCTAAAGCACTAAATAAATAATGAATAAGGGCTACCCCATATAGAGGTAGCCCTTATTCATTATAATTAAATTAATCTGCCCGATTAACTAATTAAAAATCTCACACACCTAATATAACATACTTGTTTAAATATTTATATACTAAACTATTTCTTATAAATTTTATACTAAAAACAAGTAGCAGTAGCTACTTGTTTTTAGTTATATATTATTTGATTAATTATTTGATTAATCATTAGGTTAATCATTTGTTTTTTGAGTATTTATAGCATGAATAATCTTATCTATTTTATTTCCTTTATCTAAAGAGATATCTAATACGAAGATTAATTCAGGTACTTTTCTTATACTCATTTTCTTAGATAGTCCTGTTCTTATAAATCCTTTAGATCTATTTAAGGCAGCTAATCCAGCTGTTTTACGTGCTTCAGCTCCTAAGAATGATACATATACTTTAGCATAAGATAAGTCACTAGTAACTTCAACATCTGTTATAGTTACAAAACCTATTTTAGGATCTTTTAAATCAAATTGAATTATTTCTGAAACATTCTTTTGAATGATTCCAGCAATTTTTACACTTTTATTTGCCATAGTTATTAGACACCTACTACCTGTTGGTCTTCATAAGCTTCTAGTATATCTCCTTCTTTAATATCATTAAAGTTTTCAATTGTTATACCACAGTCATAACCGGTAGCAACTTCTTTAACATCATTTTGGAAACGTTTAAGTGATCCTAATTCTCCTGTATAAACTACAATACCTTCACGTATTAATCTAATACCACAAGCTTTTTTAAGTTTACCATCAGTAACCATACATCCAGCAATAGTACCAATCTTACTTACTTTAAAGGTTTGTCTTACTTCAGCTTGTCCAATTATTACTTCTTCATAAACTGGTGCTAACATACCTTTCATAGCATTTTCCATTTCTTCTAGTGCTTTATATATAATGTTATGAAGTCTAATATCTACACCTATTTCAGCAGCTTTATTACGAACCATTGCATTAGGACGAACATTAAATCCAATAACTACTGCATTAGATGCACTTGCTAGCATAATATCTGATTCAGATATAGCTCCTGCAGTTGATCTAATTACATTAACTCTTACTCCTGATACTTCAATTTTTTCTAATGATGCTTTAACTGCTTCAGCTGAACCTTGAACATCGGCTTTAACAATAACGTTAATTTCTTGTATATCGCCTTCTTCTATTTGTTTAGCTAAGTCATCTAATGTTAATGCACTACTTGAATTTCTTTCTTGATCTATCTTTTTAATTGATCTTGTTTCCGCAATTCCACGCGCTTTCTTTTCAGAATCAAAGGCCATAAATATATCACCAGCAATAGGTACTTCATTTAATCCAATAATTTCTACTGGTGTACTTGGTAATGCTGTTTTAATTTCACGTCCATGGTCATCTGTCATTTTTCTTACACGTCCAAATGCACTACCTACTACAATAGCATCTCCGGCTTTTAGTGTTCCTTTTTGGATTAATAAAGATGTAACTGGTCCTCTACCTTTATCTAGCTTAGCTTCAATAACGGTTCCACATGCCATACGATCTGGATTGGCTTTTAGTGCTTCTACTTCTGCTAATATTAGAACTGTTTCTAATAAACTAGGAACTCCTTCTCCAGTTTTAGCTGATATTTTACAGAAGATTGTTTCTCCACCCCATTCTTCTGGCATTAAACCTAGATCACTCATTTCACTTAAAATACGATCAAAGTTAACATCAGGTTTATCAATTTTATTAACTGCTACAATTACTGGTACTCCTGCTGCTTTTGCATGGTCTACTGCTTCTTTTGTTTGAGGCATTACTCCATCATCTGCTGCTACAACAATTATAACAATGTCAGTTACACTTGCACCACGTGCACGCATAGCTGTAAAAGCTTCATGTCCTGGTGTATCTAGGAATGTTACTTTCTTACCTTTTACACTAACTTGGTAAGCTCCTATATGTTGAGTAATTCCACCAAATTCTCCACTTGTTACATGTGTTTTTCTTATTGTATCTAGTAATGTAGTTTTACCATGGTCAACATGTCCCATGATTGTTACTACTGGAGCACGAGGAACAAGATGTCCTATATCTTCTTCGTCTTCTTTCATCATTACTTCAAAATCAGATTCTTCAACAATGATTTCTTTTTTGACTTCTACATTGAATTCCATACATACTAATTCAATTGTTTCATCATCTAGATAAGTATTAATTGTTGCCATATTACCCATCATAAACAAGAATTTAATGATTTCACTAGCATTTCTTTTTAATAGATTAGCTAATTCACCTACACTAATTGAATCATTGTACACGATGTTCGTAACTTCTTCGCGTGGTTTCTTTTGTGAATTATCAATTTCATTGTTAATTACACGATTGTTATTGTTGTTATTGTTATTGGGTTTACGAGTCCCTCTTCTTTGTTGTCTTGCCATTATACCACCTAGCCCTTCAAGCAAGTATGAAGTTTTCTTGCAAAACCTTCATCTTTCAGTCCAACGGCTTTTACATTGTATCCACCGATTGCCTGGTTTAATTTTAAACTATCTTCTACAAATACATATGGTACTTTATAGAAGTCACACTTATTAACTAGCTTCTTTCTTGAATTATTGCCACAATCTTCTGCAATAATTACTAAATATACATCATTACTTAATATTGCTTTAAACAATGTATCACCACTTACTACTTTACGAGCACGACATGCTAATCCTAGCATTCCCTCATAACTACTCATTAATTAATAATTCCTTTAGTTGATCATAGATTTCTTCTGGTATATCAATTTCTAAGGCTCTTTTTAAACATTTTCTTTTTTTTGCTAAATCAATTGCTTCAATTGATTTAGCAATATAAGCGCCTCTTCCATTCTTTTTACCTGTTAAATCTATTTCAACTGTTTTTTCTGGAGTTCTTACAATACGAATCAAATCTTTTTTTTCTAATTGCTCACCTGTAGCGATACATTTGCGCAATGGTACTTTTTTCATAATTGTCCTCCTTATTTAGTTCCTTCATAATATTCATCGAATTCATCGAAATCGATATCGTCATTAATCCAATCCTTTTCTTTTTCCATTTGTTCTTGTTTAGATATTTCTGCTAATTCTTCAGCTGAATATATTGGTTTAAATTCATAATCAGCATCAACAGGTGCAGCTTTAGTTCTTCTGATTTCTGTTGGTTTTTCATCTCTTTTAAATCTTGATTTAGCATATTTATCTTCAACTTTAGTAGTTGTAGTAGTTGTTTTACCTGCTATCTTTTCAAATTTAGATACATATTCTTGTTTTTCTTTAATATTTAATCCTTCAACCTTAACTTTTTCTTTAGCAATCTTAGCTGCTGCTTCTAATTCAGTATCAGCTGGTTTTGCTTTTGCTGCTGCTTTTGCTGCTTTTGCTTCAGCTTTTGCTTCACTCATTTCTTCATCTGCTTCACTAAATTCAACTGCTTCAGTTGCTTCAGTTGCTTCAGTTTCCTCTTTGGCAATAGCTTCTTGCGTTGCCTTAGCTGCATCTTGTTCTGCCATATAATCTACAGCAACTCTTTGTGTAGGAATTAAATCATCTAAGAATTCATCATTAATTGCTGCACTCTTATCTGCTTCTTCTTTGAATGCTTCTTCTTGTGCATTAGCTTTAGCTTCTGCAGCTTTAATAGCTTGTTCTTCTTTTTGTTTAGCTGCTATACTCTTCCAATCAATATTTAATGCTTCTACTTCTGATTCTGATTTAATATCAATTTTACTTCCAGTTAATTTAACTGCTAAACGAGCATTCTTTCCTTTTTTACCAATTGCTAATGATAGTTGACTATCATTAACAATTACTAATAGTCCTTTACGTTCATTATTAGGTATTACTGCTAATATTTCTGCTGGTGCTAATGCATTCTTAATTAATAATGTTGCATCATCACTCCATTCAAAGATATCTATTTTTTCTCCACCTAATTCATCAATTACTACTTGAACTCGTGCCCCTCTAGGTCCAATACAAGCTCCTCTTGGGTCAATATTTTCATTCTTAGAATATACTGCCATTTTAGTTCTTTCACCAGCATCACGTGCAATAGCCTTAATTTCAACTATTCCATTAAATATTTCAGGTACTTCTTTTTCAAATAATCTTTTAACTAAATTAGCATCAGCTCTAGATACTAGTACTTGTGCTCCTTTAGTTTCTCTATTTACTTCAGTTATTACTACTCTTAATCTTTGTCCATCATAATATTTTTCATTAGGCATTGCTGCTCCTCTAGGCATTAATGCTAGAGTTTTTCCTAAATTCACTATAGTAAACTTATCTTCTACTGATTCTACAGTACCTATAACCATATCTTCTAGTTTATCACTATATTCATCAAATACTACTTGTTTTTCAGCTTCTCTAATTTTTTGTTTCATTACATTCTTAGCTAATATTACAGCAGCTCTTCCTAAATTAGCAATACTTACTTCTTCATCTACTAAGTCTTCTAACTTATAAGATGCTTTAATTTTTAAAGCATCTTCTAATGATATTTCTAATTCATCATCTTCTACTTCTTCAACTACTAATCTTTGTTGATAAACTTTAATTTCTCCAGTTTTATCATTTATATCTACTTTTACTAATGCATCTGGTATTTCAATATGTTTTCTAAAAGCTTTTGCTAATGCTTCTTGTAATGCCTCTACTACTATTTCTTTGCTAAGCATACGATCGCTTTCAATAGCTTGTAATGCTTCCATAAAATCTTTTAACTTCATTTTAAATTCATCCTTTCTAAATTTTAACTGATAATCTTATCAACGTAATATTATCTATTGGGGTTTCCATCTTAGCTTTAACAGCTTTATTCATATATTGGATTTCTATTACTCCGTTTTCACATTTTAATAGTGTTCCTTTTACCTCATCTAGATTTTTTACACAGTTTTTTAATTTAACATATACGTACTCATTTACTGCTTCTTTTATTTCTTCTTCGTTTCTTAATACTCTTTCAGCTCCTGGAGAACAAACTTCCAAATAGTATTCAAAGGCAATCATGTCTTTTTCATCTAATACTTGAGAAATTAGTTCTGACATCTGTGCACATTCATCAATGTCCATAGTTCCATCACTTCTCATAATAGCTATAGTTAGTATTTTACTACTTCCTTCATTACGCCATGATAGATCATATAATGAAAGTTCTTTTTCCTGTATTACAGGCTTGATCAGTTCTTTTAATGTTTCTAGTTGATCCATTTTATCTCCTTTTTAAACACAATTAAGGAGTGGGGATTACCCACTCCGGTTGTTTATACGCACATTATACAATATTTTTATCTAAATAACAACTGCTATTCTTATTTTATATTCTTCTATGCATATCATATTTTATGTTAAAACAAGCTTAATTGATTTTCTTCTTGGAATCCTGCTAATACTCCTAATTCATCTAGTTTTAAAATACTAGTTGAACTAAGTCCAGTTCTATTACATATATCTTGTTTAGATAGGAATGCTCCATTTTTACGTGCTTCTACTATAGTATCTGCTACATTACTACCTAATCCATCAATAGAAGCAAAAGGAGGTAATATAACATGTGGATTATCTAAAGATACTATGAAATTAGATGCATCTGATTTCATAATATCTATATTACCAAAGTTTATTCCTCTTAATACCATTTCTAAAGCTAATTCTAAACATACATAAGTATCTTTTTCTTTCTTAGATACTTCAACTGTATAATCATTACTATCCATCTTAGTTTTAATTTCATTCATTCTTTTTTTAATAGATGCTTCTCCTTGTATCATAGCTACTATATCATAAGCATCACATCTTATAGAGAAGTACATACAGTAATAGTATTCAGGTTTATGTACTTTAAACCATGCTATTCTTATAGCCATCATTACATAAGCTACTGCATGTGCTTTAGGGAACATATACTTAATTTTTAAACAAGATTCAATATACCAGTCTTCTACTCCACAAGCTTTCATATCTGTTATCCATTCTTCTTTTAATCCTTTTCCTTTACGTACACTTTCCATTATAGTAAAGGCTAATTTAGGTTTTAAATTCTTATGTAACAGATATACCATAATATCATCTCGACATCCTATTACACTACTTAGTGTACAAGTACCATTATCGATTAAATCTTTAGCATTACCTAACCATACATCAGTTCCATGTGATAATCCTGATATCTTTAATAGTTCAGCAAATGTTGTAGGTTTAGTTAACTCTAATATTCCTCTTACAAATGGTGTACCAAACTCTGGTAAACCAGCTGCTCCAGTTTTTTCATCACTTTTACCTTCTGGTATATTTAATGCTTTAATACTTGAGAATAATGACATTGTTTCTATATCATTCATTGGTATTGTTGTTACATCAATACCACTCATTCTTTCTAGCATCTTCATTGCTGTAGGATCTACATGTCCTAATATATCAAATTTTAATACATTATCATGTATATCATGGAATTCGAAATGTGTAGTTTTCCATTCACTAAATGGGTTATTAGCTGGATATTGTACTGGTGTAAAGTCATGTACATCCATATCTAATGGTATAACTATTACTCCTCCTGGATGTTGTCCAGTCGTTCTTTTTACTCCTTCACATCCTGTAGCTAATCTTAGTATTTGTGCATTACGCATACTTCCTTCTATTCCCATTTGTTCTTCATAACCTTTAACATATCCATAGGCTGTTTGAGTTGCTACTGTACCTATTGTTCCTGCTTTAAATACATGGTCTTCTCCAAATACTTCTTTAGTATATGCATGTGCATGGGGCTGACATTCACTTGAAAAGTTTAAATCTATATCTGGTACTTTATCTCCTTCGAAACCTAAGAAGGTTTCGAAGGGTATATCATGTCCATCTCCTCTAATTGTTTCTCCACAATTAGGGCAAGCAATATCTGGTAAATCATAACCATCAGCTACACTTCCATCTTCAAAGAATTTTGTATAATGGCATTTAGGACATACATAGTGTGGAGCTAATGGATTTACTTCAGTAATTTCACTCATTGTTGCTACAAAACTACTTCCTACTGATCCTCTAGATCCTACTAAGTATCCTTCACTCATACTTTTTTTAACTAATAAGTGTGATATATAATAAACTACATAAAATCCATGTCCTATAATAGAATCTAATTCACGGTTCAATCTTTTTTCTACAATTTCAGGTAACTGTTCTCCATAAGTTTTATGTGCATTAACCTTACATAGTTCTCTTAGTTTTTCATCAGATCCTTCTATATCTGGTGGATATAACCGATCTTTTACTGGAAATATTGATTCAATCATATCTGCTATCTTATTAGTATTTTCTACTACTATTTCATAAGCATCTTTTTCACCTAAATATTCAAAAGCTTTTAGCATTTCATCTGTTGTTAATAAATGTTGATCTGGTGCTTCAGTATTCTTTCTTAATTCATCATCTCTTATATATAATGGATGTCTTTTACCACCTATAGCTTGTGAACATATATAAATATCTCTTATAAGTTTTTGTTCAGGATTAACATAATGACAATCTCCACTAGCTACAATCATCTTATTTAAACTTTTAGCAGCATCTATTATAGACATTACTATCTCTTTCAATCTTTTTTCATCAACTATAGAGTTAACATCTATTAAATGTTTATAGCATTCTAATGGTTGTATTTCTACATAATCATAATATTTTAATGTTTCTATTAGTTCTTCTTCACTTCCAGTACAAGCTATATCAAATACTTCACCTTTAGTACAGCTTGTTCCTAATAGTAAATTTCCATTAGCATGTCTTTTAGTTATTTCTTCTCTTATTATTCTTGGTTCAGCTACAATATTATTACTTGTTGATTTAGCATTATAAGATAAATACTTAATATGTGATAATGTAACTAATTCAAACATTTCTTTTAATCCTGCAGCATTTTTAGCTAATACTGTTATATGTTTAGTATATACTTTATTAAAGCAACTGCTATCTTGCATATTTGCTAAATCTTTAAGTGTTTTTATTTCTTTTAATTCATTTAACATATTCATATATACTTGTGCTAGTACTTCAGCATCATAATCTGCTCTATGTGCTCCATTTCCAGATTCATAGTTTACTCCATACATTTTAGCTAAATTACCTAATTTATGTCCTTTTCTTTCTGAATGTAATGACCATGATAAGTGTAGCGTATCTACTACTGGGTTCATCAATGGTTTTCTTCCTAGTCTTTTTAAGGTTTGGTTTAAGAATCCATAATCAAAAGTAGCATTATGTGCTACTAATATATTATCTCCAATAAATTCTAATATTTGATCAATACAATCTTCTATTGGTTGTGCTGAATCTACTTGTGCTTGTGTTATATGAGTTAATCCCATAGTAAAAGCACTTAATTGAACTGGTGGTTTTATAAATAATTGTAGTGACTTTTTAATATCTCTATTTTGCATTATCTGTGCACCAAACTCTATAATATGATCAAAGCGTGGTGATAGTCCTGTTGTTTCTAAGTCGAATATACAATATGTACCTTCTTCTAGTGCTATATCTGTTGCATTTCTTACTATCTTTAAGACTGGGTCTACCATGTTCATTTCTAGCCCATATATCATCTTAAATTGATCATCCTTATCCCTTTTAGCATTTATTGCTTCTACTGCATGTTGTGCTTTAGGAAAGCTTTGTACTACTATATGATCTGTTACTGCTATTGCTTTATGTCCCCATTTAGCTGCTGTCTTTATATATTCTACTACATCACTTACTCCATCCATTTCACTTAACTTAGTATGTGTATGTAACTCTACTCTTTTAGTATCTGCATTATCTAACCTTATCTTTTCTTCTTTAACTTCAATAAGATCTACTTTAAGTACTAAATCTCTAATGTATGTATCATACTCTACATTACCATAGCATGCTATATAATCTCCTATATGTAAAGATTCTAGTACTTCTAATGTTACATTACCTCTTTCAAATCTTTTCATTATAAGTGCATCATCTTCATCAGCTATCCATATAGTTTGT
Organism: Erysipelotrichaceae bacterium; assembly: GCA_036639955.1. Taxonomy (GTDB): domain Bacteria; phylum Bacillota_I; class Bacilli_A; order Erysipelotrichales; family Erysipelotrichaceae; genus JAVWHP01. The sequence continues at coordinate 179,002 of JAVWHP010000001.1, forward strand.
ATATTCTTTCCACTCTTTAATGTCTTAGTTTCCGTATTAAATACTTTACCTATAATTTTAACACTATAACAAGCTTCAACAATATCCTTTATTGGATAATACATATAATCATTATAATTCTTTTTCTTTTTATTTACGAATCCTTCTTTTTTATCATCATAACTTCTACTTACATTTTCATTATTTACTGGTCTTTCTACTATCTTTACTGGTTCTACATTCTTTATATAATCTTCAGTAGTAATCTTTAATTGAATTCCTACCTCACCTAAATAATCTTCTATAAAATGTGCATTTTGTATCGCATTATCTTTTTTAGCTTCATCACTATATCTATAAACTAAATATTTATTTTCTAAAGTTGGTAATGTTTCTTTAAATACACTACATCTTAAGTTATCTTCTACATAATTTATAACATACTTATTTATTATACTTATATCTTTACATTCATTCTTACTTTTTATTTTTAATTCAATCTTAGTTCTTATCTTCTTCATCAACTTACATTTTAATTCATAATATACATCATAAGGTAATACATTATCTACTTCTACTTCTACTTCTAACCATTGACTTACATTATGAAAACAGGGTTCTATTTTATAAGAACCTGTTTTCATATATTCTAAACTACTTTCTTCTAAATTTAATTTATTTATAATTTCTTCTAAATTTATTGACATGCTATTCCCCTTTTCACTAATATAATATCTTCTTATATTTTAACATCTTTATCTTTTTATTTAAACTACTTCTTATCTTTTATATACTTTAAATAATATCTATTTACTAATATTTCAATAAACATCTGTAGTTTATAACGTCCGCCTTTAGAATTAGTAAAATTACCTAAATATAATATTTTATTAAACATATCTGAAATATTAATATTATGATTTTGTGTAATCAATATTATTTTAGTACCAGTTTCTTTTAAATTATAAAGTATATCTGCATTACTTCTAATATAATTACCATCTACAGATATTATAACACTTAAAGAATCTTCATTAATTTGTTTACTTGCTTCAAATTGTTTAGATTCTAAATCATAAAACTCAACATACTTACCTAATGATAATAATATAAACTGCAAGTATCTAGCAAATAATCCTGGCAGTTGGATAGCATATAATATAATATTATTTGCTAGATACACTAATTCTAAGAATTCATCTATTTCTTTAAAATCTAAATTATTTATTAGATCATTCATAGATTCTTGAATAATAGTATTATAATCAGTTAATATTCTTTGGTCATTATTAAAATCAAATTCTAAATTAACTAAGTTATCATTAATTAGAGCTAAACCACTCATTCTTTGGTTAAGACATTTAGATTTTAATTCAAAGAAATTCTTATAACCTATATTTCTAGAGAATCTAGATACTGTTGAAGGTGAAGTAAAACAAGCATCTGCTAAATCATTAATACTTAAGTTTTCCATAATTTTATCATTATATATATTTTTAAGTAGATATTGAGCAATATTACGATATGCATCGTTTTCTACATTAGCATTTAATAATGATTGTAATTGATGTATTAGACTATTTTCCATAATATACCTCGCTTTAATTATTATATACTACATTCTAGTATTTTAATATATAAAACCTAAGTAAATAAGAATTTGATTAAATTATATAATACTACTTGACACATAGTACTATGCATTGTATAGTATAGAAGAAAGGAGGTTGATCTTATGGATGTTCAACTTAAAAAAGGACTTTTAGAACCAATTACTTTATCTGTTATTAATCAAAAAGATTCATATGGTTATCAAATTATAAAAGATATTAGTAACTATATTGAAATTACTGAATCAACATTATATCCAATATTAAAGAGACTAGAGACTAATAAAATGGTAAATGTATATAATCAAGAACATGATGGTCGTTTAAGAAAGTACTACCAAATTACTACACTTGGTAAGAAACAAATTAAAACATTTATTGAAGAGTGGGATCAAGTAATAAAAATATATGATTTTATTGAAAAAGAAAGCGAGGGTTTATAATGAAAAAACAAGAATTTAGAGAAGAACTTATAAGAGGTTTATCTTCTCTATCAAAAGATGAATGTAATAAAATTCTAGATTACTATGAAGAAAACATAGCTGATAGAATTGAAGAAGGAATGAATGAGGAAGAATCAATAGCTGCTTTAGGTAATATCGATGAAATTATTACTAACACTATAAATGAACAGAGTTTCGTTTCAATCATTAATCAAAAAGTAAATTCTTCTAAAGAGAATTCTAGTAATAAAACAATTTGGTATATAATAGCTATTGTTGGTAGTCCTCTTTGGTTACCATTATTATTTGCTGCTATTATATTACTATTATCTGCTTATTTAGTAATATGGAGCTTAGTTTTTTCTTTAGGAGCAGTATTAATTTCATTAGCTTTAACATCAATCATATGCTTTTTAACTGGTTTATTTAATATTTCAATAAGTATACCAGTAGCATTAGTATTAGTAGGTGGATCATTATTCACTATGTCTGCATGTATTCTATGTATAGAACCTTTCATCAAATTAGTAAAATACTTCGGTGTTATATCGATCAATTTCACTAAAAAAATTAAAGCAAAACTAACAAATTTAGGTCATAGTCTATGAAGGTAAATAAATTAAATACTCTAGTTGGTATTAGTATGCTAGTAGGTATAATCATATTAATAAAAGAAAGAAGGAGAAATTATGAAAAATAATAAATTAAAGAATATACTAGTTTTAACAATGATTGTAGGGCTAATCGTATGTATAATAGGATGTGTACTAAATGACTTTAAGCCAGTATCTTTAACTAATAGAACAGAACATAAATATGTTGCTGCTGCTGAAGTTAAAAACATTATTATTAATGATGATGCTGATATTATTATTAGGGCATCAAATGATGATAAGTTACATGTTACTTATACTGATTCAAGAAGAATAACATATGCTATTAATGAAAGTAACAGTAATTTAAATATTGATAGTGAAAGAACTACATTTCTACCATTTATAAGTTTATTTAATTCACCAACTAAACTTATAGTTGAAGTGCCCAGTACTTTTAATGGTAATATTAATTCAAATAGTAAAAATGGTTATTTTTATCTTGATAATATTACAGTAAATTGTCTAGATGTTCAGCATTATAACGGTCACATAGAAATAGATAAATTAAATAGTTTAGCTACTGCTAAAATAGAATCAAAGAATGGATATATCAAAATTAACAATACTATTTTCAGTGATAGTTTAGACATAGATGGCTATAATGGTAGAACAGAATTAAGCAATAGTACTATTACAAATGCTTCTAAAATTAATTCTAAAAATGGTTCTATCAAATTAAATAGCGTAAAGTTATCTAATTCATTAACTACTACAACACTTAATGGTTCAATAAATGCCTCAATAATCGCTGATCAAAACGATTATACATTTAACGCATCTAGTTATAATGGAAAAGTAAACGTTCCTAATTCTAGTTCAAATAGTAAATATAACTTTACTGCTGAAACTAAAAACGGAGACATTAATATTAATTTTACAAATAATAAAGGTGACCAATAGGTCACCTTTTTATTATAATTTTATTATAATTTATTATTTTTTAAATTGTGGTAAATATTCTTTGTGAGCTTCATATAGTTCATCAAATACAATATTAGCTAATTCATCACTCGGACATAATGGGTTCATGTTAAGTGCAGTTATAGCAGTATCTCTATTACCGCTGATAGCTGCTTCACATACTAATCTTTCAAATGTTTTAATCATTTGGATAGTTCCATTAATTTGAGGTTTAAGTTCTCCTACAGCGATTGGTTGAGGTCCACCACCAGTAATTACACAAGCGATTTCTACAGCACTATCTGCTGGTAAATTACTTACAGCTCCATTATTTCTAACATTAACATATTGGATATCTCCAAAGTTATTATGTAATGAATTAATTAAATTACAAGCAGCATCTGAATAATGTGCACCTCCACGTTGTTCTAATTGAGCAGGTTTAACATCTAAATTAACATCTTTATATAATTCAAATAATTCTTCTTCTACTTTTTTAACTACTTCACCACGTACATTACCTTCTTTAAATTGTTCTAACTCTTCTGCAAGTTGTTCTTTAGTAAAGAAGTAATAGTTATGGTAAGGACAAGGAATACAACCTAAGCCTCTTATAAATGCAGGAGAGAAAGGAATAGCATTAAAGTTCTTCATAGCAACATTATCCTTAGGATCTAAGTTTTCATAACGACTAAGAACTTCTTCTAAGACACTCTTTCCTTTAACAAATACATTAGTAGCAAAGATATGGTGATTTACTCCTTGTAATTCTAATGTTACATCTTTAGGATCTTCTTCAAGAATCTTAGCTATTCCATTAACCATACCTACTGGTACATTACATAAACCTATAACCTTTTTAAAATTAGTATATCTTAATACTGCTTCAGTAACCATTCCGGCTGGATTAGTAAAGTTAATTAACCAAGCATTAGGACATAGTTCTTCCATATCCTTTACAATATCTAATATTACAGGTATAGTTCTTAATGCTTTAAACATACCTCCTGCTCCATTAGTTTCTTGACCAATCATTCCATGTGATAAAGGAATTCTTTCATCCTTAATACGTGCTGGTAATAATCCAATTCTCATTTGAGTAGTAACATAATCAGCATCAACTAAAGCTGCTCTTCGATCTAATGTTAATGTAATCTTCATCGGTATATTAGCTTTTTCAACCATTCTTTTAGCTAAATTACCTACTATATTTAATTTTTCTTTACCTGCTTCAATATCTACTAGTACTAATTCACTTACTGGTAAATCCTTATAACGTTTAATAAATCCTTCTACTAATTCTGGGGTATAAGATGAACCTCCACCAATAGTAACAATTTTAATTTTCTTCATAAATGTACCTCAACTTTCTATTGAATTATATCATAACAGTATCAAAATTTAAACATAAATTTGTAAAGGCTTACTTTACTACATGATTATACCCATATATGAATAAAAACTATTGCAATCATAAGTTTATTCATATGAACCATGTCTTATAAAAAAATAACTATCCTCAGGATAGTTATTTTACCATTTTTTCAAAGGCATCTTTTGCTGCCATTTGTTCTGCTCTTTTCTTTGAAAAGCCTGTTCCAACTCCTAGAGTTATATCATCTAAATAGACATGTACTTCAAACTCAGGTTTATTACTTGGGCCTTTAACATTTATTACATCATAACGTACTGTTTTTCTTGTATCTGATTGAATAAATTCTTGTAACTTAGTTTTATAATCAGTTACATTCTCACTTTTAGGTTGATTGATTGCTGGTGTAAATACTTCATCTAGCACAATATCAACTCCAAGTAAACCTGTTTCTAAAAAGATAGCTCCTAATACTGCTTCGAACATATCAGCTAATATAGAATCTCTATTTCTTCCGCCTGTTTTTTCTTCGCCAACACCTAATAGTAAATATTGGTTCCAACCATTTATACGGCAAAACTCTGCTAAGCTTTCTTCACATACAAGTTGAGCACGTAGAGTTGTCATTTGGCCTTCTGATAGTTCTGGTTCTATTTTAAATAGTTTATTAGTAGACCATAACTGTAATACAGCGTCACCCATGAATTCTAATCTTTCATTATCATGATAGGTTGAGCGATGCTCATTAACATATGATGAATGTACTAATGCTTGATCTATTAGTTCAGTATTTTTATATTTGATATTTCTAATATCAAGCCATTCATATATAGTGTTGCATGGTTTCATTATTATTCCTGCATCTTTCCTACAACGTCTTTTTCTAGCATTGTATTCATTTGTTTAATTGCGTTATAAAATGCTATTCTATCGCTATTTCCATGGGCTTTCACTACTGGTTTACTTACTCCAGCTAATAAAGCTCCTCCATAGTTTTTATCATCTAATAAGTCTTTACATTTGTTAATGGCGCTCTTTGAAAGTAGTGCACCAAACATTGTTATAATATTGCTCATAAATGTTTTCTTAAGTGTTTTAGTAAATAGTTTCCCACTACCTTCAAAGGCTTTTAATACTAAGTTGCCTGAGAAACCATCAGTTACAATAACATTAACTTCTCCTAATAGCATTTTATTAGATTCGATGTTACCAACGAAGTTAATGGTTTCCTCAGCCTTTAAAAGTTGATAAGTTTCTTTACGTAGTGGATCACCTTTAAGTTCTTCACCACCTATATTAAGTTGAGCAACACTAGGGTTTTCTATACCTAATACATTCTTTGCATAAATACTTCCTATCTTTGCAAATGATAGTAAATGTGCAGGAGAATTAACTGCATTTGCTCCCATATCCAAAAATATAACCCCTTGTTCATTAAGGGTTGGCATAACACCTAATATAGCTGGTCTTTCAACAGTAGGTAATGTCTTTAAAATAAGTGTAGCACCACTAAGAAGAGCTCCTGTAGAACCACAACTTACAAAGCCATCAATTTCACCTTTATTTAAAGCTTCAATACCTTTAACCATACTAGCATCTTTTTTACGTCTAATAGCTAAAGCTCCATCTTCCATTTCCATTACTTGAGTAGTAACTACTCCAGTTATGTTTTTAGTATTAGCAATACAAGCTATCGCTTCTTCACTTCCATAAACTACTAATTCAGCTTCATTATTCTTTACATAACTTTTACAAGCAGTTATTACTTCCATTGGGCCTTTATCTCCGCCCATTGCATCTATTCCAATTTTAAACATACTTTCACCTCGATATAATTATATCATCATTTCTTTTTATTTTAATTAATTTTTTTAAAACCCTGTATCATTTGTAAATTTAAAAGTAAATACATCCTTATCCTTTAATGCTACTTGATTAATACTAGGACAGAAATTACCAGCATCTATACAACTTTGGTTATTAGCAGATTCATATAGAATCCAAGGTCCTTTATTCATATCTTGTTTTAAATCGACTATACTAGTCATAAATTTACCATATTGACCATCTTCAACAACTACTTTTAACTCTTTAGTTTCCGCTAACAACGCATCTAAAGTAGTAGCATTAGTTCTTATAGTTTCATGATAAACCTCTTTATTACTTACTTCATCTTTAACAATAATTTCAATTGATTTATCACCCTTACTTAATTCTGCTCGCTTAGTAAAGTAATCAAAACCAAACACAGCCAAAGCTCCAACAATAACAATAGCAACAGCAACAATAATTTTATTCTTTAAATTTTTCATAGATTATGTACCTTCCTTATTTTCATTAGACTATTATACACCGGTTCAAAGAGAAATAAACATAAAATTGCACTTAAACAACCCTGTATAATACTAGTCTTAAGACCCATTATAACATAAAACAACGTCACAGTAGGAGAAAACATTATAAAACCTAAATCAACAAGCATACCAGTAGCGAAGGATAAAGTTCCACAAATAAGTGGAACTACCTTCATATGCTTAATTAATATAGAACTACTATAACTTAAGATACAAGCATATGAAGGATATATTAGCATGTACATAATATTCCACGGTGTAAATCCATTAACAAGCATATTTATTAGTGCGAATATTATACATGCTAATATAGTATCCTTCTTAAATACTAAAGAGAATACAAGGATGGTGAAGGTTATAAGTTCTAAATATAAGATAAAGGAAAAACTATAGAAGATAGTAAATAGGATACTACCCATTATAGCTATTCTTGTTAAAGTTCTTATTTTCATTACTTATGATCCTTATGTTTATTAAAGCTACTGAATTTACTATATTTATTATAACTAGGTTTACCATAGCTTTTATTAGTTTTAGTAGTATTTCGTTTTCCGATTAAGCATTTAGGTTCATTACCTACTAGATCTAGACGATTAGCTAGTTTTAATGCATTATATACTAATTCATAGTTTTGAGGATAATTAAATTGCATAAGTGCTCTTTGCATTGATTTTTCTTCATAGCTTTTAGCAACATATACTTTACTCATTGTTTTAGGATCTATTTCTGTATAATACATACAGGTAGCTAGCGTCCCTGGTGTTGGATAAAAGTCTTGGACTTGTTTTGGTGTATGATGTATTGACTTTAGATACTCAGCAAGCTCAATAGCAGCATTTAAATCACTACCAGGATGAGAACTCATCAAATAAGGAACAGCAAACTGATTCATATTAAATTCTTTATTCTTTTTCTCAAATTTATCTATAAATTTTAAATATAGTTCTTTATGAGGTTTACCCATCTTATCTAAAACTTTAGAAGAGATATGTTCAGGAGCTACTCTTAACTGTCCTGATATATGATATTTAACTAACTCATTAAAGAAGGTTTCATCTTTATCATACATTAAATAATCATAGCGTATACCACTTCTAATAAAGACTTTTTTAACTGTAGGTATCTTTCTTAGTTCTCTTAACATTTTAAGATAATTAGAATGATCAACTACTAAGTTATTACAAGCTTTAGGAAATAAACAATCTTTATGTACACAAGCACCATGTTCAATTTGTTTATCACAAGCTGTTCTAGAAAAATTAGCAGTAGGTCCTCCTAAATCATTAATATACCCTTTAAAATTAGGCAACTTAGTTATAATCTTACCTTCTTCTATAATACTTTCAGTACTTCTAGTTGATATAATTCTTCCTTGATGTTGAGTAATAGCACAGAATGTACAAGACCCAAAACAACCTCTATTACTTACTATAGAATATTGGACCTCATCAATAGCTGGTATATGATGATAACTAGGATGAGCAGCGCGCATATAAGGTAATGAATAAGTAAAATCCATCTCCGCTTGACTAAGCGGAAGAGGTGGTTGGTTTTGGACTACAAACCAACCATTATAGGGTTCAACTAATATCTTAGAATTTATAGCATCTATATTTTCATGTTGAACCCTAATACTTTCAGCATATGTAAGTTTATTAGTACGTAGTTCATCATAACTAGGAAGAACAATAGGATCTACTACATATTCAATATCTTTACATTTATAAACTGTTCCTCTAATAAAACATAAATCTTTAGCTTCTAAACCAGAATTAAGTGCATCTGCAACTTCAATTATACAATTCTCTCCCATACCAAACATAAGTAAATCAGCTTGAGAATCAATTAAAATAGAAGCTCTAACTTTATCATCCCAATAATCATAATGACCTAAACGTCTTAAACTAGCTTCAATACCACCAATTAAAACAGGCTTATTAGGAAATAAACGCTTTAATATTTGAGTATAAACAATAGTTGGACGATCAGGACGCTTTCCCATCACACCATCATCACTATAACTATCAGTATCACGATGTTTTTTATTAACACTATAATGATTAACCATCGAATCTATATTACCAGCAGAAACAAGAAAACCTAATCTAGGTTCACCAAACTGTAAAAATTCAGCATCGTTATTCCAATCAGGTTGAGGCAATATAACACAACTATAACCAAAAGCCTGTAAAGTCCTAGTAATGATAGCAGCACCAAAACTAGGATGATCAACATAAGCATCACCACTAACATATATAAAATCAACTTGTTCATAACCTTGTTCTAACATTTCTTCTCTATTAATTGGTAAAAAACCCATGATAATCACTCCATTCGCTATAAGTTTAACATACTTATAGCAAATAAAAAATAGAAGATGAAATTTCATCTTCTATTTCTTACAATTACTATAGAACTTTATCTATATTATTAGTAGTAGTTACTGGTTTTTCAATTAAATCCTTAGCAGAAACATTAACTCTACCACGTTCATCAACTTCAATAACCTTAACTTTTATAATTTGATTTAGTTTAAGTACATCCTCAACATTATCTACTCTTTCATGTTTAATTTTACTAACATGTAATAAACCATCAGTACCATGGAAAAGTTCAACGAAAGCTCCGAACTTTTCTATTCTTACTACTTTAGCATCAAAGATATCACCTACTTTAGCAACTCTAACAATATCTTCAATAATAGATTTAGCTTTATTTATACTATCTCTATTAATATGATAAATTATAACTTTACCATCATCATTAATATCTATTTTAACATTATCGCAATCAGCAATAATTTGGTTAATAACCTTACCACCTTGACCTATAACATCTCTAATCTTTTCTGGTTTAATCATAAATGATTCTAATTTAAGCGCATATTCACCTACATCACTTCTTGGTTCAGAAATAGTAGCTAACATATTAGCCATTATTTGCTTTCTTCCTTGTTTCGCTTGTTCTAATGCCTCTTCAAATATTATACGATCTAAACCATCTATTTTAATATCCATTTGTAAAGCAGTTATACCTTTAGTAGTACCAGCTACTTTAAAATCCATATCTCCTAAATGATCTTCCATACCCTGAATATCAGTTAATATGGTATGGTTTTCTCCACTTTTAACTAATCCCATAGCTATACCAGCTACTGGTCTTGTTATAGGAACTCCAGCAGCCATCAAAGACATAGTACCAGCACATATACTGGCTTGAGAACTAGAACCATTAGATTCTAATACTTCAGCTACTAATCTAATAGTATAAGGGAATTCTTCTAAACTTGGTAATACTTGAAATAAAGCGCGTTCTCCTAAAGCACCATGTCCTATTTCACGACGTCCTGGATTTCCCATTCTACCTGTTTCTCCTACTGAATAAGGAGGAAAGTTATAATGATGCATAAATCTCTTAGTATCAACTTCAGTAACATCATCTACAATTTGATTATCATTAAGTGCACCTAAAGTACATACAGATAATACTTGTGTTTCACCTCTAGTAAACATAGCAGAACCATGAACTCTAGGTAATATATCTACTACTGAACTTAATGGTCTAATTTCATCTATTCGACGTCCATCAGGTCTTATCTTATCAACAGTTATAAGTCTTCTTACTTCATCTTTAACTATATCATGACATATTTCTTTAACTTGTTTAATTGTATTATTCTTTAATTGCAAGTTTTCATATTCCATCTCATCATAAATAGTTACAGCTTCTGCTTCTAACTCATCTATTGCTCCATATCTTTCAAGCTTTTCTTTAATTCTTACTGCTTTAATCATTCTTTCTTCTATTAATTCTCTAACTGCTTTATTTAATGTTTGATCTACTTCATAAAGTTTAATTTCTCTTTTAGGTTTACCTATTGCTTCTACTATTTCTTCTTGAAAAGAAATTAATCTTTTAATTGCTTCATGTCCAAACATTATAGCTTCTAGCATTTCTTCTTCGCTTACTTCTTTAGCTCCAGCTTCTACCATATTTAATGCGTATTTAGTACCAGCTACTGCTAAGTCTATATCTGATTTAGCTAGTTCTTCTTGTGTTGGATTTATAATATATTCTCCATCTACAAGTCCTACATATACTCCTGCTATTGGTCCGTTAAATGGTATATCTGATATACATAATGATAAACTTGCTCCAAACATACCTGTCATTTCTGGTGTTGCATCTTGATCTACTGATAATACCGTATTTACTACTTGTACTTCATTTCTAAATCCTTCAGCAAATAATGGCCTTATAGGTCGATCTATCATTCTAGCTGTTAATGTAGCATGTTCACTAGGTCTTCCTTCTCTTCTTAGAAAGCCTCCTGGGATTCTTCCTACTGAATATAGTTTCTCTTCAAATGTAACTGTTAAGGGAAAGAAATCAATATCCATTTTTGCTGTATTACTAGCTGTAGAAGCTGATAGCACAACAGTATCATCATATCTTACTAATACTGCTCCACCTGCTTGTTTAGCCATTTCACCAGTTTCTACGGTAATATTTCTACCGCAGAAATCTAAACTAAATACTTGTTTAGTCATTGTTTCACCTCATATTTTTCTGTCTATTTAATAATATCACAGTTTATAATTAAATGAAATAAATAGTATAAAAAAAAGAGCCCTAAGGCTCTTAATTATTTACGTAATCCTAAACGACCAATTAGTTCTTTATAACGTCCTAAATCTTTAGATTTAAGGTATCCTAATAAGTTACGACGTTGTCCAACCATCATCATTAATCCACGTTGAGATGCATAATCATGTTTGTGTGCTTTTAAATGTTCTGTTAAGACATTAATTTGTCTTGTTAATACAGCAACTTGAACTTCTGGAGATCCTGTATCTCCTTCTTTTCTTGCGTACTCTTTCATTATTGCTTGTTTTTCTGCTTTTGCTAACATTGGTTAGTCCTCCATTGACATATAGTCCTTTCATACCGAGTATAAAGATGAGGTATCAATAAACCCAGTAAGAAATCTATAACATCTTACCACAATCCTTTATAGTTTACAACCCCTATTTAACATCTTCTAGTAATATTAATTACATACATAAATGCATCATTCAATACTTTATTCAATCTCCTTGTTCTTTCATAATATTCTTCACTACAACCCATCTTTAATGTATTTTCAATAACTTTATCTTTTGGATCAAATTCTTCTCCAAAATAATATGCATTAACTAATGCTGCAAACAATGCTACTGTTGTCTTATAATAAGCTTCTGGTAATAACTTATAGTATTCTTCTTTTATATTATTTGGTTCTTCTAAATACACTATTGATGTTTGCATTCTTTCTTCTTCTTCTTTACATTCTATTTTTTTAAAATATTCTTTTATTAATAGTAATTCTTCTTTTAATATATCTATATTAAATTCTTTCCAACTGTTTCTCACTGCACATATTTTAGCATTATATCTATAACTGTAATTGCCTTCTTTATCTACTTCTACTTCTTTAAAGTACATATATGATAAATCTTTATATTCTACATATATACTGCATGGCATCCCATTTACTACTCCACAAAGGTCTCGATCAACTTTATCACTTATGCTTAATGCTATTGTATTGCATTTTTGTTTCATTAAATAATCTATAAATTCTTTTATTGTTTTTTGTCTTACTATTTTATTTTTAAATACTGTATGTTCAATACTTTCAAATTTAATTTCTTTTATCTTTAGTTTTTCTTCATTTATAAGATTCTCATAATTACCATTTTTCAAATAGTTTTGTACCATCAATACTACTTGAGCACTTACTAATAGTTCTTTTATCATGCTTATTCTCCTTATTTCATAAAATACATTAATACTTCATGTAATAGCATTTGCCCTTCTTTACTTGTCTTAATATAATCTCCATCCACAATAATCCATTCCTTATTGCTTAACTTTCCTATAGCATCTTTATTTTCTTGTATTATATCACATTCATATTTCTTATTGTATTCTTTTATATTTATTCCTTTTCTTAATCTTAAATTCATCATTATTGCTTCAAACTTAATTTCTTCTTTATTTAACTTTGTGGTTTCTTTAATGTTTATACCTTTTATATATTCATTAATTTTAAATTCATTATAGTATCTTTCATTCTTATTTTTTCCACTCGCCCCACATCCTATTCCTTCAAAGTCTTCATATTTCCAATATGCTTTATTATGCAATGATTCTTTTTCTTCTTTAGCAAAATTAGCTACTTCATATTGTTTAAATCCATTCTTTTCTAATATTTTTATACCTTCTTCATAATATTGTCCTTCTAATTCATTATCTATTAGTTCTCTATGTTCTCTACCAAATTTTGAGTGTTCTTCTATTGTTAATGAATATATAGATATGTGTTTAATATCCCATTTAACTACTTCTTCTAAATCTTCTTTCCATTTTTCTAGTGTTTGTTTTGGTAATCCATATATTAAATCTATTGATATATTATTAATTCCTATTTCTCTTATATCTTTTATAGCTTTTAATACTTCTTTTATAGTGTGTTTTCTTTCTATTATTTTTAGTATATTATCATCTAATGTTTGTACACCTAATGATACTCTGTTTATATTACTTTCTTTAATAATATTTAATTTAGATGCATTGAGTTCTTCGACATTAAGTTCTATGGTATATTCTTTAATGTCTTTAGCAAATGGTTCAACCATTTGCAATAGCTTATATAATAAGCTATCACTTAATGCATTAGGAGTACCTCCTCCAATATAAATAGTATTATAGTTTTTATCCTTAATAGTATTTAATTCTTTTTCTAAGGAATATAGATATTTAGTAGCTAATTCTTCATTATATCCACAACGATCAAAATCACAATAGGCGCATATATGTTTACAAAATGGTATATGTATATATAAAGCATTACTCATTATCTTTCTCCTTCTCTAATATTACTTTAGCATTTAATGTTAATATAAATTCATGGCATTTCATCTTATCATCTAAATTAGATTCTTTTATAGCATATCTTAATGCTTTTTCTACTCTACTAGCAGTAGTTTTATTTATTAATGCTATTTCTTTATATAATTCCATTACCTTATAACCATTAGCATAATTATCACTATTAAGTAATATTAATGCTGTTTTTAAATATTGAAACCCTCTAAAATTAATCGGTATCCTATAACTTAATATAGTATTAGTTATTATACTACTTAATTGTTTATTTTGTCTTAATATTATCGTCTTTTTTAAATCCATTATACAGTTTACTAACTCATTAAAATAATAAGCTCCAATTATATATTTATCTAATAAATTACTTACATCATTAATACCATTTAAACGACTTATATCATCTCTAGATATCAAAGCAATAACTTTTAAATTAAATAATGCTTTAATTTGTTTTATATAACTTAAAGACTCTTTACTATAACCATGTATTCTAATTATTAAAACATTAGCATCATTAAAATCTTTAATATCCATTATATTGCCTTCAAAGCTACCAACAATATTAAAATCATTATTATGATAAGAATAATCATTTAATTGGTTTAATAAATGTAGATCATTCACACATAAATAAATTTTAATTTCATTAATAGCATTCATTTTAATCCTCCTATCCTATGTAATATACATAACGTTTGCCAATCTTTTCTTTATTATAAAAATTATATTTAGTTAAAACTTCTAATCCTTGTCTAGCTGTTTCATAACTACTATTATTATATAATACATAATCATTTATAGTATAATATGCATTATATTTGTTATGATAATAATAAAACTTTAAACTATTTGAACTAATTTGTGGATACTTAAGAATTAAATCACTTAAATCATCTTTAGAATTTTTGTTACATTTCAATTTTATCACTAATTCTGACAAATACAAGATATTATTTTTAATTAATTCTAGCACACTATAAGTTAAATCATTATATGGGTTTATAATTGTATCTATGATATTATCATAGATATTCTCTATATTATAATAAATGTATATTACTTTTCTAAGGATATTAGAGTCAGTAGGGTTATAGTTTAAATTAATTAATATTAGTTTTATAAAGATTGTTTCTTTATTTATTAGATTAATAAACTTAGTAGTTAGATTAATATTATAATAGTTAGCTGTATCTATTAGCATTATATTTAGTTTATTAATGTATAATTTTTTATTAGCTCTTAAGTTATTAAAATATGTACTATCTTTATCTATAACGTTAGGAGATAAATTGTTAGACGCATAAATTATACTATCATTAAGATTTAATAATAAAGAATTAAAAAGATGGCATCTTACAAGTATATAATTATGATTATTTAAAGTATAGTTAAAAGTAAAGATTGAACGATAATTTAATACTTCTTGCCAGATTAGTTCTCCTACTAGATGCTCATTCTCGCCTAATACTTGTTCTCTTGTTAAATAGTTTTGTTCACTATATTTTATTGCTAATGAATTCATATAAACACCTCATGTTATATTTTAACAAGATATTAAAATTAATGGGGATATTCGACAAAAATAGAAAAAAATAGTCACACTAAAGTGTGACTATTCATCATCCATCGATAATACAGCCATAAAAGCTTCTTGAGGTACTTCAACAGAACCTACAGACTTCATACGCTTTTTACCTTGCTTTTGTTTTTCTAATAACTTTTTCTTACGCGATATATCTCCACCATAACATTTAGCTAAAACATTCTTTCTTAAAGATGAAATATCACAACGTGCTACAACTTTACTATTAATAGTTGCTTGAATTGGGATTTGAAACTGTTGTCTTGGTATAAGTGTTTTTAATTTTTCGCATATAGCTTTACCACGAGCATAAGCAAAATCTTTATGAACTATAATAGATAGAGCATCTACTACTTCCATATTAAGTAGAATATCCATCTTAGCTAGTTTACTAGTTTTATATCCTATAAGGGTATAGTCGAAAGATGCATAACCTTTAGAATAAGATTTAAGTTTATCAAAGAAATCAAACACTATTTCTCCTAGAGGTAATTCATAAATAATATTAACTCTTGTATCATCTATATATTCCATATCTATATAAGTACCACGTTTCTTTTGGCATAGTTCCATAATAGGTCCTACATAATCTTTAGGTGCCATAATACTTGCTTTAACATATGGTTCTTCAATATGATCTATTTCTTGTACATCTGGTAATAGAGATGGATTATCAACCATTAGTTCTTTACCACTAGTTAAGAAAGCATGGTATACAACACTAGGAGCAGTAAGGATTAAATCAATATTATATTCACGTTCAATTCTTTCTTGTACTACATCCATATGTAATAACCCTAGGAATCCACAACGGAAACCAAAACCTAGAGCTTGTGATGTTTCTGCATCATATTGAAGTGACGCATCATTTAACTGTAACTTATCAAGAGCTTCTCTTAGATCATTATATTTACTTGAATCTATTGGATATAAACCACAATATACCATAGGATTCATCACACGATAGCCTTTTAATAATTCTTTAGCAGGATTATCTACTAAAGTAATTGTATCACCTACTCCTACTTCTTTAACTGATTTAATACTACCAGCTAACCAACCTACTTCTCCACATTCTAATTTAGTTTTCCTTAATTCTTTAGGCGTTCTTACTCCTAGTTCTAATACTTCGTATTCAGCACCACTTGCCATAAAACGAATTTTGTCACCAACATTTAACGTACCTTCTTTTATTCTAATCATAGCAATAACTCCACGATAAGGATCATAAACACTATCAAAGATTAATGCTTGTAAAGGAGCATTAGGATTTCCACAAGGAGCTGGAACTTTTTCTACAATTTGTTCTAGTACTTCTCTAATATTAATTCCATTCTTAGCTGAAATTCTAGGTGCATCACTAGCTGGTAGTCCTATAACATTTTCAATTTCTTCTATTACTACTTCTGGTTGAGCACTAGGTAAATCTATCTTATTTATAACTGGTATAATTTCTAAATCATTATCTAAGGCTAAGTAAACATTAGCTAATGTTTGCGCTTCAATACCTTGAGCAGCATCTACAACTAATATAGCTCCTTCACAAGCAGCTAAAGATCTAGAAACCTCATAAGTAAAGTCTACATGTCCTGGTGTATCAATTAGATGAAAAATATAATCTTCACCATTCAAACTAGTATATTTTAATTGAACAGCATTCAATTTAATAGTAATTCCACGTTCTCTTTCTAAATCCATAGAATCCAATAGCTGTGCTTTCATATCTCTTAATTCTACAGTATCAGTTAACTCTAATATACGATCAGCTAAAGTGGATTTACCATGATCTATATGTGCAATTATTGAAAAATTCCTTATATGACTTTGATCCATAAAAACCCTCCTTTAAAACAATATCATCATTATAACAAATATCACCTAAACATAAAAGATAAATATTTTATTCAAAGTAAAAGAAGCAGATGGCCTGCTTCTTTTACCCTATATTTAAACCTCTTTAATCAATCAGCTTAGGATTCCTATCAGCTATCTTTTTAAATGGTTTAATTGCTAATATAGCTATTAAACAACTAGCTAATCCTTGAATTAAATTCTCAGGAATACTAGATAATCCTAAAGCAAAACTTGAATATAAAATAGTTTTAGCAAACATATAGCCTATTATCATTATAATGATACCTACAAAGTAAGAACTAACCTTTAATTTATCTTTAAGTTTTTTAAATAATATTGAAACTATAAGACCTTCTGTACCTTTTATAATTAAAGAAAATAAAGCATAATGCGTATAACCTAAGAATAAATCTGCTAAAGCACTACCTACACCGCCTACAATAAAAGCACCAATAGGTGATAAGACTGAAGCAAATAATAAAACAATACTATCTCCAATATTTATATAACCTTGATATGGCGTTGGAATACTAATACAAGCAGTAACTGCAAACACCATCGCTATACCTAATGCGTAAACTACTATATGATTTTTTTTCATTTCTATACCTCGAATATTTTCCCTATATAATTTTTACCAGCACCGTTATAGAATTCTTTAGCAGTGCATTTATTTTTACCTTCTAATTGAAGTTCTTCTAGAACAATATAGCCTGAATCACAAGCAATACATAGTTCATTGTTTTTATAGCAGAGTGTCCCAATCGCTTCGCTAACCGTCGCACAATTTTTGTGGACAGAGAAGAATTTTATTTTTTTATTATCTATAATACCATAAGCGATAGGATTAGGAATTAACCCACGTATTTGGTTATAAATACTAGATAAAGGATTAGAAAAATGCACTAATTCTTCTTCTCTAGTTATATTCCAAGCATAAGTTACTTTAGATTCATCTTGGTCAATGAATATTGCTTCACCATTAAATATTTTTGGTAAAGATTCCTTTAAAAGATTAGCACCAGCTACTATAAGTTTATCATGTAATAAAAGCATTGTATCATTAGGATCTATATCTACCTTAGCAACACTCATAACAGCACCAGCATCCATTTTTTTAACCATTCTCATAATAGAAACGCCACTCTGAGCATCTCCATTAATTATTGCCTTATGTATAGGAGCTCCTCCCCTTAACTTAGGTAATAAAGAAGCATGAACATTAATTGCACCATAAGTTGGAAGTTCCAATATACTATCTGGAATAATTTGACCATAAGCGCATGTAACAATTAAATCCGGTTCATACATCTTTAATTCATCATAAGCTAATTTAATATTAACCGGTTGAATAACCTTAATACCTTTAGATAATGCATATGCTTTTAAAGGTGTGTGAGTTAAAATTTGTTTACGACCAACCTTCTTATCAGGCTGAGAAACTATACACACTACTTCAACATTACTAGCTAATAAAGCATCTAAAATACCACAAGCAAAAACGGGTGTCCCCATAAAAATTACTCTCTTCATTAAATCACCTTCAATCTAATTAATAATATATTATTAATGCTAATCTATTGTACACTACTTTTAAAAGATAATCTACCTTAAAACGTCCTCAACTACATTAACAATCACTCCTAATCCACTAGATGTAATATCAACTATAGTTTCGCTAGCAGCATTAGCTAATCGAACCGCAAGATTATCATCTATATTATTAAGTTGTTTAGTTTCTATTTGTTTATCAATAGACTCATGTTTACTAATACTTTCTTCAAAAGCTTTTTGCTTATGTTCAAGCGTTGTTTCTTCCGAATTATAGCCATTAAAGGCTATAGAGATAATGATTAGAATAAGAATGGCGTCAGCTATAAATCTTTTCATTTATTTATCCTCCATAAGTTTGTTTAAACCATTAGCTAGTATTGGTATAGTGTTCTTAACTTCATCAAAAGTATTAGCATCACTACCTAATTCTATTAAAATCATTTTAGGAAACATCTGTTGATTATAATAGGCTTCACGATTCATTACACTACGCATCATACCATTATGTTCCTTATTAATTATGTCAGTTAATGTCGCACTTGTCTTAGTTACATCATAAGAATTATCTGATAATCCTCCTACTACTAACATCATTTTAGCGTAATTAAGTTTACCTTCAGTATAATATGTCAAGTTTCTAGGTATACTATCACGATGTAAATCTATTACTAAATCGAATCCTTTATAATTAACAAAAGCATCATTCAAATATTTACTAGACACTAAATACAATTGATTATAATTTAAATTATTATCATTAGCATACTTATTAAAATCATTAGTTTCTAATACTACTTCATAACCTAGTTTTACTAATTCGTTAGATAATAAAGCTGCAGCTTCCATAACACTTCCAGTATCACTATAGCCTTCTTGTTGATGTGTATTATAAATATATATCTTTTTTTTATTAGTAGCTGGCTTATTTGTATTATTGGGTTTAGTTGCACTAGGTATAAACATTATTGTTTCTTCATCCATTCTTATTAATTCTTTTACACTCATTACATTAAGACTTTTTAATGTATCAAAATTATCTACAGCTTCTATATCTTTTAATGATATTATAAGTTTATTATCTCTAGAATTTTCTGCAAAAAAATTACTCAGTTCTTTAAAGAAAGGAGTAACAATTAAAAATAATAATATGATAATAATTTTAATAAATAATTTTATTCCATCTTTCATTTTATGTACCTCATATAATTATATGAGTTATTAATAGATATATGCTATAGTTCTTTAAACTTAGGATGTATAAACATATTAATCCCTTTAGCTATTACATTACTTAAATGTCTTAAATCATCATCCATTGACTTTGGTGTAACAACTAAATTTAGTTCATCTAAATTTAGTTGTTCAATTTCCACATTAGAATTTTCCAATGTTTCAGCTATTATTGAATTGAGCGACGTCACAGTAGCTACTCCTAATGCAATTACTGGAACATTAAAATTACTTTCTTGAAAAGCCATACGTTGATTACCTACCCCACTACCTGGTTTAATTCCTGTATCCGTTATTTGTATAACCCGATTAATTCTTTTATAACTAGCTGTTGCTAAAGCATCTACGACTAAAATTAAATCTGGTTCATAGTCTTTAGCAACACTAGATACTATTTGGTAACTTTCTAATCCGGTTTGTCCCATAACGCCTGGTGATAGTACAGCTACATTTCTAGTACCTGCTAATAATTCAGTTTTATCTAATTCATATAGATGTGCAGTAACTAGAATGTTATTCATAACTTTAGGTCCTAAAGCATCTGCAATTATATATCGATTGCCTAAACCTACTACTAATATTTTATTAATAATTAATTCACGATCAGTAATAATTTTATGTAATGACGTTGATATTTTATCACTAATATTTTCACGATAATTATCATCATTTAAAGTTTTAAATTCTATAGATATGTAGTCTCCACAATCTTTATTCAAATTATTGTTAGGGTTAGTTATTCTAATATAGTTAGTAACTATTCCAAAATTTTCTTCAATTGTTTGTTTAAAATCATTAGTGTTTTTAACTACTTCATCAGCAAAATCACTTCTAGTAGCGTAATTATGGCTCATTTTAGCTCACCTCATAACTAGTATGGTCTTTTTTAGAGCTTAATATTGCAATTCATTTGAATTTTTGTTATAATTTGTTGGCAATTATATAGGAGGTGCAAACAATGCCAAACATCCAATCAAAGAAGAAACGTGTGTTAACTAACAACAAAAGAAACATAGCTAAAACAGCTGAAAAGACTGCTTTAAAAACAACTTTAAAAAATGTTGAAGCTGCTATCGAAGCTAATGACAAAACTAAAGCAGTTGCTGCTTACAATGAAGTTAGTTCAAAACTAGATAAATCAGTTACTAGTGGAATTCACCACAAGAATTTTGTAACTAGACAAAAATCTCGTTTAGCTAAAGCTATTAATAAATTAGCATAATTAAAGTTAGTTAGATAACTAACTTTTTTTTATTAAAAATGTGAAGTCATTATGACTTCACATTTTTAATAAGAATAATTCAAATCCTAGTGTTTTATCTAGTGCACCTGATTTTAATTTTTGATCTAGCATTGCAAGATCTGAAAGTATTTTTTGTATTTCACGAGCATTCAATCCATTGATAGTTACTAATGCTAATTGAACTCGATATGGATGTGCTGACATTTTACTTGTTATTTCAGTTTTATCGTAGCCTTCAATATGTAATAACTTAACTTGTAATAGAAATCTAAACTGGGCTGCTAATAACGCAATTAAAGCTATTGGTTCAGTGTTCAAAACTAAAAGATCTCGCCAAATTATCATACTAGCACTTTTATCTTTTTTCACTACAGCATTTACTAGATCAAATACATTTTCATTAAGTTGTTTAGTTACTAAAGATTTAACACACTGAATATCAATTTTACCATCATAAGCTTCAAATTTATCTAATTCATGTTCAATTATTTGCATATCACAAGCTACACGATTTATAAATATTTTCAGTGCTTCTTTTTCTATTTTTATATTTCTGCGTTTAACTTCAGCTACAATCCAAGTGTTTTTAGCTATTTCATCTAATGGATTAAATACCAAAACACGAGCATTCTTATTAACACATTTAACAATTTTCTTTCTAGCGTCTAGCTTAGGATAACTACCAACTAGCACTAGTTCTGTAGTAGTTAACGGGCTCAGTAAATAATTTTCTAATAACGTTAAATCTTCTTTCCCTTCATAAGTTGAAGAAAAATAATTAGCATTATTTACAATTACTATTTTCTTATCAGAGAAAAAAGGAATTGTATTAGCATCATCTATTATGACATTAATACTATGAATCGAAGCATCAAAAACAGAAATATTCATTTCTGATTCATCACTAAATTCTCCCTTAATTTTTTTTATTGTTTGATTAATTCTGTAGGCTTCTTCGCCATATAAAAGATAATTCATTGTTATCACCTCTACAATTATATCATGTTTATTTAATTATACCTACGTTATATTTTACATTGTAAAATATATTTATATATGGTAAAGAAATAATACTCAGCGCTCCTGTATTTGCTGATACAAAATAACTAACATGTTGGTTTTTCATATTATCTATTACCTCTTTACTAGGATGATGATATATATTATTAGCACCAGCACTTATAAAGGCAATCTTAGGATCTATCATCGTTAAAAAAGATTTTGATGATGCTGTTTTAGAACCATGATGTGCTGCCTTTAATACATCAACTCTTAAGTTGGGATATTCTTTCATCAATCTCTTCTCCACTGCTATCGAAATATCTCCCGTAAATAAATAACTAACACCATTAATTTTGGTATATAAAATTATTGAATTATCATTAGGATTTCCAAAATCAATGGTGTTTAACAATGAGTGTAGTTCTATATTACCTAGTCGATAGCGCCCAACCTCCGCTTTATTCTTTACTACTTTTTTAACCTCAACTATTTCTTCTAATTCTTTTAAACCTCCACTATGATCATAATCATTATGAGTTATAAATAAAGTATCTATGCGATTTATACCCAAAGCATTTAAAGTAGGCTCAAGCTTAGTTTTAGGAATATTAACTTTAAGATTACCTGCAATATCAATCATAATTGTATGCATATTAAAAGGCTCTATAATCAGTATGCAATCTCCTTGGCCTACATCATTAAAATATATCTGCGTATAAGGAATGAAAAAGCAACCATAAGGTATTAAAGCTACTAAACAATAAATTTTAACTAAATCTTTTTTATCATATCTATTCATATATTTAAACAGTAATATTAAATATATGAATAGGAATAGTATATTCATTCTCCCTACTATATTTATTAGATTTAAACTATTAACAAATTCACAGAAAGATTTATTTAGAATCAACAAGGAGCCTCCTAGTAATGGAAAAACTATACATAGCAACGATAGGAGGTAATTGAAAGCAAATAAGGTACGTTGAATATTAAAAGTAATAATTGATAAAATGGATGTTCGATAAAATGTGCATAACTGGATTGGTAACAAAACAAGCATCGATTTTATAAAACTACGCTTTTTATATTTAGTAAACATCCCAAATAGTGAAAAACATACTGGAATAATAAACCCTAGTTCATAAATAGCATTAGGGCATATCAATAATATTAATATTATTGATATGCCAAGACGCGTTTTAGCATCCTCCCTTGGAAGAATGAATTTTATAGCTGTAAATATAAATATTCTTTTTAAAGAAAAACTAAAGCGAGTAATATTCCCAATAAACAATACAAACAAACAAAGAATTAAAGTAACATAATTTGTCGGAACAAACAAAAGTAAACCATACAACCAAGATATTAAAGTACTTACATGCATACCACTAGATCTAACATAAGTATTTAGATTTTCATCCTCATTACTAAAGCCGTATAAATAGGATTTAATAATATCACGCTGTTCAACATTCTCCATCCTATTTATACGACCATATATTTTATGACCTAATGTATTACTCCGACTAACCACCTTAATCTTAGTCGGAGTAATTTGAAAATAAATATTATTACGTCTCATAGATCTTGAAAAACTATAGCCAAAGAAATTACCATTTTGGTTGATAGATTGAAATTCACCTTGAATTTCAATCTTATCACCAATATATAAATTGTCAGTTTTATAAATAATTGCTTTTTTTCCACAATCAGCAACTACGTACTTAGTTCTTATATCAGACACTGTACACGTATTGTTAGGGAGTTCTTTACCTTCATAATTAATATTAATTATGAGGGTAAAAGCAAGGAGGAATCCAAACATTATTTGATAGTCATTATAATGATACCTTAATAAATAAATAAGTATAATTGGCAAAATGAAAAATATAGCTATACTATTGAACCTAACTATAAGTATCATAAAAAGAGCTAAATATAAAGCCTTAGCTCTTATTAAAGACATATTTGATCCTTAATCTTAGCAAACAATTTTTCTTTAATCCCTTTAATTTGCATAATCTCTTCAATCGTTTTAAAAGAATTAACATTAGTACGATAATCAATAATTTTTTGTGCTGCACTAGGGCCAATTCCATTTAATCCATCAAGTTCCTCAATTGAAGCACTGTTGATGCTTATACAAGAACTAGATGAATCACTTAAAAGAGGAACAACTATTACATCTTTATCATAAACAGTTGAACCTAAATTAAGACTACGTGTATCTGCTTTAGGTAAGAGGCCACCTGCTAATTCAATAATTTCTCCTACTGTAGTATTAATTGGACACTTATAAATTTTAGGTGCTTTAACATTACCCTTCACCTCAACACTAATAGGTCGATTCTTTAACTCATTAACATTTAAAAAACGAAAACTAGTTATTCCACTAGCTATAAAGCAAACCAATAAAAAAAGAAATAGTTTTTTCATTTCATCACCATTTCTTTTTACGTAATTTTTATTTAATTTCCTACTTAATTTACTAAATTTTAATTACTATTTAAGATTAAGTATCTTAACCTTATACGGTTCATCTACATTAGAAACGTTTACTACGTCTCCAACACGATGATCATAAATAGCAACAGCTAAAGGAGTCATATTAGAAAGTTTTCCATTCAATGGATCAGATTCTACACTACCTACGATAGTATAAGTTTCTTCAGTATTGTCACCCATATCTTTAATAGTAACAGTACTACCTAATTTAACTAGGTTAACATCTACATTTTCATCGCTAATTAATTCTACATTAGCTAACATACCTTCTAATTCATGAATTCTTTGTTCTACTCTTGCCTGGTGATCTCTAGCTGCATCATAATCTGCATTTTCACTAAGGTCTCCTTGTGCACGTGCTTCTTGTAATTCAACGATTACCTCTTTACGAATAACATGAATTAAATTATTTAATTCAGTTTCTAAAGCGTCTAATCCTTTTTGTGTAACTAATACTTTCTTTTGAGCCATAAAATTTCACTCCTATCGTCATGTATTATAACATGGTTCTATTTTTAATACCACTCATTTTAAATCTTATTACTTATCTTACTAATATTTATAATTATCCTTCTTTATAGTATGGTAGTAATTCAGCTGCCTTCTTATCATGTTCTTCAAACGTTTTAAAGTAATAAACAGTTTTATCACCATAAATATCAGCTACAAAGAATAAATAATCACTCTTTTCAGGATGTAATACTGCATTAATTGCATCCTTACCGGGATTTAATATCGGTCCAATAGGTAATCCATCATTTAAATATGTATTGTATGGAGAATCTATCTGATGTGCATGTTCACATTCTTCCCATTTATCATAGTTATATAATGCATAACACAATGTTACACTAGATTCCATTCTCATATTCGTTTTAAATCTATTCTCAAAAACACCAGCAATCTTATTCATATCAGCTACTGTTGCTGATTCATATTGAACCACACTAGCAAATGTTAAAACTTCATGATAAGTCTTTCCACTAGCTTTAATATCACTAGCAAATGCATCATAAACATCTTTGTTACCATTTAAGAAGGTTCTAGTTACCTTATCTACCGTAGTTGTCTTATCAACCTGATAGCTATTAGGAAATAAGTATCCTTCTAATTTAACTCTATAAGCTTTATTAAATACTTCCTCACTTATAAATGGATAATCTTTTTGCAAAGTCTTAATATATGTTTCATCATTCCAAGCATCTATTAATTCTTGTTCACTTAAATTTGTTTTACTACTTATCTCTTTAGCTATATCCTTAGCCCATTTACCTTCAGGTATTGTTATTAACACACTATCTGTATTAGCAGCACTACTATCATTTAAAGTTTTAAGTATCGTTGGAGTATCTTTACTTGCATCTAAATCGAATAATCCTACTTTAATATTTGATAATCCATTTAGTTTAACATAAATTTTAGCAAC
Organism: Erysipelotrichaceae bacterium; assembly: GCA_036639955.1. GTDB lineage: Bacteria > Bacillota_I > Bacilli_A > Erysipelotrichales > Erysipelotrichaceae > JAVWHP01. The sequence continues at coordinate 205,645 of JAVWHP010000001.1, forward strand.
AAATTCATTCTTAATAAGTCCTTTTTCTTTTAATGTTTTAATTGTACCATCAACAGTGTCTCCAACCTTAATTTCATAAGCTATAATAGTTGATTCCTTTGTAGCAGGACCTAAATTAATTTTATAAAAAGAAAATGCTCCTACCATTATAACTACTGCCATTATAACTATAGTTATAAGGATTCCTTTTACTTTATTATCTTTATGTTTATCTGGCTCTCTATTTAATGAATTCTGAAGCATATCTAAACCATCTGTATAAGTATCTACAACTGGTTTATTATCTTCTTCTTTATTAAAATCGTCCTTATTAAACTGCTCACTCACTATTCTTCAGTTCCTTCAGTAGAGAATGAACCAATAACCTCTTCAATCATTTCCCATTCAGCATCTGTTTCTACTGGTAATAAGTTACCTTCATCATCATATTGAGAAGCATAAACTTCACCATCTTCATTAGCCGGGTTTTGAAACACTACATAACTTTTAGTTTTTTCTTCATTATCAAAAGTAAATAATATTTCCATTTCAACTTCATTACCTTGTTCATCATTTACAAATAAACTTTTAGAATCTAACATATATTCCTCCTATTGATAAGTAACCTTATCTCTTACTATCAAGATAGCCCTGTAGTATACCTACAGAGGCAGCTTGATCTATTACTTTTTTTCTTTTCTTACGAGAATAATCAGCTCCGATTAATAATCTTTCAGCAGCAACTGTTGTAAGTCTTTCATCCCAAAGTACTACTTTTTGACCTATTTCTTCAAGCATTACCTTAAAATCTAATGATAGATTACCACGAATTCCTACATCACCATTCATATGCTTTGGTAAACCTAAAACAATACATTCAGGTTTAAATTCCTCAATGTACGGTTTAAGCAATTCTAAGCAAGCTTCATAATCATCATCATAAAAGCGTACAGTTTCTACTGGTCTAGCTAGAAAACCCATGTTATCAGACACACTAACTCCACAAGTTCTACTACCTAGATCTAATCCTAGTACTCTCATTACTTCTCTGCCAAATAGGCTCTAACAAGTTCTTCAATAATTTCATAGCGTTCTACACTTTGAATTACAGAACGAGCATTGTTATGAGATGATATGTAAGCTGGATCATTAGAAATCAAATAACCAGCTAATTGATTAACTGAGTTATAACCTCTTTCTAATAATGCTTCATCTACTAATCTTAATACATGCTTGATGTTATCTCTACGCATTTCGTCAGTTTTAAATGACATTGTTTCAGTAATATCTTTTTTCATAATATTACCCCCTTGTTCTTATCTTATTGTATCTTAATTTTACCTAATTTAAAAGACTTATACAAGTTTATTTTTAATAACTTGCATTGCATCACCAATTTTAGCACTATTCTTTCCTCCAGCTTGGGCTAAATCATTACGACCTCCACCATTACCTTCGCAAATTTGTGCTGCTTCCTTAACTAATTCACCACATTTAATTCCTGATTCTAATGCTTTTGTACCAGCTCCTGCTATGAATACTACTTTATCATCATTCTTAGCAGCAAAGAATATTACAGCGTCTAGTAATTCTGCTTTTAAATTAGTTGCAATACTTTTTAATGAATTAGGATCTACATTACTAAATTCTTTTATAATAACTTTATAATTATCACATTGAATTGCTTCATTAACTAATTCTTTAGCCTTTAGTACTAACATATCATTATTGATAGTTGCTAATTCTTTTTCTAATTTAGCTTTTTCTTCAATTAACTGTGTTGTTTTAGCAATTAATTGTACACTAGATTTAATTTTCATTAATTCTGTTGCTTCATTTAATATTGCTTCTTCTTTTAAATATTCATTATAAGCATTTAATCCAGTTTTAGCAGTTATACGACGTACTCCTGAACCAACACTTTCTTCAGATATAATTTTACATATTCCTATTTTACTCGTATTTGATACATGGATTCCTCCACATAGTTCTTTAGATACATCTCCCATACTAACGACTCTTACTAGTTCTCCATACTTTTCATCAAATAAGGCTGTTGCTCCACTAGCTTTAGCGTCTTTAATACTCATTAATTCAGTAGTTACTTCTAATGCATCATTAATCATGATATTAATTCTTTGTTCTATATCTTTTAGTTGTTCATTAGTTACTTTTTCATAATGAGTAAAGTCAAATCTTAAGTATTCATCGTTAACAAATGATCCTGCTTGAGTAGTATGATTACCTATAACTGCTACTAATGCACTTTGTAATAGATGCGTTGCTGAATGATTAGCACTAATAATGTTCCTTTTATGCTTATCTACTACTAAATTAACAGTATCACCTAATTTAAAACTACCTTTAGTTACTTTAATGTGGTGTAAATGTTGTTTATGTGGTGCTTTAGTAACATTGATAATGTTAGCACTTGTAGTATCATTGTCAATAATACCTGTGTCAGCAACTTGTCCTCCCATTTCAGCATAGAAGCAAGTTTCATCTACAATAATATCCCCTTCAGTATCAATCTTATCTACGGTACAACCATCAATAAATAATCCAATAACTTTAGCTGTATTACATGTTTTAGTGTAGCCATCAAATTTAGATTCTTTTTCAAACATTAATAGATCCTTAGATTGTGAAGACATAGACGCTATATCTTCTCTAGAATTCTTAGCTCTAAGTTTTTGTTGTTTCATTTCTGCATCAAAACCAGATTTATCTACTAATTTACCAGATTCTTCGGCTATTTCTAATGTTAATTCAAATGGGAATCCATAAGTATCGTATAACTTAAAGGCTGTTGCTCCATCAATAGTATCTCCTTCAGTTTTACTTATAACATCTAGTAATAGTTTTTCTCCATCTACTAATGTTGCATGGAATCTTTCTTCTTCTGCTTTAACTAGTTTTTGAATATATTCTACTTTTTCTCCAACATAAGGATAGAAATCTTTCATAATATCATATACTACAGGAACTAATTTATACATGAATGATTCATTAATGCCTAATTTCTTTCCAAATCTTACTGCTCTTCTTAATACTCTTCTTAAGACATATCCTCTTCCTTCATTTGAGAACATTGCTCCATCTGCTAATGCAAATGTTACAGTTCTTATATGATCAGCTATAACTCTAAAAGCCATTTTTTCTTCAGTAGGATATTTAATTTTAGTATACTTTTCAATTTCTCTAATGATTGGTAAAAATAGGTCAGTATCGAAGTTAGTGTCTCCACCTTGTATGATAGCTGTTAATCTTTCTAATCCACATCCTGTATCTATATTTCTTTGAGGTAATTCTTTAT
>JAVWHP010000002.1:0-195965 GCA_036639955.1 Erysipelotrichaceae bacterium
CATGGATGAAATAGAACAAGAAGAATTATTAGATGCCATCGATTATTAGTAATATAAAAAAATATATTTACAAGTAAAAGAATATTTGCTATAATTAACAAGCCTATGTGGCACGGTTGTTCCGCTGGTTAATATAATTTATGAGCAATACGTAAACGAAAAAGGAGTGTCATTCATATGAACATGCAATTATTACAAGAAGTAACAAAGAACCAATTAAAAGCTGACTTACCAGAATTCAAATCTGGAGCTACAGTTAAGGTTCACGTAAAGATTAAAGAAGGCGAAAAATCAAGAATCCAGGTTTTTGAAGGAATCGTAATCGCAAAACAAGGTGGAGGAATCAACGAAGTATTTACAGTTCGTAAGATCTCTAACCAAATTGGAGTAGAAAGAACCTTCCCAATTCACTCACCAATCATCGATAAAATCGAAGTAGTACGTCACGGTAAAGTTAGAAGAAACAAATTATTCTACCTACGTGGACGTTCAGGAAAAGCTGCACGTATTAAAGAAATTCGTTAATTTAAAGAGCCGACTTGTTCGGCTCTTTATTTTTGTGTTATACTAAAGGTAATAAAGGAGAATATAATATGTATAAAAAACATAAACAAACTATAGATCAAGAAGATTTAGGATCAAGAGTTAAATACGAACTTATATCATTATTAAAATCTTTTGTTGTGTGCTTTATATTTGTGTTTTTATTAACAAGTTTTATAGCTAAGCCTATTAGAGTTACTGGAGAAAGTATGGTTCCTACACTACTTGATGGTGAAATGGGTTTTACTAATGTTTTTAAAGTAAAAACACAAGAAATTAAAAGATCTGATGTAGTTATAGTTCGTGCTAAAAATATAAATGAACTTTGGGTTAAAAGAGTAATAGGTTTACCTGGAGAAGTAATAGAAGCTAAGAATGATAAAGTTTATATTGATGGTAAACTATTAGAAGAAGATTATTTAGATACAGATTATGCAAATAACTTTAGAAAATATGAAAACTTTACTAGAGATTTTGCTCCAATTAAATTAAGTGATGATGAATACTTTTTAATGGGTGATAATCGTGTTGTATCTTATGATTCTAGAGTAGTTGGTGCTTTCCATGAAAAAGATATTATTGGAAAAGATGCCTATATATTATTTCCTTTCGATGAAATAAAAATAGTAGATTAATAGCAATCATAAGAGGTAAACTAAGATGAAAAAATTTAAGATGAAAAAACTAGATCTAGCTTATGATTTTTTAGATATTTTAAGAGCGGCTCTTGTAGCTTTAGTTGTATTCCTATGTATCTTTACATTCTTTATCAAAACAGATCATGTAATTGGTAATAGTATGTATCCAACACTTAAAGATGGTAACTATGGCTTATCAAATATGTTTAGTATCTTTTTTCATGATGTGGATCGTTTTGATATAGTTATAGTAAATGCTAAAGGAATAGATGAACTTTGGGTTAAAAGAGTTATAGGACTACCTAATGAAACTATATCTTTTAAAGATGATACTTTATATATTGATGGTAAGAAAGTTGAAGAACCTTTCCTAGATCAAGAATATATAAGAAGCTTAAATTTGAATAGTAATTTCACAAATAATTTTGATGAAGTAACTTTAGGCGATAATGAATATTTTTTAATGGGAGATAATAGAATTAGTTCTAAAGATTCTCGCTTTGTTGGTCCCTTCACTTATGATAGTATTGTAAGTAAAGGTCTATTAGTTTTACATCCATTTGAAGATTTTAAATTAGTAAAATAACAAGAACTAGAAGTAACTCCCTGAAATAGAAAAATCTAAAATCTAAAATGTTTAATTTTAAATTAATATTTATAATTGAAAAAGGAGGCAATAATCATGGCAAAAGATATGTATCAAAAACGAGAAGAAAGAAAAAATAAACCTGAAGTAGAAAAAGCAGCTAAGATTAATATTAACTGGTATCCAGGACATATGACTAAGGCTAAGAGAGAAATGCAAACTAAGCTTAAGATGGTTGATATGATTATTGAATTAAGAGATGCTAGAATTCCTAATGCTAGTAAGAACCCGATGATAGATGAACTAGCTAATGGTAAACCACGTTTAGTTATACTAAGTAAAGCTGATAAAGCGCAACCTAATGCTACTAAAGAGTGGATTACTTATTTAGTAGAAACTGCTAAGATTGATAAGGTTATTTCAGCTAATATATTAAAAGATAATATGGTCAAAATTATTACAGAAGAAGCTAAACTATTAATGAAAGATAAAATTGAACGCCAAATTAGACGTGGTATTAAACCACGTCCAATTAGAGCCATGGTAGTAGGTGTTCCTAATGTAGGTAAAAGTACATTAATAAATGCTATTGCTAAAAAGAAAGTAACTATAGCAGCTAATAGACCAGGAGTAACTAGGGCATTACAATGGGCTAAAATTAATAGTGATATAGAACTATTAGATACACCAGGAGTATTATGGCCTAAATTTGAAGATCAACATATAGGAATGCTTTTAGCAGTAAGCGGAGCTATTAAAGATGATATCCTACCAATTGAAGAAGTATGCTATTTTGCTATGAACTACTTAATTAAATATTATCCTAATAGTCTTATAGAAAGATATGGCATTACTATAGATGATGACCCTAATATAGTTATTAATAATATAGCTATAAAGCGTCAATTCTTATTAGCTAATGGAGAAATCAACGAAAAAAGAACTATTGATACTATAATGAAAGAAATAAGAGGTGACGCAATAGGTTGTGTTACTTGGGAGTTACCAGATGCAAACACCAAATGAATATGAAATACAATGGTGGAAGCAAGGGCTAAATAATATAGTAGGTTTAGATGAAGCTGGTAGAGGACCAATAGCTGGTCCTCTAGTAGTTGGTGCTGTCATGTTTCCACCTAACTATAAATCAGAAGAAATATATGATAGCAAGAAACTTACAGAAAAGAAACGTAAAGCCTTATTTAAACTTATTATAAAGGAAGCTAGTGAGTTTCATATAAAAATTATCAGCCCTAAAGAAATAGATGAGTTAAATATTTATCGTGCTACCCAAAAAGCGATGGAAGATTTAACTATGGAATTTAAATCTTGTGATGGAGTATTAAGTGATGCAATGCCATTACCTAGTATTACTCATGTACCAGTTATTCCTATTGTAAAAGGAGATCAATTATCAGTATCAATCGCTGCAGCTAGTATTCTAGCTAAAGTTACTAGAGATTGTATAATGTGTGCTTATGATGTTTTATATCCTGATTATGGTTTTTCACGACATAAAGGCTATCCTACTAAAGCACATATAGAAGCAATGCATAAGTATGGTCCTCTACCATTTTATCGTTATAGCTATCGTCCAGTAGCTGAAATGAGTCAAATACAATTAGAATTATAAAGCGTTCCCTGACGGGAACGCTTTATAATTTATATTAATGATTATTATGTTACAAAACCATAAATAACTATGTATTATTAATGATATAAGTATTATTGTAACCTATCATATATTATGTTAAAATAAGTAAGCAATAAATATTATATAATTACAATTAGTTAATAGAAAGAGAATGGGATGCTATAATGAATAAAGTTCAAATTACTAATACACCACAAATAGATTTAAAAGAAACACAAAGTATAATGGTAGATATATTATTTAAGGTACATGATATTTGTGTAAAACATAATATTGAGTATTATGTTGTTTATGGTACACTTTTAGGTGCTATAAGACATAATGGTTTTATACCTTGGGATGATGATATTGATATAAGAATGCCTAGAGCTGATTTTAATAAGTTTTTATCGATTGCTCAATCAGAATTAGGTGATGAATACTTTGTCCAAACGCCTAATTCTGATCATAAATTTGATATTCTTCATGTACCTTATAAGATAAGAAATAATAATTCTACTTTAATAGAACTAGTTAATAAGAATTATAATCAGGGTATTTTCATTGATGTATTTGTTGCTGATTATATGGGTAGTGACGAATCTGAAGCTTTAGCTTTAAAGAAGAAAACTAGATTATTAGCTTCTATGAAGATGTCTTTTGATCTTAGTAATGAACATGGTATTACTAAAGTAATACGATTTTCATTGCTATGTTTATTTAGATTTGTTCCTACACGCTTTATTCATAATTATATTGTTAAGAAAGCACAAGTGTTATTAAAGAATAATAAGTCTAATAGTAATAAAATGATGGATGGATTAGAGTATGTAGATTCTGATGTCTGGAATATTAGTGATGTATTCCCTTTAAAGAAGCATTTATTTGAAGGCAAAGAAGTATATATACCTAATAATTATGATGCGATTTTAAAGAGAAATTATGGTAATTATATGGAACTGCCTAAAGAGTCTGATCGCATACCACATGGCATTTTTTATAGTAATAAAAAATGCTATTAATTACGGTATAATTTAGTTATAATATGTGAATAATTAAATTATTATAAAAGTATTTATAAACGTGGTATAATAACGCATTGAAAGGATGATTTTATGAATAAAGTAAAAGAACTTTTAAAGGATAAAGCATATTTAATAATATGTTTTATTATCTTCTTTATGATCGATTTTGTTTTAAGATTTAGATATGCTGACTATGGTGTATTAGAAATTTATGAGCCTATTTCTTTATTATTTGTTTTAGCATGGTGCTCTGTATTTACTTTTATTATATATTTGTTACCAGGTAAAATTAAAAAAATATTTATGGGTATAAGTGTTATGTTTTTTGCTATTTATGCTTTAGCACAAAGTACATATTTTAATTTATTTTCTAAGTTTATCACATTTAATGATTTATCCTTAGCTGCTGAAGGAACTGCTTTTGTTGATGCATCTTATATACATTTTTCTTATAGTTTATTATTAATGATGGTTGTTACTATCGCTTTCCTAGTAGTTGCAATAAAACTAGTTCCTAGTGAAACTAGGGTTAATAAGAAGGGAAGTCTTGTTGCGATAGTTGCTATAGCGATATTTTTTATGGGTGCTAGATCATCTTTACAACCAGTTTTAAATCCAAGTTTATGGAATGCTAATAGTTCTACAGGTAATATATATAAGGATTATACAGATACTACTAAGTCTTTATTATTAAGCGGGTTATATGAATACACATTTAGAGATGCTATTTTAACTTTTGTTCCGCTTAATCAATTAGAAAATCATGAAGTAATATCTAATTTAGATGAATATTATAAAGATAAAAAGGTTACTCATACTAATAATGAGTATACAGGTATGTTTAAAGATAAGAATGTTGTAATTATCCAATTAGAAAATATTGATAATTGGATGTTAACAGAAGAAAATATGCCAACATTATATCGACTAAGAAATGAAAGCTTAGACTTTGTTAATCATTTTTCAGCGTCATTTTCAACAGGAAGAACCTTTAATACTGAGTTTATCGCTAATACAGGATTAATACCACCAACTAAAGGAGAAGCACCATCTTATATATTTAGTAAGAATGAATATCCTTATTCATTAGCTAATCTAATGAAAAAAGAAGGCTATAAAGCTGATTCATACCATACAAGTAATGGTAATATTTATAATAGAGCTCAGGTGCATAAAACCTTTGGGTATAGTAGCTACAGTAATTATGATCAAATGGGTATGACCCATAGTGAATTAGACTCAGAACTAATTAATGCTTATGATCAATTCATTAAGAAAGATAAATTCTTAAGTCACATTATAACTTATTCAGGACATGGTCCTTTAGCTAAAACTAAAATGGAATGTAGTAAAAACTATGACCATGTTAAAGAATATGCTAATAGTGATGATGAAACATATGTCTGTGGATTAGCCCAATCTAATGAAACTGAACAATTTATAAAATCTTTAATTGAAAAAATGGAAGCTGATGGAAGCATTAATGATACAGTGTTAGTATTCTATTCTGATCATTATGCTTATAGTACAATAGATCCTAAAACAGAATTAGAATTAAAAGGAACTAATGATACTAACATGCTACAAAATACACCTTTCTTTATATATTCTAAAGATATAGAAGCTAAAAAAATAGATAAGGTAACTAGTTCTATTGATATATTACCTACATTAACTAATTTAATTGGTTTAGATACTAGTTATGAATATTATATAGGGAATGATGCTTTTAGTAAGGATGGAGGAGAAGTATTCTTCCAAGATGGTTCTTACTATGATGGTAAAACATACTTTGAAGTAGGATCTGATAACTATAATAATAATGGAAATAAAACAGCTATTGCCAATAACAATGAAAGATTACAAAGAAGCTGGGATATATTGAATTCTAATTATTTTGCTAGCAAGGAATAGGGGTAATAGTATGAAAAAACTAATACATAGATTTATAAATAAATTTAAAATAGATAATTCATTTAAGTTTGTAACTTTAACATTCTTATTAATGAATATACTTAGCGCATATTGCTTGAATGCGATTAGGCCGTATATACATTTAGTTCCTAGTTTAGTAGTTGGTGGTATATTAATAATTATAGGCGTATTAATATGTATCTTAATTGTTAAGAATATAAAGATAGCTAAGATATTAAATGTATTCTTATGTATATTATTAATTGCTAGTAGTTTATTATTAACTAAGTTTGAAAGTTATATAGCTAATGTACTTAATAATCAAGAAACGGAGACTGTTTATATTGTTGCTAAAGCTGATAGTAAATTAACTAAAGATGATGCATTTATAAGTCTTAATTTAGGAATGGTTAAGTCTGATGTATTAGGTAATAACTTTGGATTAGAAATACTAAAGAATAATAATAAGTCAGGTTTTAAATCTATAGAATATAAGAATTATGATGAATCTTATAAAGACTTAATGAGTGGTAAGACAGATATAATGATTGTTTCTACTTATGGTTTAAGTGATTTACTTGATAAGTATGGAGATAAGTATACTAGCAGTATAAAAATTTTATTAAAAGATTCTAAAAAACTTTCATTAATAGAGAATAAACCGGTTGATATAAATTCTACAGGATTTACAATGTTAGTTAGTGGAGTAGATTTAACTAGTGATAATATTAATGAAAAGGGAAGTAGTGATGTTAATATTTTAGTTAGTGTTAATCCTAATACTAAAAGATTTGTTATGCAAGTAGTGCCTAGAGATATGTGGACTAAACTTGCTTGTGCAAGTGGACATTCTAAACTTACTTATGCAGGTGCTTGGGGTGGAGTAGACTGTTCAATTAAATCATTAGAAGACTACTTTGATATTGATATAAATTATTATGCTAAAATTAACTTTAAAGGTGTAACTGATTTAGTTGATGCTTTAGGAGGAATAGATGTTATTTCAGATTATGAGTATTGTGAATCTGGTTATTGTTATAAATTAGGCGAAAATCACCTAGATGGAGATTATGCATTAATGTTTGCACGTATAAGACATGTATTACCAGGTGGTGATGTAGCACGAGGTAAACACCAAATGGAAATTATAAATGGTGTAATTAAGAAGTTTGGAGCAAATCCTAGTTATGATAATTTAACATCTTTATTAAGTACTGTAGAAAGTAACTTTACAACAAACTTTAATAAAGAAGATATATTAAAGATGTATAATCTATATACTGAGATGGCACCAACATTAAAAATTGAATCTTATTCAATAGCTGGACATACTGAAAACGCAATAGATGAATGTACAAGTGAACAACTATATTACTATTATCCAGATGCTGGAGAAAAAGAAAGAGTTAATAAACTTATTCATGATGTAGTAGAAGGTAAATAAAAAAAATCGCATAAGCGATTTTTTTATTTACCTTTAGTTATTAAAGCCAAGTTATCTTATTTTCAGTTCCAAGTCTAATTTTTTTAATATTAGAACGATGACGATAAATGACAAGGATAGAAAGGAATGAGGATGCTAAACAAAAGGATGGATCACTCCCCATTAGGATGATTAACATAGTTGAAGCTATAGCCGCTATAATTGAGGATAGGGATACCATTTTAAATAGCTTAAGTGTTATTATAAATACTATAAAAGGGATAAGGATATAAAAAATGTTATGGAATGTAAAGAATGAAGTAGCTAGAAGGAAACCAAACATGGTTGCTACAGCCTTGCCTCCCTTAAAGTTAGCGAAGATAGGATAACAGTGACCAAATGCAGCAGCTAGACCAGCCCAAATACTAGCAGAAGAATCAAAGTAAGAAATGATAGCTACTGGTATAATTACTTTTAGAATATCAAGCAATATAACTAAAAAGCCTATTTTCTTACCAAGGACACGACCGGCGTTAGTACCACCTAAGTTACCAGAACCAAAACTACGAATATCAGTTTTATAAAAAACTTTACCTATTACTAAAGCAAAGGGGATTGAGCCAAGAAGATACCCAATACATATTGCAATTAAATTAATCATATAATTCACCTCGCTAATATTTTAGCACATTATTACACAAAACTAATATAAATTTTAAAAAAACTGTTATTACTTAGATATTTATACAATTTTTTGTTATAATAGTAAGAGTTAAATAAAGAAGAGGTGTTATATGTGGCAAAAGCCTATGATGCAGATAGTATACAAATATTAGAAGGACTAGATGCTGTAAGAAAAAGACCCGGTATGTATATTGGATCGACAGATGTAAGAGGATTACACCATTTAGTATGGGAAATAGTAGATAACTCAATTGATGAGGCACTTAATAATCATGGTAATGTTATTAAAATAACTATAGAAGCTGATGGTACAATGTGTATAGAAGATGAAGGAAGAGGAATGCCAGTAGGGAAGCATACTAGTGGTGTCTCATCACTAGAAGTAATATTTACTATATTACATGCTGGTGGTAAATTTAGTAGCGAAGGAGGCTATAAAACAAGTGGAGGTCTACATGGAGTAGGTGCTTCAGTTGTTAATGCTTTAAGTTCTTATGTCGAAGTAACAGTCCAAAATGATGGCAAAATCTATCAGATGGAATTTCATGACGGTGGACATAAATTAAGTGAATTAAAAGTAATAGGTAAAACTACTAAAACAGGTAGTAAAGTAAGATTTATACCAGATACTAAAATATTTAGTACTACTAATTTTAGTTTTAGTACAATATGTGAGCGTGCTAGAGAACAAGCCTTTCTATTAAAAGGACTTAAAATGATAGTAAGTGATTTACGTAAAGATAAGGTTGAAGAATTCTGTTATGAAAATGGTTTAGAAGCTTTTGTAGAATACTTACATGAAGACAAAACAACTTTTCATAAGCCAGTATCTTTTAATGGAGAATCTAATAAAATCACTGTAGACTGTGCTTTCCAATATACAGATGAATATCAAGAGAATATCTTTTCTTTTGTTAATATGGTACATACTAAAGATGGAGGTACTCATGAATCTGGAGTAAGAACTGCTTTTACTAAAGTTTTTAATGATTATGCTCGTCGTTATGGTTTATTAAAAGATAAGGATAAGAACTTTGATGGTGCTGATGTACGCGAAGGTCTTACAGTTATTATATCTTTAGGTATTCCTGAAGATTTATTACAATTCGAAGGACAAACTAAAGGTAAGCTAGGAACAACTGAGGCTAAAGCAGCAGTAGAGAACATTATTAGTGAAAAGCTTAACTTTTATTTAGAAGAAAACAATGAAACTGCTTTTACACTAATAAAGAAGATGCAACGTGCATCACTAGCTAGAGAAGCAGCAAGAAGAGCACGTGATGATGCTCGTAAAGGTAAATCTAAATCTAAGACTGAAAAGATATTGTCAGGTAAATTAGCCGCAGCTCAATCTAAAGACGCTAGAAAAAAAGAAATATATCTAGTAGAGGGTGAATCAGCTGGAGGTTCAGCTAAACAAGGAAGAGATAGTAAGTATCAAGCAATATTACCACTACGTGGTAAAGTACTGAATACTGAAAAAGCAAGTATTGCTAGTATTGAAAAGAATGAAGAACTTAATATTCTAATTCATGCTTTAGGTGCTGGTGTAGGATCTAACTTTAGCGCTGAAGATTCTAATTATCATAAAGTTATTATAATGACCGATGCTGATACTGATGGTGCTCATATTCAAGTATTATTACTTACTTTCTTTTATAGATATATGAGACCACTAATTGAACATGGTATGGTTTATATAGCTTTACCTCCATTATATAAGTTATCTAAAGGTAAAGAAATAGCTTATGCTTGGAGTGATGAAGAATTAGAAGAAATTAGAGTTGATTTCCCTAAAGGCTTTGCATTACAAAGATATAAAGGATTAGGAGAAATGAATGCTGACCAACTTTGGGATACTACAATGTGTCCAGCAACTAGAACACTTATACAAGTTAGTTTAGATGATGCTTTAGCAGCTGAACATAAAGTTAGTGTATTAATGGGAGATAATCCAGTAGTGAGAAGAGAATGGATTGAAGAGAATGTATCCTTTACTTTAGAGGATAGTTATACATTGGAGGTTAAACGTTAATGGCTAAAACAAAAAAAGAACCTGAAGTAGTAGCCGAACATATTATCGTTTCTCCATTAGAAGATCTAATGGGAGAAAGATTTGGACGCTATTCTAAATATATTATTCAAGAAAGAGCTTTACCAGATGCTCGTGATGGATTGAAACCAGTACAAAGAAGAATCTTATACACAATGTTTAAAGATGGTAATACTTATGATAAAGGTTATCGTAAATCAGCTAAATCAGTTGGTTTAATCATGGGTAACTACCATCCTCATGGTGACAGTAGTATTTATGATGCTATGGTAAGATTATCACAAAATTGGAAAACTAGAGAACCGTTAATAGATATGCATGGTAATAATGGATCTATGGATGATGATCCAGCAGCAGCAATGCGTTATACAGAAGCTAGACTAGCTCCATTATCTAAATATATGTTAAGTGATATAGATAAAGAAACTGTTCAGTTCGTTCCTAACTTTGATGATACTGATAGTGAACCTACAGTGTTACCGGCACGTTATCCTAATCTATTAGTTAATGGAATAACAGGAATAGCAGCTGGTTATGCTACTAATATTCCACCACATAATCTAAGCGAAGTAATTAATGCTACTGTATATAGAATTGAAAACCCTAATTGTTCATTAAATGAATTAATGAATATTATTAAAGGGCCCGACTTTCCTACCGGAGGAATTGTTCAAGGAGTAGAAGGAATAAAAGATGCCTTTACAACCGGTAAAGGAAGAGTAGTAGTACGTAGTAAAACAGTTATTAATCAAGAAAAAACCTGTCAACAAATTATTGTTTCTGAAGTACCGTATGAAGTAATAAAATGTAATTTAGTAAAAAAGATTGATGAAATAAGAATAAATAAAAAGATAGATGGAATCCTAGATGTACGAGATGAATCCGATCGTAATGGATTGAGAATCTGTATCGATATTAAAAAAGATATGGATGCTCAACTAATATTAAACTATTTATTAAAGAATACAGAACTACAAGTATATTATAACTATAATGTTGTAGCTATCGTTAATAAAAGACCAGTGCAACTAGGTTTAGCAGCTATGTTAGATGCTTTTATTGATCATAGACGTGATGTTATTACTAAACGTTGTGTATATGAATTAAATAAAAAAGAAAAAAGATGTCACATATTAGAAGGATTAATTAAATGTATATCAGTTTTAGATGAAATAATAGCTATTATTAGAGCAGCTAACGACAAGAGTGAAGCTAAAACTAATATAATTAAAGCTTATCAATTTAGTGAAGAACAAGCTGAAGCTATTGTTACTTTAAGATTATATCGTTTATCTAATACAGATGTAGTTGCACTTAAACAAGAGTTCTCACAGTTATTAAATGATATGGAGTATTTAAATGATATATTAGATAATCCTAAAATGTTACAAAAAGAAATGATTACAGAATTAAATGAAATAGTAACTGAATTTGGAAGTCCACGTCTTAGTGTAATTGAAGATGCTATTGAAGATATAGTTATTGATAAATTAGCTATGATTAATAATGAACAAGTTATGTTTACTATTTCACGAGATGGTTACTTTAAGAAGGTTTCTTTAAGAAGTTATCAAGCTAGTGATAATGCTCCTACAGGTTTAAAGGATGGAGATGAACTAATTGGTTCTATTGAAGTTAGTACCTTAGATAATATTATGTTCTTTACTAATCAGGGAACATATGGTTATACACCAATATATGAAATTGAAGAATATAAGTGGAAAGAAGTAGGAGCTCATATTAATAGTATTATTAAGATGGAACCTGATGAAAAGATTAATAGTTGTTTTGTAGTTCCTAATTTTAATAGTTTTAATTCGATTATTTCTGTTAGTAAATTAGGTATGATAAAACGTTCTAGTGTTAATGCTTTTGAAGTTTCTAGAAATTCTAAAACTATTAATGCGATGAATCTTTCTAAAGGTGATGAAGTAGTTAGTACTTTATTAGCTAATAAGCATGATGAAATATTCTTGTTATCTAAAAATGGATATGTTAATCGTTATCCTATTAGTTTAATTCCAGAGACTGCTTGTAAATCTAAGGGTGTTAAAGCTATGAAACTTGTAGAAGATGAAATAGTTAGTGCTGCTATCTATGATCATTCTAGCGCTTGTATTGTAATACTTGGTGCTAATGGTATGATGAAACGTTTAAAGATTAGTGAGGTTAGTGTCACTGGCCGTGGTGTTAAGGGTGATCTTATAGCTAAACGTGTTAAGAGTAAGCCTAACTATGTTAATGATATCATTATTAATGAAATGAATTATGAATTCCTACTTAAAGATTTAGATGATTATACTATGGCTATTAAAGATGTTAGTTTAATGAGTAAGGATTCAACCTTCTCTACACCTAATAAACTTAGTGATAACTATTACTTACAAAAACAAATAGTACTAGTTCCTGTAGTAGAAGCAGAAATCCAAATTGAAACTCATGAAATAGTTTATGAAGAAATGAATTTAGATATATAGAGATATGCAAGAGCGTATCTCTATATGGATATAGATTATATGGAAATGCATGATAAAATAGAGGTTTATTAATGTTTATCAAATTTGAAAACAGAGAAATATAAACGATAATAAACTAACAATAAACTAACAAATTAATTGATTTTATAATTAATTAATTTGGTTGAATGTCTCTTAGGAGACATTTTTAAATAATAGATGATAAATGATAACTTGTAGATGATAGACGGAGGTAACATATGAATATTAAACAAAAGGTATCTTATTTTTGGAAAGAATTCTTAGCAATTCGGACTAATATAGAAGAAGCTCTAGATAATGATAATCAAGATGCATTAAAAGATATTATTAATGACTTGAACTTTGAATTAGAAACAATTACTGCATGTCAAATTTTAGTGGAGAAGGGTGAAGTTGGTCTATATGAACTATGTTTTGATCCAGGATATAATAAGAGTAGTCAATACATATGTGCTTTGATTTGTAAGTTTATGCCAATTGCTTTAAAAAGTAGCTGGCTTGTATGCCCATATTTAGCTCCTTTGACACAAAGAGCTAAAAATACAGTTATAAAGCTTAGTAATGCTGAGTACCAGGGGAGTGACTTTATTATTTATTATACAATAGATGATATTAATAAGTGCCTACATATTCAAGTGTATAGTGAAGCTTTACAAAAAATGAATGATAATGAAAAAGATGAAATCGTTAATAGACTATTATTGTTATATGTAGGTCAATTAGAACTTGAAGCTAGAATTGCTAGTGTCGAGATAATAGATGTTAAATCTGATAATGAAAATGCTATTACTTTAGATAACCTATTTGAAGAAATTTGTGATTTAATTGTTGATAAAGATTGGGTTGATTATGATGATCCAACTTATATTTATTTTGCTTATAAATTAGATCAAGATGTAATTAGTGATAATATCCATGAAGATATCTATTTACAAACAACTTCATATCCACATTTATTTGAAGAAAGAAATGATAAGTTACATGATATATATGATAAATTTGAAAAACTCGGTGGAGAATTTGGATATATATATTATGAACATACACAATCTAAAGAAGAGATAGCTATATTTAGACGTAATTTAGAAAAGCAGTTTAATAGTGTTGCTTACGATTTAGGAATAGCTAGAAGTATTGGTGGAGCCCTTGGTAGTAAATACTGCTATATAGATATAGCAGTATTTGATAAATATGAACTATTAGGCTTAATTAATAAAATGAATGAATTATTAGAATTCAAAATATCTTATATCTCTTATAAATTATAAAAAAAGTGATCAAGTATCACTTTTATTTTGGTGCTTTTGAAACTCACGATAAATTTTTACAAAACTACGCTTTTCTATCCTAGATACATATGAACGTGAGATGCTAAGATCCTTAGCAATCTGTTTCTGTGTTTGTTCAATTTGATTGAACAAACCGAAACGTCGAGTGATAATCTCGAGCTCACGTTCATCTAATACATAGAGGTATTTTCTTAGCAGTTTAATATTATTATCTAGTTCTATTTGGTCTATGATACTACGTTCTTTTGGTGCTGCTAAAGCATCTAATAATGTTATTTCATTACCATCACTATCATTAGAAATAGGTTCATTTAAAGAAATGTTTTTGAAATAGTTTTTATTAGCACGTAAATACATAAGTATTTCATTCTCAATACAACGTGCTATATAAGTTGTAAGTTTATGACCAGTTTCCGACTTAAAACTATCTACGCCTTTAATTAAACCGATAGTACCTATACTAATAAGATCTTCGTTAAGTTCTTTTTTAAAATCGTATTTTTTAACTATGTGAGCTACTAAACGCAAATTATGCTCGATTAGGGTATTACGAGCATTGTGGTCTCCTTTATCCATTAGATTAATGTATTTTAGTTCATCCTCTTTATTTAGGGGTTGAGCAAAGGAGTTGTTTTTGAGATATCCTACATATAGGAATGTTGAGGATAATAAAGTAAATAGCATAGTAAACATTTTATCACCTAATTTAGTATATGTTTAACTATAAAATAAAATGTTTACTATATTAAAAGATAGAAAAGATGGGTGTTATATGTTAAAATATAAGCATGTATAGTTGAGAGGTGAGTAAACTTGTTAGAATTGTTTAAACCTGATATGTATATTAGAATTTATAAAGATTTAAACTTAGAATTATTAGAGGAGCAACATATAAAATTAATTATATGTGATATCGATAATACTTTAGCTCCACATAATATTGATATTGCTAGTGATGAAGCTATTAGCTTTATAAATACAATTGTTGAACGCGGTATTAAAGTAGTATTAGTATCTAATAATACTAATAAGAGAGTAACAAGATTTACAAGAACAACTGCTTTGAAGGCTTATTCGTTTGCTTTAAAACCAATGAAGCATACTTATAAACAAATACTAAGAGATTATGCACTTACTTCAGAGCAAGTAGCCATCCTAGGAGATCAACTATTAACTGATGTGCTAGGGGGAAAGCTAATGGGGTTTAAATGTATATTATGTACTCCATTAGTTAAGCAGGATATTTCATGGACTAAAATTTTAAGAGTAGTAGAGAATATCATATATAAAAAACTAGAAAAGAAGAAACTACTAGAAAGAGGTAAATACTATGAGTAGATATTGTAAGGGTTGTGGAGTTAAAATGCAAAGTGATGATATTCATGCAATTGGATATACACCTAAACAAGATGGAGAATACTGTCAACGATGTTTTAGAATTACTCATTATGATGATATGAAAATATCTATGCAGCAAGGAATAGATAATGATGAAGTACTAAGAAAGATAGCAAGTATGGACGCCTTCGTATTATGGGTAGTAGATCTATTTGATTTTGAAGCTAACATAGTTAAAGGAATGAACCGACATTTAAAAGATAAAGAGATAGTATTAGTAGCAAGTAAAAGAGATTTATTACCTGAGTCAATGGGGAATAATAAGATTATACAGTTTATATATAAGAGACTTAAATTTTATGGAATTGAAGTTAAAGGAATCATTATATGTGGAGGATTAGCGGCTAATGCATCAATTGAAAATAATGATTCAGTATTTGAAATACAGAAAGTATTGAATGGCTATGCTAATGATAAAGATATTGTAGTAATGGGGATGGCTAATGCTGGTAAGAGTACTATTCTAAATGCAGTAGTAGGAAATAGTGATCGAACTACATCAAGATATCCAGGAACTACTTTAGACTTCATTGATATAGCTTGGAATGATCATAAAATTATTGATACACCAGGATTAACAAGATATGATTCATTATTAACTCATGTCGATTCTAAAATGCTAAAACAAGTTATACCAATGAAAACAATTAAACCAGTAGTATTTCAATTACAAGGATCTCAAAGCTTAGCTGTTGGAGGATTTCTAAGATTAGACTTAGACAGTTGTGAAGATGTAACCTGTGTTTGCTACTTTAGCGATCAATTAACAATTCATCGTGGAAAGTTAGCAAATGCTGATGTACTTTGGGAAACACAGCTACATAAGCTGTTAATACCAACATTAAATGAATCATTTAATGAAATGAAAGCCTATGAACATGGAGCAAGCAACTATAAGCTAGATGTAGTAATACATGGACTAGGATTCTTTAGTATTCAAGGAGATTTAAGAAACATTAAAGTTTATGTTAATTCAGATATTAACGTAACGTTTAGGGAGGCTATGATATAATGTTAAGTAATACAGAAAAGAAGATGTTAAGAAGTAAAGGAATGAAGCTTAGAGCTATTCTACAAATTGGTAAAGAAGGAATATCACCTAATTTAATAAATACGATTGATGATTCATTAGAAGCACATGAGTTAGTTAAAATTAGTATGCTAAAAACAAGTCCGATTGATATTAAAGAAGCGGCATTTGATATTGCAAGTATGACTAAAAGTGAAGTAGTACAAACTATTGGACATACTATGATTATATATCGATTATCAAAGAAAAATAAGATGGAGCTATAAAAATGAGAATAGCTATATTAGGAGGTAGTTTTGATCCAATTCATGATGGACATTTAGCAATGGCAAAATATGCGAAAAAACATTTACCAATTGATATTGTTGTTTTTTCGTTAGCAAAGGATAACCCAATAAAGAATCGAGCATTAAGTGGTTATAGAAATAGATTAGATATGCTTAAGATAGCAATTAAACCTTATAAATATATGCATGCTAGTACGATAGAAAACTATTTTGAAGGATCTACCTATACTATAAATACAGTAAAACTATTGATGAAAAGATATCCAGAACATCAGTTTATATATTTGATTGGTAATGATCAAAGTAAACAACTAGAGAAATGGAAAGATATAGAAGAACTAGTTAAACTTATACCATTTTATGTTTTTAAAAGAGATGAAGAAACTATAGATTGTAAATATGATGTTCATAAAATGAATATGCCACTAGTAAATATATCAAGTACAATGGTTAGAAGTGGTTGTAATTATCAAATAGCTAAAGGAGTCCAAAGTTATATTAATAATAATTACTTATATTTAGAAGAAAGAATAGCTAATATGATGAGTAAAGATAGATATGAACATTCATGTCGTGTTGCTAAACTATGTGTAGATATAGCTAAGCAACACAATGTAGATGAGAAAGACGCATATTTAGCAGGTATTCTACATGATATATGTAAAGAAATGAATCCAAAAGAAATTAAAATTTGGATGACACAACTTTATAGTGATAAACTTGAAGAGAATGAAAGTATATGGCACGGATATGTAGGAAGCTATATGTGCCGTAGACTGTTTAATGTAGATTCAAAACAAATAAGATCAGCAATATTTCACCATGTTAAAGGGGAAAGCAAGCATAAGCTAGCAATGATCTTATATATGAGTGATAAGCTAGACCCTGGAAGAGATTATGATTCATCAGCAACGATAGCATTAGCAAAAAAAGATTTAAATGCAGCATATGAAGTAGTGCAAAAACAACAGCACTCACACCTAAAAAAGGAAGGTATTATAAATGGATAAAATATTAGACGTAGTATATAAAGCAATAGATGAAATTAAAGGAGAGAACGTAACAACTTATGATTTTAAGAAAGTTAATCCTTTTATTGATGCAGTAGTAATAACTAGTGCAAGTAACTTAAGACAAGTATATTCAATAGCTGATAACATTAAAGTTAAAATGAGAGAAGCAGGATATGAAAAAATAAGATTAGAAGGAACTTCACAAAGCAGATGGGTATTAGTTGATTTAGATACAGTAATAGTCCATGTGTTTCTAGAAGAAGAAAGAGAAGTATATCAGTTAGACCGATTATATGCTGATTTAGATCAAATAAGTAATCGCTAATGTATCAAGTATTAGCAAAATATTATGATATATTAACTGATGATCAAGATGCTATGAAACAATGGTTAAACTTTGTAGAACTTCATCATAATGGTGGAAATATATTAGAGTTAGCTTGTGGTAGTGGTACGTTAGCTAAATTGTTAGCAGATAAACATTATAAAATAGAAGCTAGTGATATATCAAAAGATATGATAAATATAGCTAGAGATAAGTTAAAAGGAACTAATGTTAACATATATGAGTTTAATATGATTAATATACAACTAGATAAAAACTATGATAACATCATATGTTTTTGTGATAGTATTAATTATTTAGAAACTAATGATGATGTTAAACGAATGTTTAAGAGCGTTTATGAGCATTTAAATGATCAAGGTGTGTTTATGTTTGATATCCATAGTATTGATCGTCTAGATGAGTTTAAAGATGAATTCTTTGAAGAAGGATTAATAGGAAGTAATAGCTATGAATGGTCAATTACTACAATGGATGATAGTTTATATCATCAGTTTGTATTCTACAATGAGGATGGAATACCAACTGTTGAGAATCAAATTCAGCGAGTATATGATATAAAATTTATAGAAGAGATATTGGTAGAATGTGGCTTTAGTTATAAAGTCTATACTGATTTTGATAAGAAAGGAATTGTAGCGGGAGAAAAGTATTTTTATGTAGCTACAAAGGATTAGATATGATAGGAATTATCGGTGCTATGCAAAAAGAAATTGATGAAATACTTAAACTCATGACTAATATTAAAGAAGCTAGTATTCATCAGACTGATATGTATATCGGTACACTTGGAAATGTAGATGTTGTACTTATGTTAAGCGGTGTAGGCAAGGTTAATGCTAGTATGAATACAACTATACTGCTTAGTAACTATGATGTAGAGTATATCATTAATATTGGTACGGCTGGTGGACTTGAACCTAATGAAAATGTATTAGATATTGTTATATCTGATTACGTTGTTCAACATGATTATGATACATCTTTAATTGATGGTGAATCCGGTATCGGTCTTAGTTTTAAAGCAGATTCTGAACTTGTAAAGCACGCAACTGATATATTAGCAGCTACTACTATCAATAGTAATGTTTATGTCGGAACAATTGCAAGTGGTGACCAATTTATAGCCGACATTAAACAATTAGAAGTAATTAAGAAAAAGTTTAACAAAGCTAAATGTGTAGAAATGGAAGCAGGAAGTATTGCACATGTATGTGCAAAATTTAATATACCTTTCATAGTAATAAGATCTTTATCAGACATCGTATTTAACCCTAGCTCACATTTAGATTTTAATGAATATTTAATGAGAGCAAGTGAGCGTAGTGCTAAATTCACTTATGATTTTATAAATAATTAGTAATACCTTTTATCATTTAGCATATAATATATATAGGTGATAAAATGGACATAATTATAACTATCATTACATACTTAAAAGAAATAGGCCCTTTTGTGCCTATTTCTTTAGCATTTATAGAAAGTCTATTACCAGTCCTACCTTTAGCTTTAATAGTTAATTTAAACATACAGTTAGATGGAATTATGATAGGTATTATATATAGTTATATAGGTAGTTTATTAGGTAGTATACTAGTATATCTATTCTTTAATTACTTATCTAACACATGTCTTAGAACTAAAATAGTTAAAATAAAAGGTGTCAACACATTCCTTAATAAACTAGAAACCATCTCCACCTTTTATTTAATAATATTATTAAGTACTTTAATTGTACCGAGTTCTTTAGTAAACATAAGTATAGCTCTAAGTAATTATCCTCGCTCCAAATTCCTGTTAGTATTATGCATATCTAAATTTATAAGTATATCTATTATGGGTATCGGTGGAACTGCTATTATAATGAGGCCTTATACAATCATTATAATAGCAATAATACTAATAGTTCATTGGTACTATAAACGTTATATTAATAAAGAATTAGTATAAAAAAACAATAACATTAGTTATTGTTTAGTTACAAGATTAACATCAATCATATAATCCTTTAAAGCATTTTCATTAATATCCCGTTTATTATCATATGTATAAGTACTATCAACAACAATAGCTTCCTTAGTTTTCATGTCATTAGATTGATCTGCACTAAACATCATATCATCATAATGTACCTTAGTTAAAGCAGGAAGAGAAGTAAAATTGTACTTAATCTTAAGTTCTTCTAAAGCTAAAGAATCAGCTTTAGCAACATCAACCTTATAAATATCTTCAAAAATGTGATTATTATATTCATAAGATATAGATAATATTAAATTACTAAAATAATCAGACTCAGACTTAGTAGAATCAACAAACATTAAATACACATCCTTCTTATCTTTATTCTTTTCACTAATAAATGAAGGAAGAGTAGCATAATTAACAAACTCAGAATTAATAGGATTATAGGTGTTATTATTAGATTTATTCTGTTCATAAAGTGTTATAGTAATAACACCTATAAAAAATAAAATGATAATAACAGGCAGTAATAACTTAATTTTCTTTTTCATAAAATCACTCCAGTACGTATTATATTTTAACATATATAAAAATATTTAACAAATCAATTTTTTTATCGCTTAATTTAATGTATAATAGTATAAGAAAAGGAAGTAGATATATGAAGAATAAATTAAAATCAATATTAGTAACATTACTACTACTCTTATTATTATTAAGTGTTTTAGCTATATTTAATGCTATGTTTATAGTTGGACCAACTGCTAAATATGATAGTAATATAAATACTAAGATAACTAATATAGAAACTAAATATAAAGTAAGTAATGTTTATAGACATGTATTTAGATATAGTGTATTTATTGGTGAAACTAAAGAAGATTATATATTCTTTGATGATAATGAAACTAAATTATTAACTGTAAATAAAACTGAAGTAGATGTTAATAAAGCAAAACTTATAGCATTAGATAAAGGATTTAGTAAAGCTTGTAGTATTCAGATAGGTTATGGTTATGATAATGCTGCTTATATTATAGAAGAGAATGAGCATCTATTAGTTTTAGATATAAAGAGTTATAAAGAATTATATTATAAAGGAGGAGGTAAGTATGATAAATAAACAATGGTATTTAAATACATACATAAATAGAAGAAATTGGATACTTGGTAATTTAGAAAAGATATCTATTGATGGTGATGAAATTACTTTAGTGTTATTAATAGATTATTTTAATGAGTTTAATATATTTATTGATTATACTATATTAGCAACTAAACTTAAGAGGGAAAGAAATACTATTGATGAGTTAATTAATAGATTGGTTGGTAAAGGCTATTTAGAGCTTGTTATTACAGATTCTAAAGTAGTTTTTAATATAGATGGTATCTTTGAAGAAGAATGCTGTGGTGAAGATGTGGGCAGTAATTTATTTGAACAGTTTGAAAAAGAGTTTGGACGTCCTTTAATTAGAACTGAGAGGGAAACACTTAGTATGTGGGTTAATAGTTATGATAATAAGTTTGTTTATTATGCTTTAAGAGAAGCAATAATTAATGAAAAACTAAGTTTTGATTATATTAATGCTATTTTAATTGCTTGGACTAATAAAAAAATAACGGTCGATGATATTGAGAATGGAAGAATTAATGAGCGGTAAAATGAATGCTAATGAAATTCTTGATAAAATAGATGAACTGTTTCCTAATGCTAAATGTGAATTAAATTATGAAACACCTTTTCAGTTATTAGTAGCTGTTGTTTTATCTGCTCAATGTAGTGATGCTGTTGTTAACAGTGTTACGCCTAAACTATTTGAAGCATATGGTAGTTGCGAAGCTATGAGTACTGCTAGTCTAACTAGTATTGAACAGTTAATCCATTCTATTGGTTTATATCATAACAAAGCTATTAGTTTAAAAGAACTTTCTATTAGTTTAGTTAATGACTATGGTAGTGTAGTTCCTAGTTCAATGAAGGACCTTATATCTTTAAGAGGCGTAGGTAGAAAGACAGCTAATGTTGTAAGAAGCGAATATTTTAATATTCCAAGTATTCCAGTTGATACACATGTAGAACGTGTTTCTAAAGCGTTAGGCTTAGCTAAGCCTAATGACTCTGTCTTAATAGTAGAAAGGAAGCTTAGGCTTAAACTTCCTCGAGATCGTTGGATATCTTCGCATCATCAGTTAATCTTCTTTGGTCGTTACTTTTGTACAGCTAGAAGTCCTCACTGTATAGAATGTCCCTTCCTTAGTTTTTGTAAAAAAACTAAGGAAGGGACAACTAATAAAGGTTAGTAGCATAGCTACTAACCTTTATTTTATATTATATTAATTTTATTAACTATCTACATGCTATATATTATTTTTTAATTATTGAAATAATATATGGTACTGTATTATTAGGTTTTAATATACTACCTACTTGTAGGGTATTAGCTGCTAATGAACCATCAGCACCTTCTTCGCTTACAAACTTAATATCGATTTTAACATCGGGCATCTTATTAGCTATAAAGGCTTCTAAATCAATTTTGACTTCATCACTTGATTTACCACTTTCAAATAATTTAGCATAATCGCTTGCTAGTTTATAGCTACCATCTGCCATCTTTTTAGTAACATCAGCAATTGATGGTTCTGATTTAACATCCACACATTTTTCATTACTCTTTAAATCAAAGTTCTTATAAGTGTAGTATCCACAAGCTTTAATATTACCACTAGCTGGTAATGCAATAGATTGAGCAAATTTGTTATTGTTGAAATCATATGTTCCTAGACTTACATCATTACTCTTAACATTTAAACGATATACGATAGGACCAAATACAAATGATTTATCAAATATTCTCTTACCTGTTATTCCATTTCCGTAGTCAACTACGGAAGTAGCTTGTATCAATTTATTTAAGTCACTATATGGAGCAAATTCTCCACTTAATAATCCTGTAGTAGGATCATATTTAGCACTGAAATTTGTTAAATTAGTTATAGGATCTGGCTCTAATGTTTTTAATTGAGCGAACTTAGAATTTATAAATCCATTTACTACCATAGTACTTGGTGTTCCAGCAGGTGCTGTTGCATATGGGAATAGTCCATTAATATGTGATATAGGAACAATTCCTTCTGGTTTAGCTATTGCTTCTGGTTTCTTTTTACTTGCAAAGTAATCTAACAATGCATCGTCTATATGTCCTGGAACATTGAAGTTCATTGCATTGGTTGTTACATAATGAGTTGGCCCAGGTACATCGTAACCAGCCCATGTTGCTACAGTAACGTTGTTTGTATAAGCTACAATCCATTTATCCTTCATAGATCCTTCTGGTATTCCATATTGTTTACCAGCTTCACCCCAATCACTTGTTCCTGACTTAGCATAAACTGGGTAAGCTCCATTACTAGATAA
The DNA here is from genome assembly GCA_036639955.1 of Erysipelotrichaceae bacterium. GTDB lineage: Bacteria > Bacillota_I > Bacilli_A > Erysipelotrichales > Erysipelotrichaceae > JAVWHP01. The sequence goes on from JAVWHP010000002.1 coordinate 23,741, forward strand.
TATATGAAGTAAATTACCCCAATCTGTAGAAACGGCATTTTCTAATAATATAGACATTAAATAAGCTGATTGTTCTGATATAACTACTATAGGATCATAATTAGGTTCAATCGTTTCTGATCCATCATGGAATTCTATTTTGTTTACTGTATGTGGTTTAATATATTTTCCACCATTAGCAAATATCTGATATGCTCCAGCCATCTGTGTAGGTGTAGCAAACATATTAGAACCACCAATTCCATAACCTAAATCAAATTCTTTTTCTTTAACTTCGGTAAAGCCCATTAAATGCATAATTTTTACTGTTTCTTCTGTTCCTATTTTATCTACTACTTGTTCTAATGTTGATATAGCTGTAGTATTTAATGAATGTGCTACTGCATATTGTAGACTTACATCTCCTACATACGCACCGTTAGCATTACCTACTACAAAGTTAGTTCCTTTATATGTGTAAGGTTTATCTTCAACTACATGTGATGTAGCCCAGCCTAAATACTCAAATGCTAATGAGTAATCTAATAGTGGTTTTATAGATGAACCTGGTTGATGTGCCCAGTCATTAGCTCTATTGTGTCTAGAGTCACCACCGTATCCACGTCCACCACCCATTGATAGTATTTCTCCTGTCTGGTTATTAATTGCTGTAAAACCAGTTTGGAAATCATCATTAGGGTAATCAATTCCTACTCCATTTAATAGGTTATCACTTAATTCTTGTGCTCCTCTATCCATTGGCGTATATATATCCATTGGTGTAGTATATGGATCTTTTCCGGTTAAATCTTTAGTTTCTTTAACTACAACATCAATATAACTTTGCATTGGTGTTGCTGCTAATCCTGACGCTCCATTTAATTGAAATGCTAGTTCATCACTTACTGCTAATTTATATTCATCTTCACTTATGTATCCGTGATATAGCATTAATTCTAATGTTGTATTTCTTCGTTTAACTGCTTCTTTATAATGGTCTATTACTTCTCCATTATAGTTTAGTGCTGTACTTGTATATGGATTATAATAGTTTGGTGCATTTACTACTCCGGCTAAAAATGCTGCTTCAGATAATGTTAATTGTGTAACATCTTTACCAAAATATAGTTGTGCTCCTTTTTGTATTCCTCTAGAAGTTCCTCCAAAGTTAATCTTGTTTAAATATTTTTCTATAATTTCTTTTTTAGAGCCTTTACTTTCTGCTTCCATACTCATAAATATTTCTTGTATCTTATATTTAATTTTATCCATACCTGATGGTTGGATTGGATTTCCAGCATCATCTAATTTTTGATCATCTTGAAAGTATGTTACGTCTACCATTTGCATTGTCAAGGTTGATCCACCTTGTCCTAATGTTTTAGTTCTTAGGTTATTCATTGCAGATTTCATAAATCTTGGCATATCAAATCCATTATGTTTATAGTATCTTGAATCTTCAATTGCTAAAAACGCATCTACCACTACTTGTGGTACTTGATCATATTTAACATTTTCTCTATCTTCTTTTCCTAGTTCTGTTATAACTTTTCCTTCAGCATCTAATATCCTTGAGTTTCCATCACTTGCAAAATCTCCAATATTAACTGGTTTAGCCGTTGCTAATATTGAACTTAATAGAAAGAAACCACCAGTTCCCATTAGCAATGTTAAACACAATAGTACAGTTACTACCGAATTAATTCTTCCTCTAGTTTTTAATTTATCCTTATTACTTTTAGGTGCTTTATTATTCTTACTCATTTTAAATCCTCCTTGAAGTAGATTTGATCAACAACATCTAAATATTTTAATCTAGGTGTTAAGCTTTCTTTAATTAATATTCCTATTTCTTTAACTTTTAAATAACTTATAGATTTATTGTTCTTATATAGCTTTTCTGCTATTAACGCATCTATTAGGTATGTTTCATTATAGCTAACGAATTTTATCATAATAAATGCTATTCCACCTAATTCACTTACGTTTCTTAGATGTTCTATTTGATGTAAATGAATATTCTTAAATGGAAAACTACTTTTAGATATCGTCTCTTTAGCTTCAAAATCAATATAGGTTTTTCGATATATCCCATTATAATCAGTAGTACTTGGTATTTGATAATAAGCTTCACTTATTTTAGCACTACTTCTATTTGGATAATCTACTTTAACAACTTGTATTGGCGTTGGTTTTTTATATATCAACGCTTTTTTAATTTGTTTATAATACTCATTACTATCATTGATTTCTTTTTCTAATGACATTCCTTTAATAGCATTATTTAATACTTTAATCTCTTTAACTTTACTTCTTTTAAGATTAGGGTATCCTATCATTTTATCACCGGTCTAATTATATCAAATTCTATTGATAAATACTATACAGTTCTAGATAGTTTTTATTATTATTAATTGTTTATATATGTTAAAATAGATATTAAGTAATTGAAAGTAGAGGTTTTTATATGAAGGTATTATTAGTTAGTGTTAATTCTAAATTTATTCATAGTAGTTTAGGCATTTGGTATTTATATTCATCTTATAAAGATATCAAACCTAAATTAGATAATGAGGGTACTAATATTATAGTAGATATCTATGAATCCACTATTAATACCTTATATTCAGATACAATAAAATCTATTGTTGAACAAGCTCCTGATGTTATTGGTTTTTCTACTTATATATGGAATATAGAATATATATTAAAAATCGCTTCTAGTTTAAAGAAGATATTGAATTGTAAGATCTTTTTAGGTGGTATGGAAGCTAGCTACAATTATAATAATTTATTAATGAATAATGATTATATTGATTTTATTGCTAGAAATGAGGGTGAAGAGGTTTTTAAATCTCTATTATTAAATGAATTTAATAATTTAAATAATATTAATAATATAGCATATGTAAGTAATGGGGAAGTGGTTACTACCCCGTTACTTACTTGTAGTGCTAGTTATGTTAATCCTTATAGTGATAAATATTTTGAATGTTTAAATGGTCGAATAGCTTATATAGAAACAACTAGAGGATGTCCATTCTCTTGTGCTTTCTGTTTATCTGGAAGACATGATAATGTTCATTTCTTTGATTTAGATATAGCTAAAGATAATATATTAAGATTAGCTAATTCTGGATGTAAAACTGTTAAGTTTATTGATCGTACTTTTAATTGTAATGAAAAGAGATCTTTAGAACTTATGAAATATATATTAGATCTTCATAATCAAGGTATGATACCTTCTGATATTACGTTTCATGCAGAAATAGGTGCAGACCTATTTCAACATGAATCGCTAGAATTCTTTAAAACTTTGCCTCAAGGTTTATTTCAATTTGAAGCTGGGTTGCAAAGCTTTAATGTTAAAACTTTAGAAGCGATTAATCGTAAAACTAATGTAGATAAATTAGTAAGTAATCTATTAGCTATTAAGGCCTGTAATAATATTCATTTACATATAGATTTAATAGCAGGCCTACCTTATGAAAACTATGAATCCTTCAAAGAAGGATTCAATCTAGCCTATAAGCTAGATGCCGGCGTCATCCAACTAGGTTTTCTAAAATTATTAAGAGGATCAACATTAGAATCACAAAAAGATTTATATGATTATAAATACCTAGATTATGCACCATATCAAATACTATCTAATAAGTTTATAAGTTATAATGAATTAGTAAAATTAGAAATAGTAGAAGACTGTGTAGATCATTTAATTAATAGTAGTAAATACCGTACTAGTTTTAAATATATGTTAAAAGAATCTAAACTAACATGCTTTGATTTATTATATAAATTTGGTTGCTACCATGAAACCTTTAAACAAAAATCAGTAAGCCAAGAAACATATGCAAAACAAGTATATGATTTTTGTTTAAAGGAATTAAAACTAGAACAAATGAAAATAAGAGATTTATTATGTTACGATAAAATGTGTAGTGATCAATTTGGGCGTGTTTATGCGTTTCTACATATAGAAGATAAGCTTTTATCAAAGATTAAAGCTTATCTTAAATATAATACATTAGATGATATAGATTATAAAGAAGCATTAAAACAAGGCAAGCTAGGATTATTTATTGCTTATAGTAGTAATAAAGTAATAATTATAAATTATTTAAATTATAATAAAGCTAATGAAGTATATGAAGCTAAAGAGTATGATAAGGATTATATAGAAAATATTACTAGTAAAGAAAAAAGATAGCAAATTACTTACAATTCACACAATTATTTGCTATAATGCCACAATGCATGGAGGTATACATATGACAATTAATAATCGTTTAGGAACAGAGAAGATATCAAAACTATTACTATCACTAGCTTTGCCATCAATTGTAGCACAACTAGTTAATGTACTATATAATATAGTAGACCGTATTTATATTGGACAAATGAGTGATGGAACAGTAGCAATGGCTGGACTATCAGTAGCACTACCAATCCTTACTCTTATAACCGCATTTTCTCAACTAGTAGGAGTTGGTGGTGCGCCACTATGTGCTATTAAATTAGGAGAGAAAAACAAAGATAAAGCAGAACAAATTATGACAATTAGTTTTGTTCTCCTAATTTCACTAGGTATAATCCTTACTACAGTTATTTTAATATTTAAAGATCCTTTATTAATGATGTTTGGAGCAACAGCAGATACATTACCTCCAGCAAGTGCGTATGTAGGTATATATGCTTTAGGTACTATATTTGTTCAAATAACATTAGGAATGAATGCTTATATAAATACACAAGGATTTGCTAAAACAGCAATGTATACAGTATTAATAGGAGCTATAATTAATATAGTATTAGATCCTATATTTATATTTGGTTTCAATATGGGAGTATCGGGAGCAGCTTTAGCAACTATAATTTCACAAGGAGTATCAGCCTTATGGGTACTTAAATTCTTGTTTGGTAAAGAAAGCACTATAAAAATAAGAAAGAAATATTTAGTACCAGATATTCGTATTGTTTTTTCAATTATAGCATTAGGTATATCTCCATTTGTAATGGGAATGACAGAAAGTTTATTACAAATATCATTTAATAATCAACTATCATTATATGGAGGAACTATGGCAGTAGCAACTATGGCTATAATAATGAGTTTATGGCAATTCATAATTTTACCATTACAAGGACTATGTCAAGGTGCTCAACCAATATTAAGCTTTAATTATGGAGCTAAAAATTATACAAGAGTAAGACAAACTTTTAAATTAGTGTTAAAACTATGTATGGGATTAGCTCTATTATTAGGTGGAGGAATTATGTTATTCTCTAATACATTTGTTAGTATCTTTACTAAAGATCCTATAACAGTGATGTATGCATCTTATTCATTAAGAATATTCCTATTAGGAACATTCTTCTTTGGAGCACAAATAGCATGTCAACAATCATTTATGGCATTAGGCCAAGCTAAAGTATCTTTAGCAATGGCAATAACAAGAAAAATAGTATTGTTAATACCATTAATATATGTATTACCTAACCTTATAAATAAAACTAATTTAGCAATTAAGATGTCAGAACCAATAAGTTCTATGGTAATTGATGGACCTAAAGTATTCTCAGTACTAGTTGCTGAACCAATATCAGATACATTAGCAGCTTGTATAACAGTAGCTATGTTCTATAGATTTTATAAAAAAGAATTAAGAAAAGAAGATATAATAGATTAAATAGGAGGGGATTAAATGAAGGAAAAAAGAATATATAAAAACTATAAAAAATATAAAAAGCTTAGATTTAGTAGATCTAAGCTTTTATCAGTTATAATTATATTAGTTATAGCTGTATTTATAACTAAATTAGAAGATATTGAAAAATCTAAGCCATTAAATAATAATGTTGTAACCTTAAATAAATGTGTAGATGGAGATACAGCTAAATTTAATATAAATGGTAAAGAAGAGACTGTAAGATTTTTAGCAGTAGATACACCAGAAACAAAGAAACCTAACACAGAAGTACAACCATATGGACCTGAAGCAAGCGAATATACTTGTAAAAGATTAAATGAAGCTAAAGAAATTAGAATAGAATATGAAAATTCTAATTCAGTAGATAAGTATGGAAGAAAACTAGGCTGGATCTTTATAGATAATAATCTTTTACAAAAAGAATTAGTTGAAGAAGGACTAGCTAAGGTTGCTTATATTTATGATGATTATAAGTATACTGATGAGATAAAGGTTTATGAAGATAAAGCGATTAAAGCTAATAAAGGTATATGGTCTAAATAATTATTAAAAATTTAATTATATTATTATTTTTTTAATTTATTTGTATTAAATTCATGTGTATATATGTGATTTTATGTTATATTATAATTTGATTCAATCTAATTTATGCTTTTTAAAAAAAATGACTTTTGTGATAAAAAGGTTTAACATTATTTTAGGGCAAGAAAGCCCTTTCAAGTTATAACTGATTAAAGGAGATTCAAATGAAAAAAATAGTTTTAGTTTTATGTTTATTTTTGACGTTGGCATTATCCACTAATACTTGCAATGCAAGTGCTAAATCAAATATGAATACAAATAATATTCATTCAAGAGAGGCATCTACGGCTCATGGAGTAGTTAGTTCTTCTAGCTATTCTGAACTAACAGGAAATAGAAAATATGTTGGGATTGTTAATAGATTAGCAAATGTATCTCCTGTTGAAGTAGCTCTGTGTTTCATTCCTCAGGTTGGAGAAACTTTTTGTACGTTGCTCCACAAGCATCATATAGACAATATCAAACTGAGTATAAATATTCAGTTACAGTAAACTATTATAATGAAATGGGGTACTTTATGTATTCAAGAACTTATAATGGATATTCAAATGGAATTTCTTATGAAAGGATTAGTTAATTATTTTAGTTAATAATATAAATTAAGCTAAAATTGTTGATATCATAGAGGATAAAATTATGTATAATATAATTGTTACAATTATAATGATAGTATTAAAGGCAGCAGTGTCATTTATAAATCCGTTTTTTGCAATGATTCCTGTTTCATTCTTATTGATTAAGAAGGAAATGTTTAAAATTAGTGAAAATATCATTGAATATGTAATAGGTGCTATTCTAATAGTGTTATGTATAATTGTGGCATCACAAGAAGTTGAGTTAAAATTAGTTGGATTAATGGGAACTATAGTTATAACATTTGATGTATATATGTTAAGTGTTCACATTCTAAATAAAATCCAAGGTGGATTACTAAAAAAAGATATATTAACTTCTATGATTTGTTCAATGATTTTTGCTACAAGTTTACTTTACTTGCAAGAAATAGATCTTACTAGTTATAGTGTTGCGTTTAAAGGTATGATTTTCCAATCAAGAAGTATTCTAAATTCATCTTTTTTGTCATTAAGTTTAGGACTGTATGTTTATAGTAAATGTAAGAACAAGACAATAGGGATAGCAGTAGCAATAAGTTATTCATTAGTGACATTATTAGTAAAGCCCACAAGTAATAAATTAGTAGTTGTTACTTACTTAATTATTATTGTAGGATTTGTAGCTTATTTACATTTTAGAAAAAATAAAGATTTGAACGGAGTAAATAATATAGTAGAAAATGTTATGTGATTATAAAACTAAAGCAAAAATGAATATAATTGACATTAATAATCAATGATAATAAGAGTAATGGGGATGATTAATAAAAATTAATAAATTGTTGTTTCAATTTTAATGATAATTTGGTAAACTAATAGGGTGGAAGGTGATTATGTGGACGCACGTTTTAAATTAAGTATACAAGATGTACTTGAAAAACAATTTCATATAGATTTTAAAGGTTATTCTAGCGTAGAAGTTGATGAATTTTTAGATGATGTAATTAAAGACTATCAACAGTATGAGGCATTAGTTGCAGAACTTGGTGCTCATTTACAAAATTACGAAAAAGAAGTTGCTACTTTAAAAGCAAAAGTTATTGAACTTGAAGGTAAAAACAGTGTTAATACTGAAAGTGTTCAAATATCTAATGTAGATTTATTAAAGAGAATTTCTAAACTAGAAGCAGAAGTATTTAAAAACAAATAAACAACATGTGGGTAATCGCTGCTTACTAGATAAGTAGAGGAAAGTCCATGCTCGCACGATCTGAGATGATCGTAGTGTTTGTGCTAGATGAAAAAATAAGTCTAGGCTAGAAATAGATGGCTGTTTAATTGCTAAGGGTTATGCCTATGCAAAGCAACTTTAAAAGTGCCACAGAGACGAGTCTAATAGGAAACTACTAGAATGGAACGGGTAAACCCCACAAGCGAGAAACTCAAATTTGGTAGAGGAATTCCTAATGGCGAAATGAAGCTAAAAGGGAACACTTAGGTGTAGATAAATGGTTACCACTGTCGTAAGGCAGAACAAAACATGGCTTATATCATGTTGTTTATTACAGATTAGCTAATTGCTAATCTGTTTTTTATATTATTAAGGGATAAAAAGAAGCAAAATGTTAATATTAATTGAGATATAACATATATATGTACATAATTAGTTTACAAGGACCATTAGAATTGGTATAATAATACCGTATGAATGAGGTGTTAATATGAAGGAAATAGGAATAATATTAAAAGGCAAAAGAGAAGAACTTGGCATGAGCATCGATGAAGTCAGTGCTAAAACAAGATTGACTACTAAATATATTAAGGCTATTGAAGAAGGAGATATGGACTTCTTTAATAATGATCTATCATATTTAAGATTCTTTTTGAAATCATATTGTGATGTTGTAGGTGTAGACTTTAATGAAATGAAGGCTAAACTAGATGATTCAATTGATGATTATACATCGACAATATCAATGAAGGCAATTCAAGAGAATATTGAAATAGAAAATAATATTAAAAAAACAGCAACTAGAAATCCTAATATTAAATCTGAAAAAGTAAAAAGAAAGATTAAAATAGATTTTTCATTAGTTTCATTAATTGCTGTAATTGCTATAATTGTAGTATTTGTTATTTATGCAGTAGTAGTAATGATATTACCTAATATGGGTGGAGAAGAAACACCTGTACCACCAAAGGTAGAAGAAACACCTAAAAAAGAAGATGACACTCCTCCAGTAGCTGAAGAAAAACCAGTTGAGGCTAAGAAAGAAGTTAATATTACTAAGAAGGATGAACACACCTATATAATTGAGAACATTAAGGAAGGTGAAGAACTAAGTGTTGAAACTAAGTTCGGATCTAACTCATGGTTTGGATTGACTATAGATGATGTAGCATTAAATGAACCAGCATCTAAGATATATAACTTTGATGAAACAGTTAGCTTTAAAACGCCAGCTAAAGATGGTAAGAAAATTAAAATTAGATTAGGTTACTTTGCTAAAACAACATTTAAAGTTAATGGTAAAGAAGTACCAGTAGATGATAAGTTAAAAACTTTAGCAAACGCAGATGAAATTACGTTAGTTGTAAAGGTTGGTTAGGAGAATATATGAATTTACCAAATAAATTGTCAATATTTAGAATATTGTTAGTACCAGTGATCGCTTTGATCATGATATTTCCATTTGGAAGTATTGGGGTTGCGATACCTGAATACCAAATAGGAGTAGTAAGTATAGGATTGATTAATATTATTGTGTTAGTGTTGTTCTGTGTAGCATCTTTTACAGATTATTTAGATGGCTATATAGCTAGAAAGAACCATTTGGTTACTTCTTTTGGTAAATTTATAGATCCAATTGCAGATAAGTTGTTAGTGAATACGATGTTTGTTATGTTTGCAGCAACTAATATTATACCAGTAGCACCAGTATTGTTGATGATATGGCGTGATACTATAGTTGATGGATTAAGAATGAATGCAGCACAAAAAGGAAAAGTAGTGGCAGCAGGAATGCTAGGGAAGATTAAGACAGTAGCACAAATGGCAACAATAGTAACAATCTTATTAAATAATTTACCGTTTGAATTAGTTAAGTTCCCAATGAGTCATTTCTTATTATGGTTTGCTACTATTATATCTGTATTGTCAGGCATAGTATATTTTATACAATTAAAAGACATAGTCTTAGAAAGTAAATAAAAATATGGAAAAACTAGTAAAACTACTAAAAGCCAAAGGATTAAATATTGCATCAGTTGAAAGCTTAACTGGTGGGTTATTTAGTGCTAAAATTGCTGAAGTAAGTGGAGCTAGTGCAGTGTTAGTAGGAAGTATAGTAACATATCAAACAAGAATTAAAGAAGAAATTGTACACGTAAATCATGATGTTATATTAGAGTACGGTGTAGTAAGTAAAGAAGTCGCTTATGAAATGGCATTTAATGGAGCTGAATTATTAGATGCTGATATATGCGTATCCTTTAGCGGAAATGCTGGACCTAGTGTAATGGAAAATAAACAAGTCGGAGAAGTATACTGCGGCTTGTTTTGTTTAGGTAAAATGTATACATTTTCATTTATGCTAAAAGGAACAAGAAATGAAATAAGAGAAGAAGTAGTAGAAAAAATGAAAAAAAATATAATAATGATAGTGGAGAAATTGAAATAAATGACTATAAAGAAGAGAGGAGATGAATAAATGGAAAATAAAGATGAATTATTAGAAGATGCAATTAAACAGATTGAAAAACAATATGGAAAAGGATCCATAATGAAACTAGGAGATCGAGGAGCGGTAGACATTGATGCAATACCATCAGGATCGATTAAAGTAGATATCGCACTAGGCATTGGTGGATACCCTAAAGGAAGAATTATTGAAGTATTTGGACCTGAATCAAGTGGAAAAACTACATTAGCACTACATGCAATTGCTCAAGTTCAAAAAAGAGGAGGTAGAGCAGCCTTTATTGATGCGGAAAATGCAATAGATCCTACATATGCTAGAAATTTAGGTGTTAATATTGATGAATTAATATTATCACAACCAGATAGCGGAGAACAAGGACTTGAAATCTGTGAAATGCTAATCAAAAGTGGAGCAATAGACCTTGTAGTAGTAGATTCTGTAGCAGCACTAGTTCCACAAGCAGAACTAGATGGTGAAATGAGTGATGCACAAGTCGGACTACAAGCAAGAATGATGTCAAAAGCAATGCGTAAACTATCAGGAGTCATGAACCGAAGTGAATGTACAACCATCTTTATAAATCAATTAAGAGAAAAAGTAGGAATAATGTTTGGAAACCCAGAAACAACACCGGGTGGAAGAGCGTTAAAATTCTATTCATCAGTAAGATTAGACATAAGAAAAAGTGAAGCAATAAAAAACGGAACTGATATAATCGGAAACAAAGTAAATATAAAAGTAGTTAAAAATAAAGTAGCACCACCATTTAAAATTGCACAAGTAGAAATTATGTATGGGGAAGGAATATCACACGTAAGTGAAATACTCGACCTATGCGTTGACAATGAAATAGTTAATAAAAGTGGAGCATGGTTCTCATATCATGGAAATAAAATAGGACAAGGAAAAGAAGCAGCAAAAAACTTTTTGAAATCAAATCCAATCTTATTAGAAGAACTTGAAGGAAAACTTAATGATATATTAAAGCTATATAATTAATATTAAAAAAAGAGATAATAGCTCTTTTTTTTAATATTTTAGAGAAATAAGCATATAATAACATAAAATAAGGTGAATAATTGAAAATGGTTTCAATAACAGTTGAAAAAGGTCGGAAATTTATGTATTATATTAAGTAGGGATATCTTAAAACATTACAAACCCTATACAGAAGGAGGAAGTTTATGTCAGAAATGATGACACTCTTCTTATCTGGTGTGACAGGTCTTACAATTGGAATTATTGCAATGGTAGTAATTTCAAAAGTGGGTTTAAATAAAGATCAGCAAAAAGCAGAGCAGGTTCTAAAAGAAGCTGACGCTAAAGCTGACAACATTGTGAAAAATGCAATTTTAGATGGACGAACTCAAGTTCATGAACTAAAATTAGTTGCAGAAAAAGAAATAAAAGAACGTAAACAAGAAGTTGTTGAAATGGAAAATAAATTACTACGACGCGAGGATAACTTGAATTTTCGTGATGAAACATTAACAACAAAAGAAAAACAAAACGATCTTAAGAACTCACAATTAAATAAAGAAATGTCATTACTAGATATGAAGTCTAAAGATTTACAAGCAAAAATCGATGTACAAGTAAATGAACTAGAAAGAGTAGCAGCCATGAGCACAAGTGAAGCACATGATGAACTATTCTCAATAGTAGAAAAAAGAATGGAAAATGAAACAATTGCTTATATTAAAGAATGTGAAGAAGAAGCTAAAAGTATAGCTGATGAAAAAGCACGTAATATAGTGGCTGTATCAATTCAAAGATTATCACAAGATGAAGCAATAGAAAGAACAGTATCAGTAGTTGCGTTACCATCTGAAGAAATGAAAGGCCGTATTATAGGTCGTGAAGGAAGAAACATTAAAGCAATAGAACAAGCTACAGGAGTAGATCTAATCATAGATGATACACCTGAAACTATTACTGTATCATGTTTTGATCCAATTAGAAGAGAGATAGCAAAACTATCATTAGAACATCTAATTAAAGATGGAAGAATCCAACCAGGTAGAATTGAAGAAGTAGTTAATAAAATTAAAACTGAAATCAATGCTAATATTATGAAAGTTGGAGAAGATACTTGCTTTAAATTAGGAATAGGAAAAGTTGATCGTGAAATCGTAAGATTAATCGGTAGACTTAAATACCGTTATAGCTATGGACAAAATGCATTACAACATAGTATGGAAGTAGCTAATTTAACAGGAATGATGGCAGCAGAATTAGGATTAAACCAAAATTTAGCAAAAAGAGCTGGACTATTACACGATATAGGAAAAGCACTAGATTTTGAAGTTGAAGGAAGCCATATAGAACTAGGTTATAAGTTCTGTAAGAAACATGGAGAAAGAGAAGTAGTATTAAATGCTATACAATCTCACCATGGAGAAGTAGAACCAGAATATTTAATATCGAATTTGGTTATAGCAGCAGATACATTAAGTGCAGCAAGACCAGGAGCAAGATATGAAGCAATGCAAAACTATATTAATAGATTAGATGATTTAGAAAAGATTACTAAGTCATTTGATGGAGTAGACCAATCCTATGCAATACAAGCTGGAAGAGAAGTAAGAGTTTTAGTTGTACCAGAAAAAGTAGATGACTTAAGTTGTCATAAGTTAGCAAGAGATATAAAAGAAAAAATTGAAGCTGAATTAACTTATCCTGGACAAATAAAAGTAACTATTATAAGAGAAACAAGAGCTTGTGAATTAGCTAAATAGGTAGGTGTATTATGAAAGTATTGTTTATTGGTGATATCGTTGGTGCAGTAGGAAGAGAAATTGTTAGAGAATATATAGATCAACTTAAAAAAGATTATGAGATTGATTTAGTAGTAGCTAATGGTGAGAATTCTGCTCATGGTAAAGGTATTACAAGAAAAATTTATAAAGAGTTAATAGAGATGGGTGTAGATGTTGTAACTATGGGGAATCATACATATTCTAAAAGGAATGAAATATTAGAGTTTATTGATGAAGCAGAGAGTTTAGTTGTTCCTGCTAATATGGAGCCTAATGAATATGGACAGAGTACTTGTGTTATTAATGTTAAAGGTAAGAGGGTTGCTATAACTAATTTGTGTGGAGAAGTCTTTATGAATAATGTTATAGATAGTCCGTTTGCTTGTATGGAAGATGTACTAGAAGAGTATGACGATATTGATATTCATTTAGTTGATTTACATGCTGAAGTAACAAGTGAGAAGATTGCCTTTGCCTATTACTTTGCTGGTAAGATTGGTGCTGTAGTAGGAACTCATACGCATGTCCAGACAGCTGATGAACGTATTATTAATGGAACAGCTGCTATTAGTGATTTAGGCATGTGTGGTCCTTATACAAGTGTTATAGGCGCTGATGTAGATGAAATTATTAAAAGATTTACAACTGATGAACATACTAAATATAAAATAGCAGAAGGACCAGGCATACTATGTGGCTGTGTAGTAACGTTTGATGATTTAAATAATCAAGCTAGTGCTATTGAAAGAATACAAATAAGACCTAAAGATTAATAATATTATGGTTATTAAAATTTAGAAAAGATTATATAAAATAAAGCTCATAGCACTTAGTGCTATGAGCTTTATTTTATATTTATATAGTGTACTAAAGGGCGGTGGGTGGGGACTAGACATCCTCTTCTTGTATTCTTATTAATCTATATCCAATACTAATATGCGTTTGAATATATTTAGAATTACTAGGATCTTTCTCAATTTTTTTACGTAAAGCAGCCATAAATACACGTAAAGATTGAGTATCACTTTCTAAAGTAGTATCCCATACTTCTTTTAAAATATAATTATGAGTTAATACTTTACCTACATTTTTAGCTAATAGACAAAGAAGTTTATACTCGATAGGAGTTAGGTGAATTTCTTTATCATCAATATATACACAGTTAGAAGCATAATCAATCTTTAAACCACCATTAATAAAGATTGTTTCATTAGCTAAACGTGAAGAATCATAACTCATCTTACGAATAGCAACACGAATTCTAGCAAGAAGTTCATTAACACTAAAAGGCTTAGTAATATAATCATCAGCTCCACAATCTAAAGCAGTTATTTTATCATTATCCTCACTACGAGCACTAACAACAATAATAGGAGTATTACTCCAAGTACGAATCTTTTTAATAATATCGATACCATCCATATCAGGTAAACCTAAATCTAATATAATTACATCAGGATTAAGACTTAAAGCTTCTTTAATAGCATCAGCTCCATTAGTAACACTTTTAAATAAATAACTATGAGTATCTAAAGTAGTAGTAATTAAATGATTAATAGCTTTATCATCCTCAACTACAAGTATCATTTCTTTCATTAATATTTACCTCTTCTTTCTTTAAAGTAAAACCAATAATAGAACCAGTAGGTTTATTATCCTTAATATATATTATACCACCATGTGCATCAATAATGGACTTACATAATGATAAACCTAAACCTAAACCACGACGAGCATCACCAATACTATTATTAACAGTATAGAACATCTTAAAGATGTTTTCTTTTTCAGAATCTTTAATACCTACTCCTTCATCTATTACTTCAACATGAATATAATCATTAAGAACATATTCTTTAATAATTATAGTAGAATTACCATTAGTATATTTAACAGCATTATCTACTAGATTTACTATTACTTGAATAATTAAACGTGTATCTAGTTTAGCCATAATAAATTCTGCTTGATTATCAATTACTATATTATGTTCTCCTTGATGTTTACGACAATGATTAAGTGCTTCTACTACTACTTCTTCTATAAGTTCTGGTACTAATCTTATAGCTATACTACCATTCTCTATTCTAGTTACTGCTAATAGATTCTCTACTAAGTTTATTAACCATAATGAATCTTCATATATATCTTTATATAAAGCTTTCTTAGTGCTTCTATCAAGTTTTTCAGAGGTATCTAATAGAATATTAGCATTACCTGATATACTCGTTAGAGGGGTCCTTAAATCATGAGATATAGATCTTAATAGATTAGCTCTTAATCTTTCTTTTTCAGCTTCCATCTTCATTAGTTCTCTAGCTTCATTTAAATAAAACTTATCTAAAGCTAAAGCTATTTCATTTAACATAGCAGATAATAAACTACGTTCAAATATAGGTAATTCTTCATATTCATTCATAGCTATTCCTACTACACCAAAACATTTATTAGCACTTCTTATAGATAAGTATAATGCATGTGCATTACTAAATGTATTAGTTGATATTCCTGCGCTTTGATTATTCCTATATACCCAATCTACTATTTCTAAATCTTTTTCAAATAACTTACTTATATCATAATCATTATTTCCTGTTATTAATGGGTCTTTTAAGTGATTATCTTCTACTGGATAGAAGATAATCACTTTATCTAGTAGTCTATTTAGTTGTAGATTAGTTTCTAAATATATTTCTTCTTTATTTTTTGCTTTTTGTAACTTCTGTGATGTTTCTAATAGTATTTCTGTTCTACTTGATTTCATTGTACTTATCTTTATTTGTTCACTTGATTTACTTGTTAAATTACTAGTTACTAAACTAGTAATAAACATAATTATTAAAGATATAATATATTTAGAATCATATATTAAGAATGAATATAATGGTTCTATAAATAATAAATCAAATATAATTAAATTTATTATAGAAGCAAATAGTATATATTTCTTATTAGTTATTCTTGTAGATAGTATTAATATACTTATAACATATATTAACATTAAATTTAAACTTTCTAATTTAAATATTTGAAATAATATTAAACTTATAATAGTAGCTATACTAATAATAATAGCAGTAGTTATCATATTATATCTTTGTATATTATTAGTATAGGTACTTGATTTCATTTTATATGGTGGTAAATTTTCAGGTATTATATAAACATCTAAATTAGGTACTAATTTAGATAGTGTATCTACTAAATTAGATTTCTTAAATATATGACCATTATTAGCATTAGTTCTTCCTATAATGATTTTAGTAATCCCACTAATTTTAACATAACTACTTATTTGATAAGCTACATCATCTCCATAAACTGTTACTACTCTTGCTCCTAGATTTTGTGCTAACTTACAATTTCTCTTATACATTAATTGTTCAGTTTCATCAATATCTTTATGATTAGGTGTTTCTACATATAGTGCTGTAAAATCAGCATGAAATACTTTAACTAATCTAGCTGCAGTTCTTATTACTTTAGCATTAGAAGGACTACTACTTAAACATATTAAGATATGTTCTTTTAATACTAGTTCATTTTTATTTATATCATGGTGTTCTATATTTAGTATATCTGCACATCTTCTTAATGCTATTTCTCTTAACTGACTTAAACTTTCATATGTATATTCATTAGGATAGTTATTTAATATAATTTGTGGATCTATATCTATATATTTAACTTTATCACAACGATCAAATACTTTATCTGGTATAGTGTCTATAATCTTTTCTTTTACTAAAGAAGCTACAACATCATTTAAACTTTCTAATTGTTGTACATTTAGAGTAGTATATACATCTATTCCATTTTTTAATAGTTCTTTTATATCACTATATCTTTTAGGATGTCTAACTGTTGGTACATTAGTATGTGCTATTTCATCTATTACTATAATAGATGGATGAAGCTTTAAAGCTTCATCTAGATTAAATTCTTTTAGAGTTTCATTTTTATAGTATATATTACTTGGTATTAGTTTAGGTATAGTTTTAACTATATTTGTAATAGTACTATTTAAACTAGGGTTTAAATAGCCTATTAAGATTGATTTATCTGTTATATATTTTTTAGCTATATCATTTAACATTGCTTCTGTACTGCTATAATGATTAACATAAGAGAAATAAATTGTTAAATGTCCATAATTAATATTTGTTTTATTCATAGCTACTCCTTTAGATAAACTTATGTATTAGTTGTTCATCTATATCAATATATATTGTTTTATAAGTACTCATTATTACTAATCCTATATTTGCTTTAGGTGGCTTCTTTATATTTTTAATTTGAGTATAATTTACTGCTATACTTGATGATTCACTTGCTTGAGAATAATATGCAGCAAACATACTAGCTAGTCTTATTATTTCTTCATCTAGTGGTCCTACAACTACTACATGAGCACCATGATAACCTTCTGTATGAAACCACATATCTTCTTTTCTTCCTTGTTTGAATGTTACATAATCATTTTGTATATTATTCTTTCCTACATAAATTATATTATCTTTATAATTTATAGTTAAAAAATGTGGTATATTATTATTCTTTTTACGACTTACATGTTTACTATTAGCATGTAAATATCCATTAGTTACTAATTCTTTTCTAATTTCTAAAGCATCTTCTACATTAGCTATATTAAGTTGAGCTTCTATTAATTCAAAGTAACTAATAGATTGTTTAGTTATAGCTATTTGTTCTTCTACTACTATCATTGCTGTTTTAGATTTATGATATTTCTTATAATATCTTTTAGCATTATCTTTACAATCATATCTAATATCTAAAGGGATAGTAGTTTGTTTATTATCAAAGTCTAGAAGGGAAATGGAACTCATCTTTTCTTTTATATTATTTGCAAAAGCAAATAATATATCTCCATAGTATTGATATATATCTCCTTTAGTTGCTTTATTTATAGTATCTTCTAGTTTAAGTAATTTAGATCTATTTCTTTTTAATTCTCTTTTAACAAATTTAAATAGATCTCCTGATTGTTGTTTTATTCGATCACTTTGTTGTAAATCAAAGAATATAGTATCGATACCCTTATGTATTTCATACTCCTCATAAATTGAACTTATATGTAATAAAGGTATAACATGAAATAGAACCTTATTGTTTACCTTACTAATATATAACTTTTTAGAATCTTTTATTAAATTTAATATAGTATTAAGGTCTTCTGAATTATTAAGTCTATATTCTATTTCTTTTATAAGTAGGGGAGAGAAACCATCAAATTCATTTAAACCTATATTGCTAGTATTACTAGCGATATAGGTTAAAGGATTTATTGTGTTGGGATGAGGTGCTACTCTTTTAAAGAGTGCTCCTGGATGAACTGTACGTTGATTATTTTCATAAGGTGGGATTCTTTTTAAAGCATCTATTATTTTATTATCAGAATCAACTAATATGATATTAGCATATTTGCCCATAAGCTCAATATATAAAGTTTTAATATGAATATCACCTAAATCATTTCTAGTACTAATAGTTAATTCTAAAATACGATCTAATTCTAGTTGTTTAAAAGATAGAATATTACCGCCTTCTATATGTTTTCTTAAAACCATAAGAAAGTTAGAAGGTGTATAAGGTGTAGAATAATCTTCTTTAGTAATATTAAGACGATTATAAACACTATGGACTGAAACAATAAGCTTATAACTCGTATTTTTAGCATATAAAGAAAAAAGAATTTCAGTATCTGAAATTTGTTGAAGCTTATTAATTTTTGCAGGAATTAGTTCATTTATGCTATTTGCTAATGAATTAATTATGATTCCATCTAATGCCATAAGTAAACATCACCTCGTCTTGAAGTATTATATCATAAAAAAACTACGAAAATGAAAAATAACTTTGACATTATCTCATTTCACTAGTAAAATTATAGAGGATAAAGGGGTGTTACCATGAAAAAAGGCTTGTTGATTATTATTAGTGGACCAAGCGGAGTTGGAAAAGGTACAATACGTGATATTTTTATACAAGATAAAACGCTTAATTTGACTTATTCTATTTCAATGACCACAAGACTTCCTCGTATTAATGAGGTGGATGGTAGAGATTATATCTTTACTACTAAAGAGAATTTTAAAGATGCTATTGCTAAGGGCGAACTTTTAGAATGGGCAGAATTTGTTGGGAATTATTATGGTACACCTCTATCACAAATTGAAAAGTTACGTAACGAGGGGAAAAATGTACTATTAGAAATTGAAGTACAAGGAGCAACACAGGTAAAAGAGAAGTGTCCTGATGCTGTAACTATATTTATTGTTCCTCCTACTATGGAAGAACTAGAAAAACGTATTAGAGGTAGAAGAAGTGAACCAGAAGAAGTAGTACAGCAACGTTTAGGTAAAGCGGAAAAAGAAATGAAATTACAAAGTGAATATAAATATGTTGTTTGCAATGATGATCCAAAGTTAGCAGCAGATATGATTTCACTAATAATAAAGAGGCATATGGAAAATGAAGATTAATAGTGTTAGTAAAAATGATTATGAAGAAATAATGAATATTTGGCTAAGAGGCAATATTAAAGCTCATAACTTTATAGATAAAAAATATTGGTTATTTAATTATGATGCAGTTAAGAATGATAACTTACCTAAATCAGATAATTTCAAATGCATTGTAGATACTGAAATAGCTGGATTTGTTAGTGTTGTTAATTCTAATTATATTGGTGCTTTATTTGTTGCTGAAAAGTATCAAAATACAGGTGTAGGAAGTAAACTTTTAGAATACTGTGTAGAGAAGTATCATTCTTTAACATTAAATGTTTATGTAAAGAATGCACAAGCAGTTAAATTTTATAAGCATCATGGTTTTCATGTAATTAGAGAAATGAGTACTAATGGTGAGAATGCCTATATTATGGGTATTGATTATAAAAAACCAGATGATGGCGAGATTCATTTCTTCTAGTCCACTAATCATCTGCTTTTTTTATTTATAGGTAGGAGGAACAAATGCTAATAGCTAATGTGTATATTGAACATTCAAGTATGGCTTTAAATAAAACATTTGCTTATTTATGTGATGATGAAACAGCAAGAGCAGGAATGCGTGTTCTTGTTCCTTTTGCGTTTCAAAAACAATTAGTAGGATTTATAGCTGATACATCAATAATCACCTCTGAACAATTAACAACTCTCCCGTATAAACTAAAGAAAATAATTCAAGTAATAGATAATGAACCATATATTAATGATGAATTATTTTCTTTAGCTAAATGGATGAGTAAAAGTTGCTGTGCACCGATAATTAGTTGTCTACAAACAATGTTACCTGCTAAATTAAAGGCAAAAACTACTAAATTGAAAATTAAACAAACTAAGTGGATAAGTTATATTAATGATAATAACTTAACGCAAAGACAAAAAATAGCTATAGATGAATTAAAAGATAATGAAGGCGTTATGTTATTATCATTATTTAGAGAAAAACATGCTGGAGTAATGAAAAAGTTATTAGAACATGGTTGTATAAAATGTATTGAATGTGATGCTAAGGCTATCATTAATAAAACTGAAGTAACTAGTTGTGAAGTAGTACTAAATGATGATCAGCTTAAAGCAATTAATTGCTTTAAGCAATCAGAACAACTAGTTAGTTTACTATTTGGTGTTACCGGAAGCGGTAAAAGTGAAGTTTATTTACAATTAGCACAGCAATCAATTGATGAAGGCAAACAAGTACTAATATTAGTTCCTGAAATATCATTAACTAGTGCTATGATGCGTTTAGTTGCAAATAGATTTGGTAATGAAGTAGCTATATATCATTCAGGCTTAAATAACCAAGAAAAATATGAACAGTTTAAATTAGTATATAATAAAGAAGTTAATATTGTAGTAGGAACAAGATCTGCTGTTTTTATGCCCTTTACTAATTTAGGACTAATAGTAATAGATGAAGAACATGATAACTCTTATAAGCAAGGGAATACTCCTTCTTATCATACTAGAGATGTAGCAATACAACGTTGTATTTATGCTAATGCTAAACTTTTATTAGCAAGTGCTACACCTTGTTTAGAGTCTTATGCTAGGGCACTTAAAGGCGTTTATAATTTAATTAGCATGCCTAAACGTATACATAATAATTATCCAAGTGTTAAACTAGTAAATATGATAGAAGCAACCAAGAATTATGAAAACCACATCATTTCTAATAGCTTAAAAGAAGCTATTAGAAATGAATTAGATGATAAGAAACAAATACTAATTTTATTAAATAGACGTGGATATACACCTGTATTAAGATGTTCTAATTGTGGTCATGTGGCTAAATGCCCCCATTGTGATATAACTTTAAATTATCATAAAGTTAATAATCAATTAGTATGTCATAGTTGTGGTTATAGCACACCTATGTATACTAGTTGTCCTTCGTGTCAGCATAATAATTTTCGCTACTTAGGCACAGGTACCCAAAGGTGCGAAGAATTATTAAAACAAATGTTTCCTCATGCACGTATAGCACGCATGGATGCTGACACGACCAATAGTAAGGGCGCTCATGCTAACATATTACAATCATTTGAAAACTATGAAGCAGATATATTATTAGGAACTCAAATGATTGCTAAAGGTTTAGATATACCGAGAATTACTTTAGTAGGAATCCTAAATGCTGATGCATTAATAAATAGATCTGATTATCGAAGTGTAGAAGTAATGTTTGATATGCTTGTACAAGCTTCAGGAAGATGCGGAAGAAATAACCATGAATCTAAAGTGATAATGCAAGTATATGAAGAAGACCATTTTGCAATTCAGTTAGCTACTAAACATGACTATGTCCATTTCTTTAAAAAAGAAATGGAATATCGTCATATTTGTAATTATCCACCCTATACATATTTAGCTACTATATTACTTTATAGTTTAGAAGATATAAAATTAAATGAAGTAGCTAGTTCCTTTAAAGAAGATTTAGATAAATATAAAGAATTTAAAGTATTAGGTCCAGTTAAACTTGGTAAAATTAAAGATGAAAAAAGAATAAGAATTATGATAAAATGTAAAGACATAGAATTATTACAACAATCATTATATAAGTTGTATGAACACTATGCTAAAATAAGTAATAAAGTAAAAGTAAATATAGATATAAATCCAGTAGTAGTGGATAGCTAAGGAGCAAATATGAATACAAGAAAAAAAGCTTGGGAACTATTAAATAAGATATGTATTGGTAAATCTTATAGCACGTTATTATTAAGACATGAACTAGATAATTTTACGAGTCAAGATAAAGCATTAATAACTAATATAGTTTATGGTACATTACAAAACTATCGACTAACAAGGTATATGTGGCAAGGAGATGTTAAAAATTTACCGACTGAACCTATTTGTATATTACTAGATATGTCAGCTTATCAAATGTTCTTTATGGATAAGTTACCAGCCTATGCTATTCTTAATGATGCAGTAGAAATAGCAAAGCGTGTAGATAATGGAAGATATGCTAAACTAGTTAATGCTTTACTAAGAAATCTACAAAGAAATGGTAGACGTACTATTACAGAGACAGGTATAGAAAAGATTGCTATAGTTACTTCTCATCCTACATGGTTATTAAATATGTGGCTTAAACAATATGGAAAAGATACTATGATTGCTATAGTTAAAGAGAATAATGAAAAAAGTACACAGTGTGGACGTGTTAATACACTTCAAATAACACTAGAAGAATTTATAAATAAGTATCCAATGTTTACATTAGCTAAAAGTAATCAAGATAAAAGCAATACAGCAGTATACTATGAAAGTGGTAATATAGCTGATAGTGAAGCATATAAAATTGGTGATGTATCAATTCAAGATGAATCTAGTCAAATGGTAGCCAATTTTATGGCTCCTAAACCTAATGATAAAATTTTAGATGCATGTAGTGCGCCAGGATCTAAAGCGGCACATATGGCAACTATCATGAATAACCAAGGAGAAATAATAGCTATGGATATTCACGAACATCGTGTGGAATTAATCAAAGAAGGAATGGAAAGACAAAATATTAAATGTGTTAAAGCAATAGTAGGAGATGCTACTGAGATTGATAAGAAATACGATGATTTCTTTGATAAAGTTCTTGTCGATGCGCCGTGTAGCGGCTATGGAGTATTGAGGAGGAAAGCTGATATTAAATATCATATGAAGAGTGAAGATATGGATAGTATAAGTAAACTACAAGCTGATATACTACAAACCGCAAGTAAAACATTAAAGAAGCAAGGAATACTAGTTTATTCGACTTGTACATTAAATAAAAAAGAAAATGAAAAACAAATAGCTAAATTTTTAAATGCTAATGAAGACTTTAAATTAATAGAAGAACATACTATATTCCCATATGAATATCATAGTGATGGTTTTTATATGGCGAAACTAATAAAAGAATAATAAATTTATATTAATTTATGATATAATTAAACATAGATACATACAAAGAATTAAAAGAATTCAGATAGGAAAATGATAAAATGAAGAGTTTATATGACTTAAACTATGAACAAATACAAGAATATGCACTTCAATCAGGATGGAAGAAATTTAGAGGACATCAAATCTTTCAATGGCTTTATCGTAATAGAGTTCATGAAATAGAAGAAATGACTAATCTAAATAAAGAAACAAGATCTAATTTAAGTGAATCATTTATAATATCGCCTATTAAATTAAAGATTAAACAAGTATCTTCTGATGGAACTATTAAGTATTTATTTGAAATGCAAGATGGAAGTTTAGTGGAAAGTGTACTTATGATCTATGACTATGGAAAAAGTGTTTGTGTTAGTTCTCAAGTAGGTTGTAATATGGGATGTAAATTCTGCGCAAGTGGTTTATTAAAGAAAAAAAGAGATTTAACAAGTGGAGAAATGGTAGCTCAAATTATTTATATCCAACAAGAACTAGATAAAGATAATGATCGTTTATCTCATGTAGTAGTAATGGGAACAGGAGAACCATTTGATAATTATGATAATGTAATGAACTTTCTAGCTACAATTAATCATGATTGTGGATTAGGAATAGGAGCTAGACATATAACAGTATCAACATGTGGTGTAGTACCTAAAATATTAGAATTTAGTGATTGCCAAGTACAGTATAATTTAGCTATATCATTACATGCACCTAATAATGAACTAAGAAATCAACTAATGCCAATCAATAAAGCTTATCCAATTGAAAAATTAATGGAATCAATCGATTATTATTTAACGAAGAATAATAGAAGATTAACATTCGAATATATATTATTAAAAGATGTTAACGACAGTATGAGTCATGTAAAGCAGTTAGCTAATTTATTAAGAGGTTATAATGCATATGTAAATTTAATACCTTATAATAGTGTTGATGAACACGGTTATAAAGGGATAAATCATCAACAAGCGATGATCTTCTATGATGCATTAATGAAACTAGGAATCAGATGCACAATTAGAAAAGAACATGGTGGAGATATAGATGCAGCATGTGGTCAATTAAGAGCCAAACAAATCTTAAATAAACAGAGGTGATAGGATGAAATTCTATGGAGCAAGTGATGTTGGATTAATGCGTAAATCCAATCAAGACAGTTTTTTATTAACAAAGAATGAGCAAGGTACTGTTTTAGCATTAATATGTGATGGAATTGGTGGAGGTAAAGCTGGTGATGTGGCAAGTAAAATTGCTACTGATTATCTAGCACAATGCTTTAAAATTGCAAATCAATTAGAAACCGATGCACAAATAAGAGAATGGATTAAAATGAGCATTATACACGCTAATGATTTAATCTTCACTCAATCTACAAGTAGTAATTCTCAAAGAGGAATGGGAACCACACTAGTAGGAGCATTAATAGGAGAAGTTGGAACCTATGTATTTAATGTAGGAGATTCAAGACTATATGCTTATTATAATGAACTAATATGTATGACAACTGATCACAATTTAGTTAATGATTTAATTAAATCTGGAGAATTAAGTGTAGAAGATGCACAAAATCATCCTCAAAAGAATTTATTAACAAATGCATTAGGTATATGGGACAAGGTAAGAATAGATATTAATAAAATAAAAGATGAATATAGATATTTATTAATATGTAGTGATGGTTTACATAGTTATGTATCTCAAGATAAAATTACTAGAATATTAACAAATGAATCTTCTGTAGAAAATAAAGTTAGTAGTCTAATCGATTTAAGTAAATTAGTTGGTGGATTCGATAACGTAAGTGTTATTGTTATAGAAAAATAGGTGATAAAATGGAAAATATGATAGCAAATAGATATATGGTAGTAACTTCTCTTGGAGAAGGCGGAATGGCTGATGTATTTTTAGCAATAGATACTATTTTAAACAGAGAAGTAGCTGTTAAAGTGCTTAGAGGAGAGTTATCTAAGGACCCAGTAACTTTATTAAGATTTCAAAGAGAAGCTAATGCTGCTAGTAAATTAGCACATCCTAATGTTGTAGAAGTATATGATGTAGGAGAAGCTGATGGTAGAAACTATATTGTTATGGAATATGTTAGAGGAAGAACCTTAAAACAATTAATACAGCAAAGAGGAGCAATCCATAAAGAAGAAGCAGTTAATATAATGAAACAACTTGTATCTGCTGTAGCACATGCACATGATAACAATATTATTCACCGTGATATTAAACCACAAAATGTATTAATTAAAGATGATGGTACTGTTAAGATTACTGACTTCGGAATAGCGCTAGCACATGATGCTGTACAACTTACTCAAAGTGATTCAGTGTTAGGATCTGCACATTATTTGGCACCAGAAACAACGAGAGGAGAACAAGCGACTAATCAAATAGATATCTACGCATTAGGAATTGTTTTCTATGAACTATTAACAGGAGATGTTCCATTTAGAGGAGATAATCCAGTACAAATAGCGATGAAACACCTAAGAGAAGATATACCTAGTGTAAAAGAATTTAATCCAACACTACCTCAATCTATTGAGAATATTATTATAAAATCTACTGCTAAAAATAGAGTATTTAGATACAAATCAGCAAAAGAAATGCTATATGATTTAGATAACTGTTTATTACCAGAATTCTTAAATGCACCTAAAGTAGTATTTGATGATGCTGAAGGCGATGAAACAAGGGTATTACAAAGAATTGGAGATGCTAATAATAGCACTCCAATTAAAGAAGAAAAAACTAAAATGGGAACACTTCAAAAAGTGCTAACAGGATTAATTATTACATTAAGTCTAGTAGGAATTGTAGTATTAGTATATTTTTCAGGAGTAATTAAAGATTTCTCTCCAGTTAAATATGTTAATGTACCTGCATTAGAAGGAAAAACAGCTGAGGAAGCTGCTAAACTATTAAAAGATAGTAACTTATCATTAGATACTAAATACAAATATGATCTGTCTGATAAATATGAAGAGGGAATGATCATTAGTTCATTACCAGCATCATCTTCACAAGTAGAAGAAGGAAGTTCTGTAGTAATTACTATTAGTACTGCAAAATCATATGAAGTACAAAATTACGTAGGTTGGCAAGTAGATGATGTAAAATCAACTTTTTCTAATGCTGGAGTAAACATAGACATTAGAATAGAATCTAAAGTAGAAAAAGGCAAAAAAGCCGGAGAAATTTTAGAACAAAGTTTATTAGTACCTGGAACTAAAGTAGATCCAACTAAATTTATGCAAATTAAGTTTGTTGTAGCTGCTGACCCTGAATTTGTATTACCTGCAAATGTAATAGGTATGAAAATAGAAGATGCTAAAAAAGCATTAGAAGCAAAAGGCGGAAAAGTAGAACTAAGTATATTACCAGTAAAAGATTTTACTGAAGAAGAAATCGAAGTATTAGAAAAAGAAGTAGTAATTAAAATGACACCAGAAATTAATACGTTATATAAACAAGGTGAGGATAATGTAATAACTCTTTATTACTATAAGAAAGCTAAATGAGAGTTGGAACAATAATAAGAACTATTTCTAACCAGTATCAAGTATTAGGAGAAAATGAAGAAATATATGACTGCTTAGCAATGGGTAAGGTACGAAATGGTTTCAGTCCTGTTGTAGGGGATAAAGTTAATTATGAAAAATTAGAAGATAAATATTGTATACAAAAAGTATTGCCGAGGAATAATTCGTTAATTAGACCATCAATAGCTAATGTTGACCAAGCAATTATCGTTATGTCAACATTAGATCCTGATTTTTCAAGTGTACTAATTGATCGTCTAATATTTTTGATATCTTATGCTAATATTAAACCGGTATTATGTATAACTAAAATGGATTTAATAAAAGATGAACTAGCTTATCAAGTTATTATTGATAAATTAGATAGTTATAAAAATATGGGGTATGAAGTATATGTTACAGGTAAAGATTATGATGTAGAAATAATTAAGAATCTATTAAGTAATAAGATAAGTGTTTTAACTGGACAGAGTGGAGCTGGTAAAAGTTCACTATTAAATAGAATAGATCCTAGTTTTGAATTAAAAACTCAAGAAATAAGTAAAGCTTTAGGTAGAGGTAAACATACGACTAGACATTGCGAACTACATAAAGTAGGAGATGGATGGGTAGCTGATACACCAGGATTCTCTAGTTTAGACTTTTATCATATGAGTAATCCAAAATTTAAAGAAGCGTTGTTACCCTTTGCTAAGTTAGATGGAGATTGTAGATTCCAGGATTGTAATCATATTCATGAACCAGGGTGTGCAATAAAACAAGCAGTAGAAGATAGAAAAATAGATTCTGAATACTATCAACATTATTTAGAAATAGTTAATATTATACAGAATAAAAGAGTCAAATATTAAAGAAGATTATAGATTATAGATTATAGATTATAAATTATATATTATATACTAGGAGGTTATTATGAAGGAATTAATTATAGCACCATCAATTTTATCATTAGATTATTCTAAGGTAGAACAACAATTAAAAGAATTAAATGAAAGTGAAGCTAAATGGATGCACTTTGATGTTATGGATGGACACTTTGTACCTAATTTAACCTTTGGACCAGATATAATGAAAGGCTTTAATAAAGCTGTAGATATGATAATGGATGTACATATTATGGTTGATAATCCAGTAGAAGTTGCTAAGTACTTTTGTGAAGCTAAGTGTGATATTTTAACATTTCATTATGAAGCGTTAAAAGATTATGAAGAAGGAATAACTCTAATTGAATATTTACATGCTAATGGAGTTAAAGCAGGAATTTCAATTAAACCCAATACTAATGTTGAAGTATTACTGCCATATATGAAAGATATCGATTTAGTACTGATAATGTCAGTAGAACCAGGTTTTGGAGGTCAATCATTTAATAGTGATATGTTAAATAAAGTTAAATATTTAAGAAACTATATAGATGAATATAAATTAGATATAAGATTAGAAATTGATGGCGGAATTAATGAAAGTACTGCTAAACTAGCAATAGAAGCAGGATGTGATACTTTAGTAGCCGGAAGTTATGTGTTTAAAGGTAATATCAAAGAAAGAGTAGAGACTCTACTATGTCTAAAAAAATAGTCCTTATAGGCCCATTAACTAAAATATTACCTAATATTGATGCTGATTATGCAGGAATAGATGCTGGTTCTTTAATATGTTATAAAAAAAATAGAACTATGGTATTTGCTATAGGAGATTTTGATAGTATAAATAAAGAAGAATATGTAGATATAAATAACAGTACTAAGTGTATTAAACTAAATGAACATAAGAATGAAACTGATAGTGAAGCTGCCGTTATTTATGCTACAAAATTAGGTTATGATGAAATTATATTATATGGAGTATTAGGTGGAAGAATAGATCATGAATATGCTAATTTAAGATTATTAAGTGAATATGATTATAATCTAGTAATAATGAATGAAACTAATTATATTACGATATTAAAAGAAGGAAGATATAAAGTAGATAAGTTATATAACTATTTATCTTTCTTTGCTGTAGATGATGCATGTATAAGTTTAAGTGGTGTTGCTTATCCATTAGATAAAAGAAATATAAAAAGAAAAGATATCTATTGCTGTAGCAATGAAATACTAGAAGAAGCAATTATAGATATCCATAGTGGTGAAGTTATAATGATACAATGCAATGATGGAAAAGGTTAGCATATAAAAAAAGTAGGAATAAATTCCTACTTTTATTAATTTAAATAGCGTTTTTAGCTTTTAAAGTCTTTAAGCTACGAGCAGAAATACGAAGTTTTTGAGGCTTTCCATCTACCATTACTTTAACTGTCTGTAAATTTACATTCCATTTTCTACGTGTTGCACGTAATGAATGAGAACGTTTATTTCCTGACAAAGGTCCTATACCTGATATTTGACAAACTTTTGACATACAGTAACCACCTTTCAATTTATAAACATTTGCTATAACATTGTATCATTATTTTATTTTAAATGCAACAGGTTTTTACGCAATAAGTTATAAAAACATAACTCTACGTAGTTAAATTAGTTGTAATACAACTTATAATTACTTATAATAAGATATAAAGTGATATAGGAGGTATAAAATGAAAAAGAAAATAATTAAATTTATAATAATTATAGTGACTATAATTATTATAATACCTACAATATATTTATCTATATATGCAATCAATAAATATAATAAAAGAAATGGTATACCAGTACTAGCTTATCATGAAGTAGTAGAAGATAATGAAAAAACAAAATACTATAAAAATAATATATGGGTAATGAATAAAACTCATTTTGAACAACAAATGAAATACTTAGCAGACAATGACTTTTATCCATTAACCATGAAAGAATATAGTGATTGGAAGTTAAACAAAAAAGAACTGCCAAAGAATAGTATACTAATTACTTTCGATGATGGATTTAAAGCTAATAATCTAATAGTAAAAGATATTTTGAAGAAATATAATATGAAAGCTAGTATATTTGTCGAAACAAGTTCCTTAGTTGATAGTGATAACTATGAAGCCGGAACACTACAAAAACTATCAGCTAAGGAACTTGTTAATAATGAATGGTTAGAATTCTATACACATTCACATGCAATGCATTTTGAAGATAAGAATGGAACATTACTAGAAACAAGTGATACTAAAACGATAGAAGAAGATCTGAAGAAAAGTTCTGAATATGTAGATATTAATTATTTTGCTTACCCATATGGGAAGGGGAGTAAACATGCTACAGAAGCAATGAATAACCTAAATATTAAATTAGGATTTAATATATCTCAAAATTATCATTCGACGGTAGAGAATGATAATTTTGAGATACCTAGATATGCAATGTTAAGTTTTTATAATATGTTTATATTTAAATATTTTGTAAACTAAAGATACATAAAAACTGTACAAATATGGACTTATTTGTTATAATAAAAGAAAGATTGTGGAGGTATATGATGAATAGAAAAGTTAAAACTATTGCAGTTATACTTACTGTTTGCTTGTTGTTTAATTTTATACCTGGATTAAAGGGTGATTTTAATACGCTTAATGCAGCAGAAGAATATGTACTTGATGAAACAGTATACGATAAAATAAGTGAAGGATTAGATGTTTATACTGAAGATAGTTTAATAGATAAAGTTGCGGCTAATGAAGTTATTGAGGGGGTTGTGCCAAGTTCAACTCCTGTAGGTGGTGCAATTGGACCACAGATGGGACCTACTAATAATGTTGTTAGAAGTAATAGAGCTAAAGCGCCTACTTATAATGTTGTACAAGATGATGAAACTGTAGGTGAATACAATAGTTTTGAAGAAGCAAATAAAGCGATGAATTCACAACCAGTTGGTCCAAATACTAAAATGACATTTAGAAATATGACTAAAGCGGTTAGTGTAGGAGTAGTTAATTTTAGAACTAAGTCATCAGGGGCGAATACTAGTTATACAGAAGAACTAACTGGATATAGTGGTTATACTAATGGTAGTTATGGAGCAGATGCAGCATTCCTTGGATACAATAATAATGGGACTCAAGTAAGATTTAAAATGGCAGGACTAACAGGATGGGTAGCAGCTAGTGAAGTTGAAATATTAGATTATAATTCCTCAGCAGTACAATCAGTAAACTTCTACAAAGTTTTAAATAATCGAATATTCCACTTCATAACTACTGATGTAAGAGGTAAAAATTACGTGACTAGGAATGATATTGGACCGGCACAATCTTATATGAAAAATGGACAGATTATGTATAGTTATGATGGGCATTATTTCTATACAAGTTATGCAACAATGATTAATGATTATAAAAGTGATACTTATAAACATTCTATTAACCCAAATAATCCTTATTATAATTATTTTCAATATATTACACATAGAACAAAAACAAATTTTTCAGCTAATGATATTAACACAATGATTGCAGGTTTTACTAGTGGAACTTCTTCAACAATGAAAAATACCGGTAGTGACTTTATAAAACAACAAAATATTTATGGTTCTAATGGAATCTTAATGACTGGAGTAGCTGCTAATGAGAGTGCTTGGGGTACTAGCAATTATGCATTAAAAAGAAATAATTTATTTGGTCACTCAGCTTTTGATTCAAGTCCTGATAGTGCTAGTAAGTACCCAACACCAGGCCATAGTATTGCTTATCACGCAAGCAAGTTTGTATCACAGGATTATCTTGACTGTAAAGATTATGATGGAAGATACTTTGGTGGTAATCTAGGTGATAAAGCTAGTGGGATGAATGTTAAATATGCTTCAGACCCTTATTGGGGAGAAAAAGCAGCAGAAATAGGTTGGTATATTGAAAAACAAACAGGTAACCAGAATATTGATGCTTATAAATATGCTCTAGGAATTAAAAATAAAAATATAAGTGTTCCAATATATAGTGAACCAAGAAATAATAATAATAGTGCACACCTTTATTCAACACCTAAGAATGGAGATTTCCCATTTGTAATATTAGGTAGTTATCATGGACAGTCAATAGGTGGCAATGATATTTGGTATAAAGTTCAAGTAGATACTACAATTAATTCAGCAAGAACAAAAGTTATACAAGATCTACCAGAATACAATTATGGATATAATTATGGATATATCCATTCAAGTGGTGTAAACTTAGTTAGTGGAAGTGCTAAACCAATGACAGACTATACGTTTGAATATGGATCATTAACTAATGTTGGTGGTAAACTTCACATTAAAGGAATGATGTCAATTGATGCAATAAGCAATGCACAAGCAGTTAATAATACGTATATTATACAATTAGAAAACTTAATTACAGGGAATATAATTCAGCAACCTATAGCAAGAATAACTAATCCTAATGGAAGAAATTCTAATAGTTGGTTTGAAGGCGATATTGATTTAGCTAAACTTCCACAAGGTGATTATAGAATGCATATTATAGTTAACAATGGTACTAAGAGTGAAACAACTATTGTAAGTAATCAATTATATGCACCGCAAGTTACGCAAATAAGTATAGGTAATAAGAATATTACCACAAGAAATGATTTCTTTATTAAATCAAGAGAATTACAATTAATAGTAAGAGATGAAGCAATCGGGTCAAAGAGTACTAAAGCAACATTAAATCAATTTGATCAAATAATGAGTATTACGTTTAGTGGAAATAACATGAACTTTAAAGGAACATCTATTTCAGTAGGAGCTAATTTAGCTACTAATCAAAATATTAAAAGAACGATAGTATTTGAAGATAAAGCAACCTTTAAGAAATATCGATTTGATTTAGGAAGTGTTAGTAGTGGACCTTATACACCTAGATTAAAAGTAAGTGACGGTTTAGATAAAACTAGAGGCTGGTATGAGAAGAGTGTAGATGTTTCAACTTTACCTATAGGTAACTATGCTATATATATAGTTAACGATAATAATGTAAAAGATTATGGTGAATTAGTTGATAAGTTATATACTAAGTTCCCAACTTCAACAATAGCAGGTAAGAAGTATACGTTAAATGCCATTAAGGATCAAAGATTTAGAATAGAACTTAGTGTTCAGTAAAAAAACAGATAATATCTGTTTTTTTATTTATATAGAGTGATAACTAACAAGCTATATATAGTTTAAAAAGAATTAGTGGTCAGTTATAATTGAAACGGTCTAGTATGCGTAAAACGCATTCTAGACCGTTATAGTGTAACTAAAGAAAATGTTGCTGTTAGCTCTACATATAATAAAAAGAACTCCTAGGAGTTCTTAATTGCAAACGTTGAATAATCTTTATTGAACAATCTTTATTGTATATGTTTCACATTGTTTAATTGTTTTACCATTTAAAGCATTTACTGTATCGATGTGAACTTGTCCAGGTCCACCTTCATTAGAAGCAGATACAACGAAATTAAATTTAACTTTTGGATAATCACTAGCCCAAGCGCTTCTTAGTGAAGCTATCGTTTCATTAGCGGTAGTTCCGTATAAAGAAGGCTGGATATATAATGTGAAGGTTTGAGATCCTACACAGCCTACAGGTACTGGATCAGGAGTAGGGGCTGGAGCTGTTGAGCCACCGCCATTGTTTGGTGGTGTATATTCTCCAGAACTTACATTAATAGTCATTGTAGTGCCCTCAGCAACCTTAGAACCAACGCCTAATGATTGTGATATTACATTTCCTTTAGCTACACTAGATGAATAACTATAAATAATATTACAATCTAACTTAGCAGCGCTAATAATAGTACTAGCTTTATTAGAAGATAATCCTACTACATCAGGAACTTCAACCGGCTTACCAAGAGATATAACTAATTCTATACCGCTACCACTCTTAATAACATCTCCAGCTTTAACAGAACAACTAATAATCTTTCCTTTTTCTATTTTATCTGAAAACTCTTCACTTAACTTAATTGGAATATTGTTCTCCGCAGCCCAAGCACTAATCTTACTAGGCTCAGTTGCATCTATCATTTTAAGCTGTCCTTTAGAAGCAACGATTAGTAAATCAAAACCTTCTGAAATCTTTTGATCCTTCTTAACATTAGTTCTAATAACTTTACCTAATTCGATAGATTCATGATATTCGTTTTCTATATTCAAATCTAGATGATTAGTTATAGCCCAATTAGTAAGTTCTGAAACACTCATCTTACTAACATCAGGAACAACTATTTCTTTTCCCTTAGATATGTATAACGATAAATTAACTTTCTTTTGATCTATCATTGTATCTTTAATAGGATCGGTCTTAATAATATTAAACTTCTTTATAGTATCTGAGAATTCACGTTTTGTAGTAAATTTAATACCATTTCTTTTTAACCATAACATTGCATCAAAATCTGTTTTATTAGTTAAATCAATCATTTTAACTGGTTTTAAATCAGCTTCTTTACCTAATGAGAAAGTTAATACTAATTCTTTATTTCTCTTCATTTTACCTTTAAATGATTGTGTTAATAGCATATCTCTTTCTGCATCTGAGAACTTATATTCTATAAGAACATTAGATAACTTTAATTCTTTAATTTTAGCAACTACATCATCTACTTTCATTCCAGTAAAATCTGGAGTAATAACTTCTAAATTAGTATCAGGTCCATTCGATACTGATATCTTTAG
The DNA here is from genome assembly GCA_036639955.1 of Erysipelotrichaceae bacterium. Taxonomy (GTDB): domain Bacteria; phylum Bacillota_I; class Bacilli_A; order Erysipelotrichales; family Erysipelotrichaceae; genus JAVWHP01. Next base: position 58,655 of record JAVWHP010000002.1, read on the forward strand.
TTCTTCTATTTCAGAAACTTTAGTTTCTGGATTAGCACTTTGATATACAATATTGTATTTTTCTATACTATCTGAATATTCTGTAGTTTGTGTTATAGGAACATTGTTCTTATCTCCCCATTCAATAACTTCAGAAACTGAAGCATTAACAAAGTCAGGTATTCTTCTTCCATTAAGGTTAAATATCTCTGAAGTATTTAAACTACCTAAACTTGTTAATAATATAGCAGCTACTAGAAATATAGTACAAGCTTTTGTTGCTTTATGCTGTTCATTAATTACAGATATAATTGAAACATATATCCCAACTCCAATAATTACAAGAAACAATAACATTGTAATTAATGAACTAACAAATGAAGCAGTACCTATACTAAAGACTATAGAAACTATAAATGATGCTAAAGTACATACTGCAGCTATTGCAGCTAGTATGTACACTACTCTTGTTTTCTTCTTTTCCATTTTATCACCTGTATCTATTATAATATAAAAATGGGTATATTTAAATGAATTTTAAAAGAAATTGTCTTTTAATTTAAATTATAGTGTAATTAAGGTAAAAATTAATAAAATAGTGTTTTTTAAATTAAATATTTATGTTATTATATAGGTAAGTAAAACCATGTAAGGGGGTTCCTTATGCAATCTAAGCAAATATATGCAGCAGTTGAATTAACTGATCATGAAGTTAGACTAGTAATTGGTGAATTTCATGAAACACGTTTTAATATTTTAAGAGTTGAAAAAGTAAAGTGCAATGGTATAGTAAATAAACTGGTTGTAAATGAACAAGCAGTTGTTGCTTCTGTTGCAAGTGCTATTAACTTAGCAAGCGATTCTTTAGGTTATAGAATTCGACGTGTGTTGTTAAGTGTACCGAGTTTAAATTTTAAAAGATGTAGTAAAAGAGTAAATGTGTTTATTGAAGCTAATGAAAAGTATGCAACATTAAAACATGTTCAAATGGGAATTAAGGAAGCCACTTCCTTTAAACCAGATGGTAATTATGTTCTTGTTAATATTGGATGTATTAAATACATTAATAATGGAATAACAAGTCGTAAGATGCCTATAGGCGAGATATGTGACTTATTAACGATGGACGTTGATTTGTTATATGCTGATCGTGATGTAGTCTTCTCCTATGCACGAGTTATTGAAAAAGCAGGATTAGAAATCTTAGATATTTGTATTGATTCATATGCAATCGGTGAAGAAGCCGCTGTATTTGAACAAACAGTAGATAAGTTTGTAGTGCTTGTTGATTTAAGTAAGAATGATACAACACTATCATTGTTCTCTCATGGTAAGTTATTGAGTACTGATATTCTTGAACATGGTTATAACGATTGGTTGAAGCCGTTAGAAGAAAAGTTTAAATTAAGTGAAGATACTTCTTTTAGACTAGTATGTAATAATGCAACATTGGTACCTGAAGAGTATAATGATTCTATTATATATATCTATGCTGAGAATAAAATTCAGAAGCAAATTACTAATAGAGAATTGAATGAAACTATCGATTCATCTGTTATTGATTGGATAGATATGGTAAACTCTAGTTGTGAACCAATCGTTGAAAAAGGTACTGTACGTTACATTGTAACAGGTGAAGGTATGGAAATTCATGGATTGGAAAACATTATAAGTAAGTTTAATTCAGAAGCACTAGTATATGTTCCTCAAACATTAGGTGGTAGAAACTGTTCACTTGTTACATGTTTAGGATTATTCTATGCATGGAAAAGCAAGATTGATGTCTACCATGATGAAAGAATAAGTGCTGATTTAAGAGAAGTCGATGCAGCAATTAATGCTGAACACGGTAAGTTAGATACTGAACACGGATTCACAAAAAAATTGAAAAATATTTTATTAAACGATAAATAGGAAGAGAGGATTTACAATGGACGATTTAAAATTTGAGCAAGTTGCTAAGATAAAGGTATATGGAATTGGTGGAGGCGGTTGTAATGCTGTAAACCGCATGGTACATGAAGGAGTTCAAGGAGTTGAATTCTATGTAGCTAATACAGATAAACAAATTCTAATAGGATCACCAGTTGAAAATAAAATTGCAATGGGTGAAGGCCTAGGAGCTGGAGCAAATCCAGAAATAGGGCGCTTAGCTGCTCAAGAAAGTGAAGCAGAGATTAGGGAATCTATGAAAGGCGCTGATATGATTTTTATTACCGCTGGATTAGGTGGAGGAACTGGAACTGGAGCTGCACCATTATTTGCTAAAATAGCAAAAGAATTAGGCGCATTAACAGTTGGAATTGTTACTAAACCATTTAAATTCGAAGGACCTAAAAGAATGGTATCAGCGGAAAATGGATTAGCAGAATTACGTCAATACGTAGATTCACTAATTATTATTTCTAACAATAATTTATTAGAAGTAGTAGGAAGAAAACCACTAGTAGAAGCATTTCAAGCCGCTGATAATGTATTAAGACAAGCTGTACAAACTATAACTGATTTAATTGCAGTTCCATCTTTAATAAACTTAGACTTTGCTGATATTAGAACAGTAATGGCTAATCAAGGTAGTGCTTTAATCGGAATTGGAATGGCAGAAGGTGAAAACAAAGCAGAATTAGCAGCAGCTAAGGCAATTGAATCTCCATTATTAGAAGCTAAAATTGAAGGAACAAAGAATGCAATTATAAATATTACTGGAGGAGAATCTTTAACATTATTTGATGCAGAAGATGCAGCAAACTACATTAGAGAAAAAACAGGTAATGAATTAGATGTTATATATGGGGTTTCAATTAATGATAAGTTAGATGATCAAGTAATTGTAACAATTATAGCAACAGGATTTGATGAAGAACGAGAAAGAGAAATATTAAAAACTAATCGTGTATACGATAAACCATTAAATAGTACTAACACACAAAATAGTGCAGCTAATAATAGTAATGGTGATGATTTACAAATTAAACAACCAGTACATGTAGAAAAACCAAGCTATGAAGATGAAGATTTAGATGAAAATGGAATAATTCCTAACTTCTTTAAAAGATAAAAATGAAGACTATTGTAATTAAACAACAGTTTTTAGAAAATAATAAAAATAAGGAAGAAATCATGGAACGATTTACATATTTTTTAACAGAAAATATTGTTACAACACTTTTAATAGCAGGAAAAATAAGTAATAAAACTAAACTGAAATTAAAAGATATGCTGCCAGGAATCGAAATTAAAACATTAGAACAACAAGAAGAAATAAAATATGATGAAGAACAAGACAGCTTCGAAGTATTAAAGAAACATTACTATTTAGATATAGGAAGCGCTATATTTATGTGTGCTAAAAAAATAGAAATAGTATACTTTGATTTATTAAGTCAATATAATCATAAGGATTCATTCACATTAGAATATCTAAGTGAACAAATAACTAAAAAAATAAGCGTAATGAAAAAGATGATAAACGCAAAAAAACTCAATTAATCATTAACCAATAACAACTAAATATATTATAAAAAACACTACTGTTGAATAAAAACAAACAGTAGTGTTTTTTATAATCAACAATAATATTTATAAGTTATAAAATTTTAGCGGTATACATACATTAGAAAAGGAGGGCTAATATGATATACCAAGAAAACATATATGAAGTAATAAGGAAATTGAAAAGTAATCCAAATTCAGGATTAACAAGTAAACAAGTAATTAACAGACAAAACAAATATGGACTTAATGAATTAGAAGGGAAAAAGAAGAAGACTATCATTAAATTGTTTATAGAACAATTTAACGATCCGATGGTTATAATACTAATTATTGGAGCAATAATTAGTATTATTTTAAGAGAGTATATAGATGCAAGTATTATATTAATAGTAATAACAATGAATGCTATTATAGGAGTTATACAAGTATATAAAGCAGAAAAAGCAATTGAAGCACTGAACAAACTAGCAGCACCAAAAGCTTACGTAATCAGAGATAGTAAATTAAAAGAAATTAAAGCTAATCAAATCGTAGTAGGAGATATTGTACAATTAAGTGTAGGTAAGTATATACCAGCAGATATTAGATTAATAAGTACAGAAGGATTATTAGTAGAAGAATCAATGCTAACAGGAGAATCACAAGCAGTAGAAAAAGATAGTTTTGCTATATATAATAAAGAAGAAGTAATAGCTGATCAATTAAATATGGTATTTATGTCTACATACGTAACACATGGTAAAGCAAAAGGAATAGTAGTCAGAACAGGAATGAAAACAGAAGTAGGAAGAATAGCTAAAATGATTGATGAACATGAAGAACCTACACCATTACAATTAAAACTAGAACACCTAAGTAAAATACTAGGGATAATATGTGTTTTAATATGTATAGTAATGTTTATGATAGCTATATTACAAGGAAGAGATATATTTGAAATGCTGCTATTAGCAATATCATTAGCAGTTGCGGCAATACCAGAAGGACTTCCAGCAGTAGTAACAATCGTATTAGCATTAGGTGTCCAAGTTATGTCTAAAAAGAAAGCTATCGTAAGAAAACTACATTCAGTAGAAACACTAGGAGCTTTAAGCGTTATATGTAGCGATAAAACAGGAACACTAACAAAGAATCAAATGCAAGTAGTAGAATGTATAGACAGTAATAATTTAGATGGAAAAGATAATGATCTGTTAATGAAATGTTTAATACTATGCAATGATGTATATATAAATGATAAAGAACTAATCGGAGAAGCGACTGAAAAAGCACTAGTCCAGTATGCCATTAAATATGGATATAATAAAACTAAAGAAGAATTAAGATATAGGAGAATAAATGAAATTAGTTTTGATTCAAATAGAAAAATGATGAATACATTATATAGTTATAATAATAAAATGTATGTATTTGCAAAAGGAGCAATAGAAACAATATTAAGTAAGTGTAGTTATATAATGATAGAAAATATAAGAATTAAATTAGATAATTATTATATTTATAATATAAATGAAAAGATAAATGAATTAGCTAGTCAAGCACTAAGAGTTATTGGATTTGCTATAAAGATAGATAATACTATAGAAGATAAAGATATGGATCATAGTTTGACTTTTATTGGTATGGTAGGTCTAATAGACCCACCAAGAGAAGAAGCTAAAGAATCAATAGAGTTAGCTCATAAAGCTGGTATAGACGTTATAATGATAACAGGAGACCACCCCAATACTGCATACAGTATAGCTAAACAATTAAATATATGTAATAACAGTAATGAAGTTATGAGTGGAAAAGAATTAGACCAATATAATCAAACTGAATTAAACAAAATAATCATTAACTACCATGTCTTTGCAAGAGTTACACCCGCTCATAAAGTAGCTATAGTAAATGCCTTTAAATCAAACAATAAAATTGTTAGTATGAGTGGTGACGGAGTAAATGATGCACCTGCTCTAAAATGTGCCAACATCGGAATAGCAATGGGTAATGGTAGTGATGTATGTAAAACTGCTAGTGATATGATTCTAGCCGATGACAATTTCTCTACCATTATTTCTGCAGTTGAGGAAGGTCGTAATATTTATTTAAATATTCAAAAAAGTGTACTATATCTTTTATCATGTAATTTGGGAGAAATAATGGCCCTTGTACTTGCTATTTCATGTATGCCTCATATTATTAGTATTTTAAGTGCTATTCAAATTCTATGGGTAAATTTAGTAACAGATGCTTTTCCAGCATTAGCATTAGGGATAGATCCTAAAGATAAATATTTAATGAAAGAAAAACCACGTTTACCAAATGAATCACTATTTTCTAATGGCGGTTATGCATTTACAATTTGCAATGGTCTATTTATAGGTACTATAACTATAGTATCCTTCAGATATGGTTTAAATACTAATGAAACAACTGCCCAAACTATGGCTTTTATGGTTCTATCTATAAGCCAGTTGTTTCATTCCTTAAATTTGAGAAGTAGAACCCACAGCATATTTAAAGTAGGTATATTCAAAAATCGTTTATTAATATTAACTATTATATTTGGAATAGCATTACAAATTATAGTATGTAGTTTACCATTCTTTAATATAATATTAAAAACTACATCTTTAGATGTAGTTCAATGGCTAATAGTATTTAGCTTATCAATTAGTGTTATTTTAATAAATGAAATAGCTAAATTATTTAAATAAGATTAATATTTAAAAGGTATTCAAATATACCATCTTGAGCAGGCGCATTTGCATGTAAAGCAGTTATAGATTGTAATTCAATGCTACCTAAGGGGTCTTTAACGGCAACCCCATAGGTAGCGTTTTTGATCATATCATAATCATTCATTTGATCACCAAAACACATATATTCTTCATTGTTTAAATTTAAATAGTTTAAAGCATCTTTGATAGCAGTATCTTTAGATACCTTAAATTTAAGTAAATCACAATGGGTGCTAGCACTAGTAAGTACTTGAAGATTCACTTTAGAACCAAAAGATTGCCAATCATAACCGATATAGTTATAACCAACAGCCATTATAATAGGTTCATTATGATATGGATGAATAGGAGGTAATGGAGCTTTAAAATAATTGAAAGCTTTTTTTATATAATCATTATGCTCATTTATATTATATACGTTATTAGTAGTTTCTAAGCTTATAGATATATGTTCTTTATTAGCTTCTTCTATTAATTTGTTTATGCAATAAGGATCTAAACAGTGTTGTAAAATTATTTTGCCGTAAGTATTATAGATAGACATACCGTTATTACATATGAATACATCAAAAAGATCTAAATATAATTCATGATCAAATAGCATTTCATAAGAACGACCAGTAGCTATGCCTAGTTTAATACCTTTTGTTTTTAATAATTTTAAGGCTTGTAAAGTAGAAGGAGGCATTGTGTGATTACTTGAGTCTAGCAGGGTACCATCAACATCGAAAAATACTGCTTTTATCTTCATAGTTAAACCTCCTTTTCATAAACAACATCTATAGTATTATACTTATTAATTTGACTTTTGTATATACTAATGTTTATAATGAAACCATAAGATGAGGTTAAATATATGAAAATGAAAATGAGTTATATTTTTATTTCCTCAGGTGTAATTGTTATTGTTATATATTTGGGTATATTACTAGGTAACCAACCAATTAATCTTGAATTGAAAAATCAGGTTGTTTATTTGGAGTATGGTTCAGGTATATCAACTAATATTAATGATTATTTGGTTGATAATTTAGAAAAAAATGTTGAAAAGGACGCAATATTCGATATTTCTGAATTGAACAAAAATGATTATGTTGTAGATGAAATAAAAAATGTTATAATACCTAAGAATGCTAATTATATTATACCAGTTGGTGAATATACTGCATCTATTGTTTTTGCTCAGCAAAAAGAAGTGTTTAAGATAGTTATTCATGATACTATTTCACCACTTATCAATATCAATTCTAATAGTATTGATGTTATTGTCGGTGATGATTCGGAGTTTGACTACAAGAGTAATTTTACTTGCAGTGATTTATCTGTTTGTGATATACATACGGATAGTTCTCAGGTAGATATTACTAATATAGGTACTTATAAGGTATATGGTTATGCTAGTGATGCTAGTAACAATAAAAGTTCTAAGCTTAGTTATGTTATTAATGTCATTGCGAAACCTGAAGAAAATAAGGAATCTTTTCTTGAAAAACTCATAGCGCCTATAGCGCCTATAGCGCCTATAGCGCCTGTAGCGCCTGTAGTTAATAAAACAGATGCTTGCAGTGTTCGTGCACCTGTTGCTAATTATAACCGTGAACTTGCTAAGAACTATAGTGAACGTCTTAATGAGCATCGTAAAGAGAATGGACTAGCACCTTTAGCATATAGTTGTGAAGCACAAGCAGTGTCTGATCAAAGAGCAATAGATATTACAACTGATTATCATCATAATATTTCAGAAGATTATGGAGAGAATATTGGTTATGCAACAATTGGTTTAGATATTTTTCAAGCATGGAAGGAAAGCCCAAGTCATAATTCAAATATGCTAGATAATGAACTTTATTCTAGCTTCGCTATTAGTATTGTTGAATCTAATGGAAGAATATATGCAGTAACATCATTTAGGGCTAAATGGGCATAATATGCATTTTAAAAAAATATATATAGAAATTAATAACGGTTGTAACTTAGCTTGCTCATTCTGTATTAAGAATGAGCGACCTATTCACGCTTTAACTCTACAAGAATTTGAACATATCATCCAACAAATTAAACCTTATGGAATCTACGTGTACCTACATGTGTTAGGCGAACCATTACTTCATCCTAATCTAAAGGGCATTTTAGCTATTTGTGAAGCCTATGCAATGAAGGTACATATCACTACTAATGGAACATTAATAAATAATTATCTTGATGTTTTATGTGAATCTAAATGTTTAAGATTAGTTAATTTTTCAATTCATTCATTTCCTCAACAATCAGTAATCCAGCAAAAAGTTTATTTAGATAGTATCCTAGAAGCTAGTAAAAAACTAGCTGCTAGTGATGTTTATGTATCATTAAGATTATGGTCATTAGTTGATCAAAAATTAGACAATACTACAAAAATGCTAGCTGAATATTTTTATAATGAATTTAAATTAGATATAAGTTATGAAACAGTAAAACTAGCTCATAATATCTATTTAAATTTTGATGAAGTATTTGAATGGCCATCATATAGTAATCCAGTAAATAACATAGAATCTAAATGTTTAGGATTAATTGGTATGATAGGAATACTAAGTAATGGCGAAGTAGTAATATGTTGTTTAGATGCAAAAGGGGATACAAGTATCGGCAATATCTTTAAAGAACCTCTAAAAGATATCTTGAACAAATCAATTGTTCAAGATATCATTGATGGTTTCAAATTAAATAAATCTATTTGCAAACTATGTCAGCATTGTACATTTAGAAATAGATTTCTAAAATAACAATGCGAAAAAAACCTACTAGAATCTCTAGTAGGTTATTCTTATAATTGGTGCCCGAGGCCGGAATCGAACCGGCACGATATCGCTACCGACGGATTTTGAGTCCGTTGCGTCTACCAATTTCACCACTCGGGCATAAAACTTTGTTTTTACTGCTTGTTTATTATATAATAAATTAGAAACTAATTCAAATGTTTATTTGAAAAATAAGATAAAAAGGTATAAAATAGATAAAGATTGTTTTATAGAAAGGGAGTGCTTTAATGGAAGAACTATTATTAGACGTTACAATTGATTCAATTAAAGCACTACCTATATTATTTCTAGTATATTTATTATTAGAATATTTAGAAAATAAAAGTAGTAATGAACTAGATAAAAAAATTATTAAATACCAAAAGCATGGTCCATTAGTCGGATCATTAATCGGTTGTTTACCACAATGTGGATTTTCTATGGCAGCAAGTAAACTTTTCTCAAAACATTTAATAACTGTAGGAACATTAATGGCAGTATTCCTATCAACTAGTGATGAAGCCTTAGTAATACTACTAACTCAACCTGACTATTACCAAACTATTCTAAGTTTAATTATAATTAAAATATTAATCGGATGTAGTATAGGATTGCTTATTGATAAGTTCATAAATACTAAGATTAAAATAGAGAATAATATAATATTACATGAAGAATCTAAACATGAAAATATATTACTAGCAGCTGTTAAAAGAACTATTAAGATATTTATATTTATATTTATAATAAATTTATTATTATCTACTGCTATAATGTTAATAGGAGAAGATAATTTAGCTAAAATACTAATGAATAATACTATGTTTCAACCTATACTAGCAGCGCTAGTTGGTATTATCCCTAATTGCGCTGCATCTATTCTATTAGCTCAATTATTTATAAATGAAACTATAAACTTTGGAAGTCTAGTAGCTGGTTTATGTAGCGGAGCAGGTTTAGGTTTAGTAGTATTATTTAAAGAAAATAAAGATTATAAACAAAACATCAAAATATTATTATCGCTCTTAACAATATCTAGTATAATAGGAATTATAATTACACTTATTTAAAGTTATGTAAAAGCATATGAGGAGATAACATGAAGCATATTTCAGACATAAAGAAATATAGTCGTTGTGCAAGAGCATATTGGCTAAGCAAAAATACTAATAAAGAGTTCTTTCCTTATATATATTATAACGAAAACATATTAGATTTAACAAAAAAACATTTAAATATTAAAAAGTACTTTAATGGAAATAAAGGAGATAAAACTGAATTAGCATTAAATGCTATAAGTAATGAAGAACAATGGTTAGTAAATCCACGTTTTGATTATCATAATTTAAGAATTAGAATAAGTATCATGGAAAAGCGTAAATATGGTTATAATATATACTTCTTATTTAATAATACACATCCTAAAGAAAGTGAAGCTACTACTATTGCTGATCAAATATGGGTATTAAAGCATTTAGGTATTAAAATAGAAGAGATTAAGTTAATACATTTAAGCTCGGACTATATACGTATTGGGGAGTTAGAGATAGATAAACTATTAAAAGTAAGTGATTATTTTTATACTGATAAGAATACTAAAGGTAATAAAGTTAGTAAGGCAGTTAAAAAGAAGTATAGAGATTTAGATCCAATATTATTAGGAATGGATGAAGTATTAGAAAAAGGAACATTAATTGCTCATAGAAGTAATATATGTACTAGAAGAAATAAATGTGATTACTTTGAAGATTGTTTTCCAAATGGTGAAAAAGATACTTCAATATTAAACTTAGTACAATCTTCTAATAAGTTTAATATGTATGAAGAAGGAATAGATGATATAAAGAATGTTAATCTAGATCTTATAGAAGGTACAAGACATCAGTATGCTCAAATTATAGCAGCAAAAAACAATGAATTATTTTTTGATAAATATGTAATGAAGAATTGGGTTAATAAGAAAATTATATATCCTATATCATATTTGGATTTTGAATGGGAAACTTATGCATATCCTCCTTTTGATATGATGAAACCGATGGATGTATTAGTATTTCAATACTCATTACACATAGAAGATAAAGAATACGGTAATGTAATACATAAACAATATTTAGGAAAAAAAGACTGTAGAGTAGATTTTATAGAGCATCTATTAAATGATCTACCCACAACTGGAAGTATAATGGTATTTAATGCAGATGGTGGAGAAAAACTCAGACTTAAACAATTAGCAATACAATTTCCAGAATACAAAGATAAATTAAAAACAGTATGGGAAAGAATGGTAGATCTATCTATTCCATTCAGTAGTGGCAATATATATGATACTAGAATGCAAGGAATGTTCTCATTAAAAAAACTAGTTAATATAGTAAGCAATTTTAATTATGAAACATTGGATATATCTCATGGAATGGAAGCAGTAAGAGCATGGAGATTATTAGATCATTTAACATTAGAAGAGTCTAAAAAGATAGAGGAAGAACTATTTGAATACTGTGCAATGGATACTAAATCAATGATCATTGTATTTCATTGGATATTAGAAAAACTACAAGTAAACTAGCTTGTAGTTTTTATATAGGCGATAGTATAGACATAAATGTTAAATACCCATAAAGTAAAGACAGGAGGGATAAAATATGGGAAAAGGATATTTAACAATAGAAATATATACAGCAGATTATGCTATAGCAGTTCCACAAGCAAGTGTAAGAATATATAAAATTTTAGAAGACGATAGTATATTTGAATTATATTTAATGAGTAATGATGAAGGTAAAACAAGTAAAGCACAATTAGATACAGTTAATGCTTGTTTAAGTTTAAATCCTAATAATACAGAAAGGCCTTATACAGATTATAATATTGAAATAAGAGTTAAAGGATATGAAAATGAAGAAAGAATAAACGTACAAGTATTTGATGGACAAGATTCTAGCTTACAAGTGAATATGATTCCAACACTTACACCAAATATAACTAATATTGATACTATAGTAGATCATCATTTATTAACAGATTATGGAGGACATAATACAAGTCAAATACCGCCTATGAATTTATATGTATTGAAATCAGTAGTTATACCTAATAAGATTAGAGTTCATTTAGGTAGACCGACTTCTAATGCTGAAAATTTAACTGTTGATTTTAGATATTATATAAAGAACGTATGTTCTAGTGAAGTATACCCTACTTGGCCTTATGAAGCATTAAAAGCTAATATATGGTGTCAAATATCATTAGCTTTAAATAGAATATATACTGAATGGTATCCATCTAAAGGGTATGATTATGATATTACTAATTCTACTGCTTTTGATCAGGCATTTGTTAAGGGTAGAACTATTTATGATAGTATGGCTGTTATAGTTGATGATATATTTAATGAGTATATTAGTAAAGCTAATTATGCAGAACCTTTTTATGCAGAATATTGTGATGGTAAGATTGCACAGTGTAAGGGTTTAAAGCAATGGGGAACGTTATCTTTAGCTAATCAAGGTTATACAGCTATTAATATATTAAAGTATTATTATGGTAATAATATTAAAATTGTTGAGAGTGATAGAATAGAAGATGTCAAATCTAGTTATCCTGGTAGTCCTTTAAAACTAGGTAGTAGTGGTTTAGAAGTTCATACATTGCAGGAAGAACTTAATGCTATAAGTATCAACTTTCCTTTAATTAAAGCTATATATCCTGTTAATGGTTTATATGAGACAAGCACTTATAATGCTGTTAAAGCATTTCAAAAACAATTTTCTTTAACTATAGATGGCATAGTTGGTAAGTCTACTTGGTACCAAGTATCTTATATATATGTTGCTGTACGTAAACTAGCTGAATTAGGTAGTATAGGTAAAATTGAAAATACTCTTAGTGGTGAATTTGCTGGTACTACTTTAAGCGTAGGAAGTAAAGGTGTAGATGTGCAACAACTACAATTTTACTTATCCGCAATAGCCATCTTTTATGAAGATATTTTCCCTATAACTTCTATTGATGGCCGCTTTGGCAGTTCTACTGAAAAAGCGGTCGTCAGCTTTCAAAAGAAATATAAACTTATAGCAGATGGTAAAGTAGGTTTAACTACTTGGAATAAAATATTTGAGATATATAAAAGTATTTCTAATGAAGTAACACCTGAAGATGCACCAGAAGTGTATCCCGGCCATATCTTTACTCTAGGCGCAACTGGTGATGATGTAGCTACGATTCAAAGCGCCTTAAATATTGTTTCCTCAATATATCCTAGTATTCATGTAATTGTAGAAGATGCTATCTTTGGAACAGGTACTAGAGAAGCGGTGATAGCATTTCAAAAAATCTTCAATCTAGCACCTGATGGTATAGTAGGAGAACTAACATGGAATAAACTATTAACTGTTTCTAATCAAATCCAAGAAGGTGAAAGGCCTAATTTAGGATATCCTCCTTACCCTGGGACTTTAATTAGAATAGGTAGCAGAGGAAGTGATGTTACTTTTATGCAACAGTATTTAAATTTTATTAGTATCTATTATAAAAGTATTGGAACTGTATTAATTGATGGTATCTTTGGTAATGGAATGCGTACTAATGTTATCAATTTTCAAAATTTAGTTGGTATTTCAGCTGATGGTATTATTGGCGAACAAACTTGGGATTTAGTTACTAAGGTATATAATGAACTTATAAACTAACAAAAGAATAGCGAAAGCTATTCTTTTGTTAGTTTAATTGGGGTATAATAATTCCATGGAGGAATTATTATGCCAAACATTATAACACACCAAATATTTGCCCAACAAGTATTATTAAATATTAAGCAAACTTCAATATTAAATATAATTAATAAATCAGAACATATTTATGAAATAGGTAGTAATGGACCCGATTTCCTATTCTTTCATAATAGTAAACCATGGCAACTACTAGGCAGTCATGAGATATCTAAAATAGGTAGTAAACTACATACAGCAAATATTAATCTATTTTATAAATCTCTTATAGATACTATAAAAGAAGAAAAAGATTTAAAACTTAAAGAAGATATGATAGCCTACACCTTTGGACATCTAGTGCATTGGGCACTAGATGTCATCACTCATCCCTATATTTTTTATCATACAGGTAATTGTAAAGGGGATAGTGCAGGCTATCATCATAAATTTGAATCTATGCTAGATACTATAATGCTAGATAAATTTAAACATAAAACAATTAAACATTATACATACTATAATATAGCTAAAACTAATATCAATGATAAAAGAGTTATAGCTAAACTTTATGTACCAGCCACACTTAATGCTTTAAATATAACTATAACAAATAACGATATATATAAAGCATTAAGTGACTGGTACGAAAACACACACCTACTATATGATAAAAATGGATGGAAATTTAAGACATTAACAAAAATAGAAAAGATAATAAAGTCTAAAAATCTTATAAGCGGAAATATAGTATTAAATGACAAGGATTATACATATGATATTATGAATGAGAAGCATTCCGTTTGGTATAATCCTTGTACTAAAGAACCAAGTACTAAATCTTTTATAGAATTATTTAATGAAGGTATAGCGCTAGCTACTAGTTGTATAGAGTTACTATATAGGTCTGTAGAGAGTGGTGAAGATGTTTATAGTTTATTAGAGTTAATAGGAGATAGAGCTTATGATACAGGGATATGTAATAATGCTAAAATGAAATACTTCAATATCATTTATAAGGAGTGAAATATTGAAAATATTCGATTTACATGCAGATATAGGCTATGATATATATAATAAATATTATGAAGGAATTCGTAATAGATTAAATGATGTACATGAGTTTAAATTGAAAAGGGGAGATGTTCAAGCAGTTAATATTGCTTGCTATTTTGATGGTAAAGCAAGTTATGAAGAGATGTTAGATGAAATAAGAATAGTAAGAAAAGAGATAATTGACGCTAATAGCTTTAAGCTAATAGAAGCTATAAATGATATGGTTGAAGTAGATCATAAACAGATTATAGCTTTTTTAAGTATTGAAGGGATGGGAAGTATCCATTATAATGAATCAGTAAAAATAACTAAACTTTATGAATTAGGTGTTAGAATCGGATCACTATGCTGGAATGAAACAAATGATTTAGCTTCTGGTAATAAGAATAATTTAGTAGGCTTAACTAGTAAGGGATTTAACGTAATTAAAAAAATGAATGAATTAGGAATGATTATAGATGTATCTCATGCAAATGAAAAGACCTTCTATGATATATTAAAAACTAGTAAACGTAGTATTATAGCTACTCATAGCAATGCTTATACATTATGTAATAGTCCAAGAAATCTTAAAGATGATCAACTTAAACAAATTGCGTCTAGTAATGGTTTAATCGGAGTAGTAGCTTGTAAATCTTTTGTAAGCAATATACCTAATCAACAGGATGTTAAACATTATGTAAACCATATTAGGTATATTGCTAATTTAATAGGAATAGATCATGTATGCTTAGGTTTTGATTATATGGATAATTGTTATGAAGATCATTTAATGATTAATTCGCTTAGCGACGCTTCCAAGTCGCAACTAGTTATAAATGAATTAGTTAATCAAGGCTTTACTAATTTAGAAATAAAAAAAGTATGCTATGATAATGCATACAAATTCTTTTTAAGAGAGTTAAGCCCTCACATAACTTTATTATAACATTAAAACTTATATAATGTAAGACTATTATTATAAATTTATAGAGGTATAATATGAGTATAGAAACAAGGAGGATATTCCTATGAAAGTATTAATTTATGGTAAGAACTTAGAAGTAACAGAAGCTTTACAACAGAAGGTGGAAAAAAAGCTTAATTTCTTAGAAAAGTATTTCATCATTGATGAAAATGTAGTTGCAAATGTAGTATTAAAGGTTCACCCAACTATTCAAAAGATTGAGATTACTATTCCTACAAAGTTTGCAGTATTAAGAGCAGAAGTTGCTAACAAGGATCTATATGCTGCTGTTGACTTGGCAATAGATAAACTAGAGGACCAGATTAGAAGACAAAAAACAAGATTGTCTAAGAAAAATAAAGAAAAACTAGCTATGAGTTTTATTAAAGAGGAGATAGATGCTGATGAAGACGTTCTTGTAAAAACAAAATCTATTATACCTGATAATATGGATTTAGAAGAAGCTATTATGAGAATGGAAATGTTGGATCATACTTTCTTCATTTATAGAGATGAAGAAACTAATGAATTAGCAGTAGTATATAAAAGACATGATGGTGGTTATGGTTTAATTGAAACTAATTAATAGTTTAGAACTCTCTCAAGTTAATTAAACAAAAATTAATATAAAATATAAATAGTAAGGTTCAGCATGATAGCTGAACCTTTTTTAATGATTAAATTAATTAGTAAAGGTTCAGCCTTAAGCTGAACCTTTCAATTTATTGATAAATCTTGGATTTAATTTTTATAATGTAAAGTCCCTAATAAAAGATGCTTTTTACATCTTACTGAATAAAGCATCAGCTTTAATACGTAAAAGTTGATAAGTAATCAGTAATAAAATTAATACTAGTAAGGATGCTGTTAAAGCAATTAAATGCAATTGGTCAATATCAAAGATAAAGCATACATATAGAACAATACCACCTAATACAAAAGACATAAGCATAGCTAACATACCATTCATATTTTGTTTAACAGCGGCAGCTTCACTCTCCCAAGTTAATTTAGGATGTAATATATCAATGATAATACCAAGATAGTTACCAAGTAAATTACTAATAGAAGCAGCAACAATTCCAATAATCAATAATAATAATGGAATTTTAAGGAAGATAGCAATTGGTATTAACACAATTAACATACCGAATTCACCAATAACAAATCCAGATAAAACTTTAGCATTAATTTGATCCATATAAGAAATAGGAATATATTTCATAAATTTGAAATTTGATCCTTCTCTTGAAATAGAAGTAGAAGCTATTAAATCCATATTTGAATAAAATAAACCAAGCCCTATTCCACCAATAATAAATAAATAGATTGCATTATCATTAGAAAATAATATTTGCGCTAATTTAGCTATTTCATTCAGTTGTTCAGCATCAGTAGATACAAAAGGAACAACTAGACAAATAGGCATAATAATTACTATAAGAATATTATTCATAAAGTATATTGGCGTTCTTAATAACAGTTTGATTTCTTTAATCATATAACTGAAAACAACTGGTTTCGATCTAGTACCTTTAGATAATTCTTTAGCGCTTAAAACTGTCTTACTACTATTAGATTCATTAACACCAATTGCACCCTTAAAATAAAAATTTTTAGCAACTAATATAAATATAATGAATGCTAATAAAGTTATACCAATATATACTAATAAACTTATAATATCTTTAGCTGTTATTGCATTAGCAGCAAATGGTACATTAGGTGCTAATGTATAAAATATAGCATTTAAAGAATTCTTTCCTTCTTGAATCATTTTAACTATTTCTTCAGGTTTAACTAATGCTAACTTTTGAAGAATGAAACTAAAGCCAAAACTTATAGCTACAGCAGCTATACTACCAATCATATTAAATAGATCTCTATTTTTAGCTAGAGGAACAAATCTCATTAAAAGTATTGTTAATATAGAACTTAAACATAAAGGTAATATAGGAAGTAATATGGTTACGAGGATACTTATAATAAATTTTAAGGCATCAAATCCTACACAATTAAAGTAAGCTGCCATTGTAGTACCCATAACTAGTACTGCTACAATATATTCATAAATTAAAGCAACACTGAATTTACTTAATATTATAGTTTCTGGTTTAAGTGGCAATGGTAATAGATGATCTACATCTTTACTAAAGTAATAAATACTTGATACTATAAATAAACTAAAAGCAAAGGTAATACTTGTTGAAGCGAATAATGCTACTGATAGTATAAAACTTTCTTGTTGAATTTGTACAAACAATGGCATAATAGAACTTAAAACATCATATAGCATTGCTACCACTGGAAAGAAGCAAATAGCAATTAAAACATAAAGTGCTGCTGTTTTAAATCTACTAGATGAGTCACTTTTACCAGTACCAAAGTTTGTTTTTAAAAGAACTTTAGTTAATGTTAAATAATTAGACATTGTTTACTACCTCTAGGAATATTGCTTCTAATGTATCTTTATCTTTGTGTTCGTTTTTAAGTTCTTTTAATGTCCCATAAAATAGAATTTTTCCATTGTTTATAATTGCTACTTTATCACATAACTTTTCAGCTACTTCTAATACATGTGTAGAGAAGAATACTGTATTACCTTTATTAACATGATCTCTCATTAAGTCTTTTAGAATAAATGATGATTGAGGATCTAAACCAGTTAATGGTTCATCTAATATCCAAACACTAGGTTCTACAATAAGTACTCCCATTATAACGATTTTTTGTCTCATACCATGAGAATAACTTAGTATTTTATCATTTAAAGCATTTTGCATTTCAAATTTATCTGCGTAATCTTTAATTCTCTTATTACGATCTTCAGATGATATATTATATATATCAGCAATAAAATTTAAATATTCTATACCTTTTAATCTTAAGAATATATCTGCATTATCAGGTACTAAACCAAATTCTTTTTTAGCAGCTACAGGTTCTTTAACTATATCTTTACCATTAATTAAAATTTGACCACTATCTGGATTTAATACTCCAGTAAGCATATTTATAGTTGTAGTTTTACCAGCACCATTAGGGCCGATAAATCCGACTATTTCTCCAGTAGGAATAGTTAAGTTAATGTTGTCTGCTGCTTTCTTTTTACCGTTAAATACTTTAGTTACATTTCTAATTTCTATCATTTTTTAATTCTCCTTTTCAAAGTTGATATCTTTTTTAAAATCATAATATGAATAAATGATCGGTATTATTGCACATATTGTAAATATAGCAAGGGATGAATATACATTAATAGGTGTTTCTAAAAAACAAATTGGAAAAATTAATAGACCGCCTATTAGCCAAACACGTCCACCGAAGCGATGAGTTCGTTCCCAATTAGATTCACTAGCTAAAGTCCACGGTGTTCTAATACCTAAATATAAGTTACTTTTAATTTTAGGCATAACATTTCCTAACAATATTAATAGTGAACATAACACTAAACAACATAATATGCTCATGTTAATCATTCCAGGATTTGTAGTATACATAATTACTCCTAAACATGTCATTAACATAATACAGTTAAATACAATATTAACTATACCTAATACATTTGCGTAATTAACATTCTCTTTAAGTTTAGGATCATTATTTGCTATAATACGAGAAACTATAGAAAATAATATAGCAATTACTGGAAATGCAATTATAGAATTTTTACTACTATAACTATCAGCAACACCTAATTCATTGAAATGAGTAGGTACTGTATCTGGTAATGTAACTAATCCAGTAGTAGTTATAACGCATATTAATCCTATAATAAATAAATTAATTTTAAAACTTTTATTCTTCATAACTAGATCCTCCTAAGTTCTTAATAAATAATAATAACTCATCTAGTACAGTACAGTTTAAAGTGTAATAAATATATTTTCCTTTTTTTTCATCTAATATAAGATTAGCATCTTTCAATATATTTAAATGATGTGAAACAGTAGCATTTGATAATTTAAAACTGTCTGATATATCAGTTGCATTCATTGAACCTGTTTTTAGAAGTTCTAGTATATCTCTTCTAGTTTGATCACTCATTGCTTTAAAACTATTCTGAATAGACATATTATCCCCTTTCGGACATTTCGATGAATGTCTAAATGTATTATAGTAGTGATATTTATATTTGTCAATATATTAAATGCATGCTTAGTATAAAGATTATATTAAGGCTTTAATAGGCATGAACAATAATATTATAATTACTGATAATATATATTAACTATATTCTTCATATGTTATAATAAAGGGGAAATATAGGATGGAGCTGATTAAATGAATAATATAAAGAAATACTTAAATAAACTTTTATTTGTTATATGTGTTATATGCTTATTATTTTCTACGCTTAAATTAATAAGTATTGGTTTAGAGAATAAAGAAGAAAAGGATTATAAGGATAATATTAATAATATTGTTAGTATTCCTGATGCTAATAAGGAGTCTGGGGATGTTAATTTTAAGGAGTTAAAGAAGCTTAATAGTAAGATTAATTCTTATATTAAGATTCCTAATACTGAGATTACTTTTCCTATTATAAAGGGTGAGGATAATGATTTTTATTTGAA
Source organism: Erysipelotrichaceae bacterium (assembly GCA_036639955.1). Taxonomy (GTDB): domain Bacteria; phylum Bacillota_I; class Bacilli_A; order Erysipelotrichales; family Erysipelotrichaceae; genus JAVWHP01. The sequence continues at coordinate 78,920 of JAVWHP010000002.1, forward strand.
TCATAATTTAGAGGACCAGATTAATAATTATGGTTCTATTTATATGGATTTTAGAAATGATAGTAATTATAAGGATTTTAATACTTATATTTATGGTCATAATGTTATGGGTGGTGGTATGTTTAGTGAATTAGAGAATTATGAGAATGTAGATTTTATTAAGAATCATAAGAAGATGTATTTATTTACTGAGAAGGAAAACTTTGATTTAGAAGTATTTGCTGTTTATTCTGGACCAATTACTGATGGCAGTTATTTTGTTAATAATCATAGTAATCAAAAGGAATTAAATGATTACTTATTTAAATTAAAGAAACAGTGTTTATATTTTGATGATTCAGTTAAACTTAGTATTAATGATCATATTGTTACTTTGTTTACTTGCTCTTTAAAGGAAGGGTTAGATTCTGATTTAAGAATTACTGTTTTTGCTAGAATTATACCTAATAAATAGTTTGTAATCATATAATACATTGTGAGGTGTATTATGTTTAAAAGAAATTCACGTATTTTAACTATAGAATTGCTTATTATAATGTTTATTGGTCTTTTAATGATTTATTCTGCTAGTAGTGTTTGGGCTGAATATAAATTTAAGGATCAATTTTACTTTGTTAAACGACAATTTATTTTTATGATTGTTGGTTTAGTTATTATGCAACTTATGACAAGAATAGATTTAAATAAAATTAGAGGTTATATTAAACCATTATTTATTATAAGTATTATTAGTTTAATATTAGTTTTAATTCCTGGTATTGGAATTGAAAAGAATGGTAGTAGAAGCTGGTTTGGGTTTGGTAGTTTTTCTGTTCAACCTAGTGAATTTTTTAAAATAATTGCTATAATTTATATTAGTGATTATTTAGCTAAAAGAAATCATATACGTAGTTTTATTAAAGACTTATTAGTTCCTGCTTGTGTTTGTGGTATTGGTTTCATTTTAATATTATTACAACCTGATTTTGGTAGTGGTATAGTTATGTGTTGTTCTTTAGTTATAATTGTTTTGGTAGCGGATGCTCCTATAAAATATTTTATTAGAGTAGGAATGGTGTCTATTGTGGGTCTTGTTGGATTAATAATATCAGCACCTTATAGGTTAGCTAGAATTACTAGTTTTATTAATCCATGGGCAGACCCACTAGGTAGTGGCTTTCAAATTATTCAATCATTATTCTCTATAGGCCCAGGCGGAATATTAGGAGTAGGATTAGGTAATAGTACTCAAAAACATTTCTATTTACCTGAACCACATACAGATTTTATATTTGCTATATATGCTGAAGAGATGGGATTTATAGGGTGTATACTACTTATAGGACTTTATATACTTATAATATATGAAGGAATAAAGATAGCTAAAAGTTGTGAAAGCAGTTATATGATGTATATAGCTATGGGATTGATAGCCCTCTTTGCTATTCAAGTGATGATCAACTTAGGGGTAGTGGTGGGGTTATTCCCAGTAACTGGAATAACCCTACCACTATGTAGCTATGGAGGATCATCACTAGTGGTAATGCTAGGAGCTATGGGATTAATTGAAAGTATTGCAAATCAAAAGTAATATCAATATATAAAATATGTTATAATAACATACAAGGAGTGATTACATGAAAATAATTATTGCTACTGGAGGTACAGGTGGACATATATATCCAGCATTAGCTCTAGCCAATGAAATAGTAAAAAAAGATAGTGAAGCTAAAATTTTATTTATAGGTAATAATGATCGAATGGAAGCTAAACTAATTCCTGAATGTGGTTATGAGTTTTATGGAGTTAACGCAAGTGGATTAACAGGAAATATATTAAATAAAGCTAAAGCAGTTATACAAATGTTTATAGCTAAAAATAAATGTAAAAACAAGATTAAAGAAGTAGGTGCTGATATAGCAATAGGATTCGGTGGTTACGTAAGTGCACCAGTCATATTAGCAGCCCAATCATTAAGCATCCCTACACTTATACATGAACAAAATTCAATAGTAGGAGCAAGTAATAAGTTAGTAGCAAAGAAAGCAACTGGAATTATTATATGCTATGAATTATGCTATGAACAATTTCCGAAAAATAAAACAAGACTACTAGGAAATCCAAGAGCAAGTGAAATTAACAATATAAATTTTGATAAAGACTATTATAAAAGCTTAGAATTAGCACCAAATAAACCACTAATACTAATAGTAATGGGATCATTAGGATCAACAAGTATAAATAATATTATGAAAGAAGCACTAAAATCAATTGATACAAAATATCAAATACTATACGTAAGCGGAAAAAAGAACTACATTAAAGTTAAAGAAGAAATTAAACAAAGCAATGTTAAAGTTGTAGACTATGTAGAAACATTAAAAATTATTGATAAAGTAGAACTAATAATATGCCGAGCAGGAGCAACAACAGCTGCAGAAATAAGTGCAAAAGGAACACCAGCCATTCTAATACCAAGTCCTTACGTTGCTAATAATCATCAATTTTATAACGCAAATGTGTTAGTAGAAAAGAAAGCAGCGCTAATGATTGAAGAAAAAGACTTAACAAGTGAACAATTATCAAGTAAAATAGATAATGTAATGAGTAATGATAAATTAAGAAAAGAAATGAAAACTAATATGTTAAAACTAGGATATCCAAATGCTAATACAGAAATTATTAATTGGATTGAAGAGATATGTGGAAAGGAAATATAGTTTATGAAAGATTTAATAGAAGAATTAAAAAACTATGCAGATATTGAAGAAGATGAAAATTTAAAAAAACATACAACATTTAGAATTGGTGGAAATGCTAAATATTTTATATATCCTAAAAGTGAAATAGTACTTAAAGAAATATTTAATATATTAGAAAAACATAACATACCACATAAGATATTTGGAAAAGGAAGTAATATTTTATGCAGTGATAATGATTATGAAGGAGCAATAATATGCTTAGATAGATACTTTCAAGACTATTATTTTGAAGAAAATAATAGTTGTATCGTACAAGCAGGTGCTTCAATAATCTTATTAGCACATGAAGCAATGAAGAATTCATTAAGTGGATTAGAATTTGCAAGTGGAATACCAGGAACATTAGGTGGAGCAATCTATATGAATGCTGGAGCATATAAAAGTGATATAGCAGAATTAGTAGAAAGCGTATATGTTCATATAAATGGAGAAAATAAATGGCTAAATAAAGAAGAACTAGAATTTAGCTATCGGACATCAATCTTTCAAAAACAACAAGAATGGATAATATTAGGAGCTAAATTAATATTAAAGCCAGCACAACAAACAGATATATTAAATTTAATGGACAAAAGAAGAAAAAGAAGACTCGAATCACAGCCATTAACACTACCAAGTGCTGGAAGTATATTTAGAAATCCAAATGAAATATCAGCTTGGGAAATGATAGATAAACTAGGATTAAGAGGCTATCAAATAGGAGGAGCACAACTTTCTAGTAAACATCCAAATTTTATAGTAAACATTAATGAAGCAAAAGCATCAGATGTTATTGAACTAATAAACAAAGTACAAGAAGAAGTAAAAAAACAATACAACATAGAACTAAAAACAGAAGTGGAGAAATTCAATTGGAAGTAAAAGAAGAAATACTAAGGAATGAACACGACGAAAGATTAAAAAAGATATTAAATAAAAAGAAAAGAAGAAAAAGAATTAGAAGAGGAGCAACCCTACTACTAATACTTGTTGTTATTGGATATTTTACAAGCGATATATCTAAAGTGAAATCAATTAAAGTAACAAATAACCATTTTTATAGTGAAGAAGATATATTGAATCAAGTTGGAATAAACTATGAATCAAGATATATACTACAACAACAATTCATTATCTCCTATAAAGTAAAAGATAATGAATTGCTAGATGGTATAAACGTATATAATGATTGGTATGGAGGAATTGTATTAGAAGTTAATGAAAAGAAAGTAATCGGGTATACTAGTGGTAAGGATGGTATAATTTTATTTGCAGATGGATCTACTATAGCATTAAATGAAGAACTATTAAAGAAAGTAAATGCGGCACCTTTAATAAGTAATATAAAAAAAGAAAATTATAAAAAACTTGCAGAAGTATTTAATGAATTAGAAAAAGAAACAATAAATAGTATATCTGAAATAAGAGCATATAAAACAAGCTATGATGATAATATGCTAGAACTAATTATGCAAGATGGAAATAAAATAAGATCAACCTATAAGGGAATAGAAGTAATGAAAGCTAAAAAAGATGAACAAGGAAATGATAAATCACCATACAAAGAAATACTAAAAGAATTAAAAGGAACACATGTATGTTTGGTGCTAGATGAAGTAAATCACAGTGCATATAAGGAAAAAAGCTGTGAATAACTTGTTTTTAAATAGAACTTTGTTATAATTAAAGAGAATTATAAGAATTAAGGAGGAATTTTATGTCAATAACTAGAAATACACAGTACGGTAATATAAATATATCAATTGAAGCAATTGCTTCTTTAGCAGGTGGAGTAGTTACAGAATGCTATGGAGTAGTAGGTATGGCTTCACAAAAGTTTTTAAAAGATGGTATATCAGAACTATTAAAAAAAGAAAACTATGCTAAAGGTGTAGTAGTAAGAAGAAATGAAGAAGCTTTAGAATTAGATCTATATATTATAGTATCTCATGGTGTTAAAATTTCAGAAGTAGTACATGAAGTTCAAAAGAAGACTAAGTATATGCTAGAAAAATCATTAGAGTTAGATTTTAATACTATTAATGTATTTGTTCAAGATGTAAAGGTAATGAAGTAGGTATATATATGGAAAATATTAATGGAATAGTATTTAAAGAAATGTTAGAAAGTGGTTCTAACAATTTATGTAATAATTATAAAAAGATTGATGCACTTAATGTGTTCCCGGTACCAGATGGTGATACTGGAACTAATATGTCATTAACCTTTTCATCTGGAGTAAAAGATTCATTAAACAATGCAAGTGAGAGAATTGATGATATTGCAAAAGTTCTATCTAAAGGATTATTAATGGGAGCTAGAGGAAACTCAGGAGTTATTCTTTCTCAAATATTTAGAGGTGTATACCAAGGAATAGATGGTAAAGCTGAAGTAAATGGTAAAGAATTAGCAATTGCTTTTTCACATGGTAGTAGAATAGCTTATAAAGCGGTAATGAGACCAGTTGAAGGAACAATTCTTACAGTTATAAGAGAAGCATCAGACTATACAGCAAAATATGCTATGGATAATCCAGAAGCAACTTGTTTAGAAGTAATGGATAAATTATTATTTGAAGCTAAAGAATCATTGATAAGAACACCAGAACTATTACCAGTATTAAAAGAAGTAGGGGTAGTAGATAGTGGAGGTGCTGGATTAGTTACTATACTAGAAGGATTCCAATCAGCGTTAATAGGCAAACCGATAGCTAAAGAAGAAGTAACAGAAGACAGTGATAATACTGTACAAGCAAATGTTGAAAGTGAAGAATTTGGATACTGTACTGAATTTATTATAAGATTAAGTGCAACTGCTCAAAAAACTTTTAATGAAAAATCATTAAAAGATTCATTAGCTAGAATAGGTAATTCATTAGTTGTAGTACAAGACGATGACATTGTTAAAGTTCATGTACATACATTAACTCCTGGAGACGCATTAAATTATGGACAACGCTATGGTGAGTTTGTTAAACTTAAAATAGAAAATATGCAAGAACAACATGAAAATATCGTTGCTACACCAACTAGTTTACCTAGAAAGAAGTATGCAATTATAGCAGTAGCGGCAGGAGAAGGTCTTAAAACGATGTTTGAAGAACTTAGAGTTGATTATGTAATTAGTGGTGGTCAAACTATGAATCCTTCAACAGAAGACTTTGTAGAAGCTATAAAGAAGGTTAATGCTGAGCATATCTTCTTATTACCAAATAACTCTAATATCATATTAGCGGCTCAACAAGCACAAGTAGTATGTGAAGATCTAGATATTAATGTAATAGCAACTAAATCTATACCACAAGGATTATCTGCATGTATAATGTTTAATCCAGATGTTGATTTAGATACTAATTTAGATGAGATGAATACAGCAATAGCTCATGTAACTACAGGACAAGTAACTTATGCTATCAAAGATACAACATTTGATGGCATGGAAATCCATGCTGGTGACTATATGGGTATTAATGAAAAGAATATTATAGTTAGTTTAAAAGATAAAGTTGAAGCAACTAAAAAACTATTAGATTCACTAGTAGATAAAGATGCTGAAATTATTACTCTAATTGTTGGTGAAGGCGTGATTGAATCTGAACTTAATGAAATAACTGATTATATTAATGAGAACTTTGAAGCTGAATTAGAAGTAAATAATGGTGATCAACCAGTATATTCATTTATTATAGGTGTTGAATAAAAAGGTGATTTCACCTTTTTTTTGTTCATTTATAAATGAATATATGTTATACTATTTTAGAAATTAGGAGGTTATTATAATGATTAAACATATTATTTTATGGACTTTAAAGGATTCTTTAACTGATTTAGAAAAAACTGAGGTTAAACTTAATATTAAAAAAGAATTAGAAACTCTTACTTCTAAAATACCTGGAATTATTAGTTTAGAAGTTAATATAAATGGTATTGATGGCTCAACTGCGGATCTTATGTTAGATTCTTGCTTTGAAAGTATTGAAGCACTTAAGAACTACGCTATTAATCCATTTCATGTAGAGGTAGCTAATACTTATGTAAGACCTTATACTGCTATTAGAGATGCTTTAGATTATGAAAAATAAGAATATGTTAAACATATTCTTTTTTTTCATTAATTTTCATAAAGTAGGGTAATATTATATAAAATGTGGTAAAATAATAGTCGAGGTGATGAACCGTGAACTATTTAGAAATAGCTCAGAAGTATAAAGATGAATTGTTAAATGACCTTTCTGGTTTATTAAGCATTCCTTCTATATTAGATGAAGAGAATAAAGTAGTAGGAGCTCCTTTTGGTATTGAATGTAAAATGGCTCTTGAATATATGATGAATTTAGGGATTAAATACGGCTTCAACGTTCATAATGTTGATGGCTATGCTTTAAGTATTTCTTTTGGTGATCAAAATGATAGTATGGGTATCCTATCTCATTTAGATGTAGTTCCTGCTGGTAAGGGATGGAGTACTGATCCTTTTAATGCTACTATTAAGGATGGTTATTTATTTGCTCGTGGTATTTTAGATGATAAAGGTCCAGCGATGATGTCTTTATATGCTTTAAGAATTATAAAGGATTATAGTATTAAATTAAATAAAAAAGTTGTTTTAATTTTTGGCTTAGATGAAGAAAGTGAAATGCGTTGTATGAATTATTACACTAATCATGCTGAAATTCCTAGTTGTGGTTTTGTTCCTGATGCTGATTTCCCTTTGATTTATGGTGAAAAAGGTATAATGACTGTTAAGCTTTCTAAAAGTATTGAATTACCTATTGTTGAATTTAATTTAGGTGAAAGAGTTAATGTTGTTATAGGAGAAGCACTTTGTGTGCTGAAAGAGTGGCAAGATGATTACAGGGCTTTGTTTGAGTATTATTTAGTGAGTAATCATCTTGATGGTGAAGTGAATGTAGATGATAGGGGATTAGCTACACTTAAAATTGTAGGAAGATATGCTCATGCTATGGAACCTTATAAGGGAGTTAATGCAGGTTATCATATGTTGAATTTTATAGCTTCTACATATAATATTGTTGAACTAATGGAGTATGTTAAATTGTTAGAGGATTATAGAGGTACTTATTTAAACATAAACTATGAAGGTAACTATATGGGCGACTTAACTATGAATGCTGGTATAATAAACTATACTAATACTATTTTAACTACCTTCATCAATATTAGGTATCCTAATGAGATGGATGCTATATCGATCATTAATAAACTAAAACAACATTTAAGTGATTGTTATAATGTTGGCTTAGTAGATGATTCTAAACCGCTGTTTGTAGATCCTAATAGTGAATTGGTATTAGATCTTATGGAAAGCTATAAATTCTATAGTGGAGATAGTTATAGTCGACCAAAAACAATAGGTGGTGGAACCTATGCTCGCAAATTAAAAAACTTTGTTCCTTTTGGACCTGAGTTTCCACATGCTAATGATAATTTAAATTTTGAAGTAGGTAAATGTCATCAAGCTAATGAAGGTTTTAAAATAGAAGATATGTTTAGAGCTATTGCTATTTATGCGCTAGCTATTGAAAAGATTGGAGGTAAATAAAATGAGAATGAGAAAATTGAAATGGGCACCTGATTTTTTAGATAACAGCCCTTTAGTTATAGCTAACCCTAGTGAATTGAAAGGGAAATGGAAAGAAAAGTTTGGTAATAATAAATCTTTACATATAGAAATAGGAACTGGTAAAGGTGATTATTGGATTGGAATGGCACAACGCTACCCTAATATTACTTGGATTGGAATAGAAAAGGATATGAGTGTTGCTGCTTTAGCTGTTCGAAAAGCTACACCTTTAAATCTTAATAATGTCGCTTTTATATGCGCAGATGCACAAACTATAGAAGAATGGTTTGAAACTAAAGAAATAGATGTAATTCATTTAAATTTTTCTGATCCTTGGCCTAAGAAGCGTAACCATAAAAGACGTTTATCACACAATAGCTTTGTAACTAAATATAAAGATTTGATTAAGGCTAATGGAGAAATCCAAATGAAAACAGACAATAAAGATCTATTTGAATTTTCATTAATTCAGATGCAAGATTGTGGTCTTCATATGAATGAAGTTAGTGTTGATTTTAGACGTAATATACATGATGAAGATACTATAAGCGAATATGAATCTAAGTTTATGGAAAACGGTCAACCTATATATCGTGCAGTTTGGGATTTAGAAGGTATTAAACATGAAAAGATATAGTATAGTATTATTACTATTAGCTATAGTATTAAGTGGATGTACGCCACAAATAACATTTAGTAATATAAATCAAGATACGATTAATAATATAAATGCACAAGTTGAATTAGCACCTACTAATTCAACTAAGAAATATTATAGTTATTATCTACCTACAGATGTAGGTAGAATAAAGAGTACTGATTTAAGTGAAATGCTAGTTAAAAATAATAATAATATTATTATGAATTTTGAAACTAGTAATCTTATTATTGAACAGTACTATACAAACAAAGATGATGATAAAGATAAAAAAACAGTCAAAGATGCGGATAAGGATAAAAAACAAGTTGAAACAACAACGGATAAAACAGATAGTGATGAAAAAGTATTTAAGGGAACTTATAAAAATAATAATGATGAAGAATTAGCTTATAAAATAATTATTAAAAAGTGTGAGAATGAGCGATATTTTATTTATTTTGATGGCTATGTAGTAAATTTTTATACAATAGTTAATGAAAGTGAAATAGAATCTCAACTAATTAATATATTTAAGATGGCTAAATCATTTAAATATGATCGTGAATTAATCTTAAAGAGTTTTTCATTAAAGAGTGCAAGTAGTTCAAAAGCTGAATCCTTTGATTTTACTAAAGAAAACATGCCAGAAAGTGGAATGTTATCAGAAATGGTCAAACAAACAGATAAATAGTTGTGCTAATACTTACAAACTATTGTAAAATTGTATTAAAAACGGTATATTAATAGTAAGAAAGCAAAGAGGTGAGATTATGCTGAAAGATATATTTAGCTTTTTGTTTAAAGAAGGCAGATATGATGAAGAACATGACGATGATGAAATAGAAAAAGTCGCGCCAAGTGTTGAAGTAATCCCTGTTTCTCGAATAGTTTCTAGTAATTCAAATGAATCTAACTATCGAAACAAAACAGCTGCCTATGCGGCTGAATTACAACGAGAAAAAGAAATTACAGCTGCAAAGCAATCTGTTCAAGCAGGAATTGATTCAAATTTAGTTAAAGAAAAGTATGAAGAGGTAAAACCAAAATCTAAATCTATCGATATTAAGGTTGATGATTATGACGAACCTGCAGTTAGAAAAGAGAGTAAAAGTAATGCGCTAAATGCAAAGGCAGTTAATGCTAAAGCTAATGTTGAATTGAATATTAATCAAGTTATTTCACCAATATTTGGTTCAAAAGAAGCAAAAGAAGAATTAGCGAAGCCTAAGGCAGTTAAGCCAATCATTAAAAAGAATCCTATAAATACAGTTATTTCTCCTATTTATGGAGCTTCACAATTAGACGAATTTGCAGCAGCCGCACAAGAAAAACTAGCTAAAGCAAGCGAAAAAAAAGTAACAACAACAAACGATTATTTAATCGATGATGAAGATGTAGTTAATCTTGATATTGAAGATATTTTAAGTAAAAACACTAAATCTACTAATGATGATTTAGTGCAATGCTCATTGTTTGGAGATGATGCGCTGATTGGTGAAAATAGTGATTTAAATAAAGATGCAAAGATTGAAAGGTAGATGATTATAGTGTATCATTTTATAGGAATTAAAGGCTCTGGAATGGCCTCATTAGCTAACATATTAGCTGATAAAGGAGAAATAGTAAGTGGATCAGATATACCTAAAGATTTATTTACTCAAAAGAGTTTAGAAGAAAAAGGAATTAAAATTACTGACTTTAATAAAAATAATATTAAAGATGGTATGAATGTTATTATCGGAAATGCATTTGATGATACTAATGTAGAAGTTAAAGAAGCTCTAGCTAATAAAACTGTTAATACAACTTATTACTTTGAATTCTTAGGCAAATTCATTAACAACTACAAAACCATATCCGTTGCCGGAACTCACGGAAAAACCACTACTACTGGTATATTAACCCACGTTCTACAACAAGTAGCCCCAACGGGCTTCCTGATTGGAGATGGTACAGGAGGAATGCCTTTGGATGCTAAGTATTTTACTTTAGAATCATGTGAATTTCAAAGACATTTTATGGCGTATAAGCCTACCTACGCAATTATTACTAGTGTAGATTTAGATCATGTTGATTGTTATCCAACATTAAAAGAATATGCACAAGCCTTTGAAGATTTTGCTAACCAAGTAAAAGATTGTGTTATATTATTTGGTGATGATGAAACCCTTAGAGAATTAAAGATTAAGACTAAACATATATATTATGGTTTTAACGAAGGTAATGATGTAAGAATTATTAATTATAAAGAAAATGAAGATGGTATGAAGTTTGATGTTGAATATCTAGGCGCTTTCTATGGAAGTTTTGAACTTCCTTTCGTTGGGAAACATTTGGCGTGGAATGCATTAAGTACGATTGCCATTGCAATATTAGAAGGACTTAAGCCTGAAGAAATAGAAATAGGATTACAAACGTTCCCAGGTGTTAAAAGAAGATTTTCTATAGAAAAGAATAAAGATAATGTGTATATTGATGATTATGCACATCATCCAACTGCAATTAAATTAACGATAGATGCTGCAAGAACAAAATTCCCTAATAAGAAGTTAGTAGCTATTTTTAAACCAGATCGTTATTCTAGATTAGAGTACTTTTTAGATGATTTTGCTGAAGCATTAGCAACAGCGGATGAAGTATATTTATGTAACTTTGCAAGTAATCAAGTTAGAGAACCTGGAATAACTGTAACAATTGAAGATTTAGCAAATAAGATTAAAAATGCTAAAATTATTGATGAAGATGAAGCAGGAGCTAAATGTTTAGCAACAGCTGCACCGGCATGTTATTTGTTCATGAGTTCAAAGGATATTTATAAGTTGAAAAATATTGTAAAAAGTTTTCATTAATCTTGTAATAGTTTTCAAACTGTTGTAATATATAAGAAGGAGGTGTTTACATGGGGCTTGATCAGCTTATGGAATTAGTTAGCAGTGTATCATCTAAGGCATTGCCGATAATTGGAGTAATTGTTTTAATATTTATAATATTATTTATTAAACGATTAATCAAATTGATGGATTCGTTAAATGATACTTTGGAAGACGTTCAAGGTATTATTGAAACTACCGATCGACAATTAAAGAATTTAGACGGACCTTTAAGCACGCTAAACAATGTATGTGAAACCGTAGACAACATTAATGAAGTTAGTAAAAACGTTGTAAGATCTTCACTAGTAGCAATTATTGAAAACTTTGCTACATTAAAAGAATGGGCATTATCTAAAATGAAAGATAATACTGAAGTTGAAGAAGAAAATGCAGTGAATGGAAGTGAAAACTAGTTATGAACCAAGATGTAAATAATCAAGGTGAAAAGTTAAAAGAAGATTGTAAGTTCGAAATTATAAGAGTTGAAGATGATGTAGAAGAAATTAAAGAAATATCAAATGAAACTCTAGCTACAATTCATGAAACACTTAATCAAGTTAAAGATTGGGTTGTAGTAGCAAGTGATGAAGCGTTTAAGTTATGTGATAAAACTATCACTGCAATAAAGAAAGTGAGGAATGATGAAGAAATGAAAACAAAATTTGAAGAAGGAAAAGATAAAATTGTTAAAGTCGGAGGCGAAGTTATAGAAACTATCGGTGAAGGAATTGACAATGTTATGAATAATGAAACAGTTCAAAACGTAGTGCATACTGCTGGTGAAAAAATTGAACAAGTAAAGAATGATGAAAGAGTTATTGAAGGAGTTAAAAGCTTTAAAAGAGGAACATTAAAAGTAGCAACAAGTGCATTTAATGGACTTAAAAAAGTTTTGGCAACTGAGGATGATGTTAAAGAAAATAAAGAAGACAAAGAAGAAATTAAATCTATCGAACAGAAATAGAGAAATGTAAGGAAGGTGTATTATGAAGAGAATTACAATTTATGATGTAGCAAAGGAAGCTGATGTATCGCTAGCTACTGTTTCAAGAGTTATAAATGGATCAGATGTAGTTAGGGAAGATACAAGAGTTAAAGTACAAGAATCAATTGAAAAACTAGGCTATAAACCAAATGCTATTGCTCAAGGTTTAGCACTTCAAAAAACTACTACTATTGCATTAGTAGTTCCTGAAGCTAGTTTCTTTTATACAGGACAGATTATTAACGGTTTAATAGATGTAGCTAAGATATATAAATATAATATTGTACTACATACAACTACTGAAGGTATATCTGAAATGACTGATATTATTGAAACAATCATTAAGTCAAGAGTTGATGGAGTAGTTATTTTTAATGATAAATTAGAGAAAAATGAATTGAATACTTTAACCCAATATCAAGTACCAATTGTAGTTATAGGAAATAGAATGTCTGATGAAACAATTGGATCAGTATATATTGACTATGCTAAACTAGTAGCAGATTTTGTAAAGAGCTATATAGAAAAAGGTAAAACTGATATAGCATTAGTAGAAGATAGAAAGAATCCAGCAATGATTAAACAATTAAATGAAGGATTAACTAAAGCTTTTGCTGATGAAGGATTAGTTTATGATAAATTCATTCCAATTCCAAAGGAATATAATAGTTCATATAACTACTTAAAAGAATACTTTAAAACACATAAACATGATTTAGTAATAACATACCGTGATTCTCAAGCAATCGCAGTATTAAATACTGCTCAGGAAAATGGATTAACTGTACCAGATGATATGGAATTGATCTGTATTCTAGATAGTAAATATAACACAATGGCTAGACCACAAATTTCTGGATTTAAAATCCCTGACTATGATTTAGGAGCAGTATCAATGCGTGTAATGACAAAGATGCTACATACTGAAGGTGAAGAATTTGAAAAAGAAATTGAATTGAGCTATATTTATTCACCACGTAATACTACACTATAGTTGACAAGTAAACTAATAAAGTTTATTATATTTAAGCAATGAAAAGACATAGTACTTAAAATTTAGGTTAAAGAAAGACAGCGGTTGATGCAAGTTGTTACCAAAATTTAAGGAATACACCTTTGAGCAGTTTTATGAAAAGTAAAACCGTTACTCGCGTTAAGAGATGAGTGCATATCTGTTAGATATGAACTAAGGTGGTACCACGTTTATTAACGTCCTTGGATAAGGACGTTTTTTTATGCAATTATGCTAAGAGAGGAAAATATTATGAAAGATATATTTGAAGATTTAAAATGGAGAGGCCTAGTTAAAAGTTGTACTGATGAAGAAGGAATGAAAAACAGATTAAAAACTCCAATTAAAGTATATTGTGGTTTTGATCCTACAGCAGACAGTATGCATATAGGTAATCTACAATCAATAATGTTATTAAGAAGATTCCAAGATGCTGGGCATACACCAGTAGCACTAGCGGGTGGTGGTACTGGAATGATTGGAGATCCTAGTGGTAGAAAAAGTGAAAGAACCTTCCTTGATGAACAAACAATTAGAAATAATACTGAATGTATTAAAAACCAATTAAGAAACTTTATAGATTTTGATAATGGAGCTATGATGGTTAATAATTTAGACTGGTTGTCTAATATTTCATTAATAAGTTTTTTAAGAGACTATGGTAAAAGTTTTAGTATAAACTATATGATGGCAAAAGATTCAGTAACTAGTCGTTTAGAAGCTGGTTTATCTTATACTGAATTCTCTTATATGTTATTGCAAAGTATTGATTACTTCTATTTAAATAAGAACTATGGTGTAGAAATGCAAGTTGGTGGAAGTGACCAATGGGGTAATATAACTGCTGGAGCAGAACTTATAAGAAAGATAAGTGAAGATGAAATTAAAGTTTATGGTATGACAGCCCCTTTAATTACAAAAGCTGATGGTTCTAAATTTGGTAAATCAGTCGGAGGTAATATCTGGCTAGATGCTAATAAAACAAGTCCTTATGCATTTTATCAATTCTGGTTAAATACTGCTGATACTGATGTTATAAACTTTATGAAAAGATTAACATTACTAGAAAGAACTGAAATAGAACAATATGAACAATGCATTAAAGATGCACCTTTCAAAAGAGAGGCCCAAAAGGCCTTAGCTACTTCTATTACTTTATTAGTTCATAAAGAATCTGGTTTAGAATCTGCTCAAAGAATTTCTCAAGCATTATTTGGTAACTCTTTAAAATCTTTAAGTGAAGAAGAACTAAAACAAGCTTTAGTGGATATGGAAACTAGATCTATTGAATCTAATATAACTTTAACTCAAGCATTAGTAGATGCTAAGATAGCTAGTTCTAGAAGAGATGCTAGGGAACTAATACAAGGTGGTTCTATATCTATAAATGATGAAAAGATAAATGATCCTGAAATGATTATTGATGAAAAACAAACTATTATTGATAATCGTATAGTATTAAGAAAAGGTAAAAAGAATTATTTTATTTTAGCTATATAGTACGTAAGGATAAGGAACCCATTGGGTTCCTTTTTTATAGGTGTAACCAATGAAACTAGCCTACATAGTATAGATTGTTGGGGGGATTATATGAAAATAGCAGTATTAAAAAGTGATTTAAGAATGGAAGAAGTAGCTAATATACTAAGTAATTATTATGAAGTAGTATATATAGAAAGTTATGAAGAATTAAAGAATATAAATAACGTTGAATCAATAGTACCAACTAAAGTAACAACAAAGAATCTATTGACGATAAAATATTTAATAATAGGTTTTAAAAATTTTAATCGTGATGGTAAGTTATGTATTAACAATAAACTAGTGGATATAAAATTAGTTAATTTAGAAGATATTACAATTGTAGCTCCTGTTCCTAATAAATTTTTAGAAACTCTTAGTAATAAAAAATATTACTTCTTTTTAGATAAAAAAGTAATAGTCGATAATGCTGAATTAACTAGTGAAGGCATAATCTATTATTTAATTGAAAATACTAATATAAGCATAAAAGATTTAAAGATAGATATTATAGGCTATGGTAATTGTGGTAGAAGCATACATCGTTGGTTAGAAGATTTAAATATACAACATCGTATAATTAGAAGAAGTACTAATAATAATGATGAACGTTTTTTAAACATATATGATTGGAAAAAACAAGGTAGTAATAATATAATAATTAACACAGCTGATTATGAAATTATAGACCATCAAGTAATAGAAAACTTAAATAAAGCATTAATAATAGATATCGCAACTAGATCTAACATTGATACTAAATATGCGCTTCTAAAAAACCATAAAATTGTTCAGGTAAGAGGGATACCCGCCATCTTTGCCTATAAAACTGCAGCAAAAATTATAAGTGATTTTATTGAAAGGATAATATGTTATGAAAACTAAAATACTATGGGCAATCAGTGGATCATTTTGTAATTTAAAAAAGATTGTTGAAGAATTAAAAATATGTAGCGCTGTATACGATATACAATGTATATTAAGTGAAAACGTTTATAATTTAGATACTAGATTTTATAAACATATTGAATTAATAAAAGATATTGAGAGTATTACAAAGCATAAAGTAATGCATAAAATAACAGAAGTTGAGATGTTGGGGCCTTCTAAGAAATATGAAATGCTAGTTATAGCACCGATGTCAGCTACGCAGCTAGCAAAATTAAACTATGGTATATATGATAATCCGATTACGCTAGCTGCTAAATCGATGTTAAGAAATAGTTATAATTTATTAATAGGAGTTTCTAGTAATGACATATTAAGTATGTCTGGTGTTAATTTTATGAATGTTATAAGATTTAAAAATATATATACATTACCAATCTATCAAGATGATCCAATTAATAAACCTAATAGTGTAGTAAGTGACTTCAATAAACTATTAATCGCTATAGGCGAAACATTAACATCTAAACAAATACAACCAGTATTAAGTGTATGCAATTATGAGTAACTTTAAAGTTATAGTGGCTTTAATTACACCATTTCATCGAGATCTTACAATTGATTATGAAGCACTATTAAATATTATAAATAGATTGATATATGAAGGGGTGGATGGTCTACTAGTATGTGGAACTACTGCTGAAGCACCTACGCTTAGTGATGAAGAAAAGTTCAATATACTAGAGTTTGTTATTAAAAACGTAGATAAAAGAATTAAAATATATTTTGGTTGTGGTGACAATAATACTGAACATACATTAAAACTATGTAAAAGGGCTCAGAAATACCCAATTGAAGCATTACTATTAGTAACACCATATTATAATATTCCAAATGCAGATGGACTTTATGAACACTATAATTATATAGCTAAAAGAACAATAGCTAATATAATATTATATAATGTACCAAGAAGAACTAATGTAAACCTGGAATATAATACTATTGCAAAATTAATAGAAAACAATAAAAATATAGTGGCTATTAAACAAGCATCTAGTGATATAGATATATTAATAAAACTTAAAAGGGAATATCCTAAATTTAATGTATATACTGGTGAAGATGCTTTATTATTAAAAGGGATTGAAGCAGAATTAGATGGTGTGATTTCAGTTATAGCACATCTTTATTTACCTTTAATGAAAGACATACTAATGGATTATAATCTATATGACTATGATTATATAATTAAACTTATAAATAAAGCAGTCTTTTATACAAGTAGTCCAATCGTTATTAAATATTTATTAAGTAATACTAATGTATGTAGCAATAGTTTAAGATTACCTTTAGTACCTATTAATCAAATTGATGCTAATAATGTAGACAAAATTCTACAAGAAATTAATTATCAACTTGCTATACTAAAGTAGGTGATAATATGATACAAGTAAAAGTATTTGATGAAGAACATGAAGATGATTTAACCAGCAATATTAATGAGTTCATTATTACTAATGATCTCATTAATATTATAGATATAAAGTTCTCAACTAGTATAGCTATAATTGATGAAGATGAACAAATATATTGTTTCTCAGCTTTATTAATTTATATGGATAATTCTATAAAATAAGTTAATACTATATTTAGGAGGTGTATATTATGAAAAAAGAATTAGAAGTATGCTGTAGCGTATGCTCATGTTCATTTAATGATTCATCTCATTGCTGTGCTAAAACAATTAGTGTTGGCTGTGATGAATGTAATGAAGCAAATAGTACACATGAAACGGCATGTAAATCATTTAAATGTAGCAAATAAACGATCTAACGATCGTTTTTTATTATAAAAAATTCAAGAAATATGGTATAATAAAACGCAGAGGTGAATGTATGAAAAAAATAATTATGGTATTAGCATTATGCATAATGCTAACTGGATGTGGAACAAATAAAAAAGAAAAAGAAAATATTAATAACTATTACGCTAATATAGAAGCAATTGTTTTGAACAATGGTAATGATACTTTAGAAATACCTTTTGAATATAATTTAAAAGTTACTAAGAAAAGTGATAACCAATATGAATATTCAGTAGAAATATTTAATCCTAAAGTAGCAATGTATAGCATAGAAGCTGTAGCAGTAGATCTAAGAACTGATTTAAAGGCGGATATGTTCCCAAGTTGTGGTATATTTGATGAAGAAGAAATTAATATGATACCAAACCAGGCTAACAAAGATAAAGGATTCCCTGCTAAAATAGTACTTAATGGTGTTTCTAAAACTCCAGATGTACAACTTAATATGGTAGTCGGTTGGTTAAACAATAATAAGAGTAAATCGGAAAAAGTATACTTTAAATTGAAACAAACTTATAAAGAACCAGAGGTTGAAAAACCAAAACCAGTAGAAGAAGTAACAGAAGAAGTAACAGAAGAAGTAACAGAAGAAGTAACAGAAGAATTTATAGAGGAATAGAATAAGGAAGCAACAAAGTGATTATAAATAATCACTTTGTTTATGTGGAGTGAGGCATATGAAAAATAAAAAGCAGTCATTAATATTAGGTGGTCTGTTAGGATCAGCCGGGATTTTTATTTCTAAATTAATTGGAATAATATATGTAATACCATTTACAGCATTAATAGGGGAAGGTAATCTTGTTTATTATTCTAGTGCATATCGTATTTATGAATACTTAATAAATATATCTTTAGCTGGATTTCCTTTCGCTATAGCAACTTTAGTGGCTAAGTACTCATCCTATGGAGATTATAAAACATCATTATTAGTGCGTAAATTAAGTATCGGAATAATGAGCGTATTAGGTTTTGTTTCAATGACATTATTAATATTATTTGCAACACCATGTGCTTCAGCATTAATGCCGGCAGAAGCAACCCCTGAAGCATTATTTATAACGCGTAATGTGCTAATAATAATCGCTCTAGCATTATTCTTCGTTCCAGTCTTAAGTGCAATTAGAGGATTCTATCAAGGCCTTAAGAATATGGAGATATACGCATTATCACAAGTCTTAGAACAACTATCGCGAGTAATATTCCTATTAGGAGCAGGAGCACTATGTGTCTACGTATTTAACATGGATCAAATATGGGCAGTATATTTTGCTGTGTTATCAACATCGGTATCAGCTATATTAGCTATAATTCATATTAAATTTTATGATAAACAAAGAATGCCAGAACTATTAAAATTAGCAAATAATCAAGAAGCCATTCCTAATAATGATAGAAAAGCGTTGTTAAGTGAAATACTTAAAATTAGTATGCCATATCTTATAATGGCAATACTTGGTTATAGTTATTCATTATTAGATACAGCATTTTATTCACACGCATTAGAAACATATTATACTAATTCAGATACTTTCGCTACAATAACTCAACAAATATCAATGAATTTTAATAATATGGTGCAAGCGACAAGTAACTTCATTCAACCAGTAGGAGAAACAATAGAGTATACATTAGCAAGTTCAGCTGCTGAATACTCAAGTACTATATTTGGAATATCATTTTTAAAGGTTGCTAAATTAATAGCAATACCAATGATACTATCACCAGGATTTTCATTAGCTATAATCCCATATATAACAACTAATCTAATAAATAAAGATTATAAAGAATTAAGAAAAAACATATTGGATTGTGTAGATTCTGTCTTATATTTAGGAACACCAATATGCTTCTGTCTATTTGCATTAGCAAGACCTATTTATTATTTTATGTATGGTGGAGCTAATTTAACATTAGGAACTGATATTCTTCAATGGTATACAGTAGATGCATTCTTTGGAACTATTACACCAATCTTTTCATCACTTATGATGGTATTAGAACTTAGAAAAGAAAATATTATAAATCTTGTAGTATCAGTAATATTAAAGTTAGTATTAGTTGTACCAATGCTAACTTGGTGGTCATATTCTGGAGCTGTTATCTCAGGAATACTAGCCTATGTAATACTAATAATACTAGATGTAATAATATTAAAGAAGAAATATAAAGTAAGCTTTAGAAGTACTATAAGACGCTTTATATTTATGATAGTTGGAGTAATAGCCATGTTACTAGTATTTAGTCTATTAGCTAAAATAGGCTTATTATCAACAGATATATCAAGAGTACTAGTCTTCTTTGAATTAGCATTAGCGGGTATATTAGGAATTGGAGTATATATTGCAGTAACAGGATTCTTTCAATTACCACAAGCTATATTTCATATAAACTTTAAAGCAATATTATATAAAGTTAGAAAAACAATGAGTACTAAATTAAGTAGAGGTAATAAAAGTGAGATTAGATAAATATTTAGCCCATAGTGGACTAGGAACACGTAAAGATGTTAAAAATTTAATAAGAAAAAAAAGAATAAGCGTAAATGGTAATATTATTTCAAATGATGATTTAAAAATAGATGAAACAATAGATATTGTATGCTTTGATCAAGAACCAATAAATTATAATAAATACGTATATATTATGATTAACAAACCTAAAGGTTGTGTAAGTGCTACAGTAGATAATGTTTATCCAACTATATTTGAATATATAAATGAGTTTATACCATTAGATAGCTTCCCTGTAGGAAGACTAGATGTAGATACTACAGGCCTACTAATTATAAGTAATGATGGAACATTAGCACATAATATATTATCACCAAAAAAACATGTTACTAAAGTATATGAGGCTCAATTAGATCATAGTTTAAATGAAAGTGATATACTTAAAATTGAAGAAGGAATAGTATTTAATGACATTACTTATAAAAGTGGTAAAATATTATATAGTGATGGTAATATGATTCAGTTAGAAATAAGTGAAGGTAAGTTCCATCAAGTTAAAAATATGATGTTATCTTTAGATAATGAAGTACTAGAACTTAAAAGAATTAAGATGGGAAATCTCTTATTAGATGATTCATTAGAATTAGGGGAATATCGTAATTTAACAGATGAAGAGATTTTATTATTAAAACAAGAAAAGGAGAATTAACATGAAACAGTATATTGAACTATGTAAACATATATTAGAGAATGGAGAACAAAGACAGGATCGTACTAATACAGGTACTAAAGCAGTTTTTGGTTATCAGATGCGTTTTAATTTATTAGAAGGATTCCCATTATTAACTACTAAGAAAGTATATTTTAGAAGTTGTGCTGAAGAACTATTATGGTTTCTAAGTGGTAATACTAACATAAGACCTTTAGTGTTAAAGAATGTTAGAATATGGAATGAATGGCCTTTTGAAAACTATAAGAATAGTAAAGATTATAAGAATGAAACTCTAGATGAATTTATAGAAAAAATTAGAACTGATGAAGTTTTTGCTAATAAGTATGGTGAACTCGGACCTGTTTATGGTAAACAATGGCGTGATTTTAATGGAGTAGATCAAATAACTAAGTTAATTGATGGTCTTAAGAAAAATCCTTTTTCAAGAAGACACATTGTTTCAGCTTGGAATCCTGCTCAGGTTGATGACATGGCACTTCCACCATGTCATGCATTCATGCAGTTCTATGTTAGTGCTGATAAAAAATATTTATCTTGTCAATTATATCAACGTTCTGCTGATTTATTCTTAGGTGTACCTTTTAATATTGCATCATATTCTTTATTAACTATGATGATTGCTCAAGTATGTGGTTATGAGGCTAAAGAATTTATTCATACATTTGGAGATGTTCATATTTATGACGATCATATGGACCAAATTAATGAACAAATTAGTCGTGAACCTTATCCACTATGTAAGTTGAAAATTAATCCTAATATCAACAATATCTTTGATTTTAGTATAGAAGATTTTGAAGTCGCAGATTATAAATCTCACCCTAAAATTGTAGGAAAGGTAAGTGTCTAATGATTAGTTTAGTAGTTGCACATTCAGTTAATTATTGTATCGGACTTAATGGTTGGATGCCTTGGCATCTTAGTGAAGATCTTAAAAACTTTAAGCGTCTTACTTTGAATTCAGATATAGTAATGGGAAGAACTACTTATGAAGCAATAGGTAAACCACTACCTAAACGTTTTACATATATAATTAGTAGAGATACTAGTTACCATGTAGAACACAATAGCGTAGCTGTAACTAATGATTTAGTTAAACTTATAGAAGAACATAAAGTTCTTAATAAGGATTTATATATTTGTGGTGGAGCCCAAATATATAAATTAGCTCTTCCTTATGTTGATGAAATGTGGATATCATTAATAGAAGAAGAATTCGAAGGAGATACTTATTTTCCAACAAACTATGAAAAGGATTTTATTATAGTCACTAAGGAAAGTAAAGATGGATTTGTTTTAATCCATTATAGGAGGAAATTATGAGTCATACAATCAGAAAAGTTTTAGCTTGGGCTAAAGTAGCACCAGCTTTACCAGGTATAATTATAGATGCAAAAAAATGTAAACATAGAAATTTTGAAGAAAATTTCTATGCTTTAAAGAAAACAAGTAAAACAGTACTTTCTAGAACTAATACAGAATTGTTTGTAGAAAATGCTGAAAAAGTTAATGGAGATCATACATGTTTATATATTGGTAATCATCAAGGAAGTCTTGATTGCTTTGTTGTTATTGCGGCAATGCCGTATCCTTTAACTGCAGTAGGTAAAGAGAATATCAATGATATGCCTTTATTTGGTGATTACTTTAAGGGTGTAGAAGCGATTGGATTTGATCGTGAAAGTCCAAGAGATAGCGTACGTATGATAAAATCAGTAACTGAAAGTCTAAAAAACGGTCGCAATATTGTTATATATCCTGAAGGTACTAGAAGTAACTCTAATACTATGTTACCATTTAAACCCGGATCATTTACACCAGCATATCGTGCTAAAGTAGCTATTCAACCTTATATAAGTGTTGATGCTCATCATGCCATTGACGTTCCTCCACATAAAAATATAACAATACGTTTTCTCGATGAAATTCCTTATGAATTCTTTAAGGATATGAAAACTCCTGAACTATGTGATTATGTAAGTAATTTATTAAATGAAGAAATAAAAAAAGTTACTAACGAAGATTAGTATATTTTCATGATAATTGCTCATAATTAATTAGGAGGAATTATCATGAAAAGCATAAAAAAAGTTATTATAGTCTTACTAATTACATTCCTTTGTGTCGGTTGTGTACACAAAGGAATTAATAAAGATATTGCGATAATATCAATGGATATGAATACTTTAATAGAACATTTAGAAAACGTAGGTATAAACATTGATGATAAAATTGATGTAAAACCAATGAATATTGGAGCTTTAGAAGGTATACGTATAAGTGTTAATGAAAACTATGTTTACTTATATCAATTGGATTTAACAGATCAACGTACGATTAAACTTATTGAAGAAGCTAAAAGTACTAATTTTGTAAAGGTTTCTATAAATGATTCTATTTTTAGTTATCATTCAATAGTTAATGGTAGTTATTTAATGTTATATGAATCTAATGATAGTTTAGAGGATATTATAAGAGAATTTTCTAAATTTAGAACAACAGATAATTAATCTGTTGTTTTTTTAATTGACAAGTACATAAAGTTCTTGTAACATATATAGTGTAATGTTACATGATATAATGTAGTCATCAAGAAAGATATAGGTGACTATTATGAATGAAAAATTATTGGCTAAAGAAATTTTAAATGCAGTATGGGACGAAAACATTGCTAAAGCAAATAGAGCAATATTAAATGGAGCTAATCCAAATTGGATATTTAATGGCTATCCATTATTGCTACATGCAGTATTTAGTGAAAACTTAGAAATGGTAATGTTTCTAATTGATAATGGTGCTTCTCAAATTGATGAAGCTTTAGGTTTTGCTTTAGATCGTTGTATTGGTAAAATGATATTACCATTAAGCTATTTAGGTGTTGTACCTAAGATTAAAGATCCACTAGATATATTTGGACCATATCCTAGTCGTTATGCACCAATGAAACTATGTGAACAACTACACATATAAAGGAGAAAAGAGATGAATAGAGTAGCTAATTGTATTTTAATGTTAGATAAATTAAGCACAGGAAGAGTTTATAAAAGAATTGATTTAGCAAATGAATTAGGTGTAAATATACGTAATATAGGTGAATATAAAAAAGAATTAGAAACATGTGGTTATATAATTGAAACAACTCCAGGAATACGTGGTGGCTATCAACTTATAAATAAAAATCTGATACCAACAATTAATTTTGAAGGGAATGAAGCATTTGTAATTAAAAATGTTTTTGATTACTATGCTATCAACGGTACAATGGCTAAAGATGATAACTATATGAATGCCAGTGTTAAAGTATTAAAATTAGTAAACGGGGTGAATGATTCAGATATTACATATAAAAATATTGAAAATGGTTTAAGTGAAAAAATGCTTAATTTTGTAAAGATATGTAACGAGGCAATTAAAAATAAACGCGCATTAAAAGTAAGTTATTGTGGTGAAAAAGATAAAACTTTTATTGAATATAAAGTTCATCCTTATGATATTATAAACTTTAGTGAAGGTACATATCTTGTATGTTATTCTTTAAAGAAAAACCCTTTTGGTTTTAGAAATCTAAAGTTTAGTGATGAAAGAATGAAATCATTAACTATATGTAATGATATAGAATTTAGCAGAGATAAGGATTATAATATAGAAAAATATGTAGGAAATGAATCAATCTTTAAAGGTAAGCTAAAAAATTATACTATTATTTTTGATGCTGAGTCTCATAATAGAGTTATGGAAGAAAATATCAGTTGTTGTCGTAAAATAGAACATTATGATGATGGAGCAATAGAGGTAAATGGTCAATATGAAGATGAAATAAAATTCATTCGATACTTATTGTCTTTTGGAAGACATGTTGAGGTTATTAAACCTCAACAACTTAAAGATCAAATAAGTAATGAACTTAAATTAGCATCTTATATTTATGAATAGAATTTTAATAATTCTCTTAGTAAATAGAGTAATTATAACTAACAAATATTATAAAAAGCCTCAATGAGACTTTTTATTTTTAAATATAATAAAAAAAGATACAAAGGTAAGCTAATATTTGGTATAATTGTAATAGATTGAGGTGATTAAATGGGTTTCGAAGTAAACATTAATAATTTTGAAGGGCCTTTAGATTTAATGCTGCATTTAATAAAAGAAAATAAATTGAATCTTGAAGATTTGAATATGGATATTTTAACTGATCAATATTTATCATTTTTAAATGCCATGGAATCTTTACATTTAGAAGTAGCTAGTGAATTCTTAAGTGAACTTGCTGGTTTAATAGAATATAAAAGTAAAAAAATGCTACCTAGAGAAAAAGTATTAATTGAAGAAAATTATGAAGAAGACCAAAGAGATAAACTAGTTCAACGTTTATATGAATACCAACGTTATAAAGAAGTAACAAAAGATTTCAGTGATAAATATGATGAAAGACAATTATTAATGGAAAAGCCAATCAGTGATGAAACAAAAAAATGGGTGCAAATAATTGAAGAAGATGATTTCGAAGGTGATCCTTATGACATTATAAAAGCAATGCAAAAAGTAATGAGAAGATTTCAATTAAATAGACCTAAAGAAACAAAGCTAACTATTAATGAAATGTCGTTAGATGATCGTGTAGTACAAATTAAGAGTAAGTTAAAGAATTGGGTAGGTAAGATGAACTTTATTAAGTTATGTGAGGATTGTAATACTAAACATATGTACATAGTAACATTTTTATCTATTTTAAATTTAGTGAAATATCATGAAATAAATGCTTATGTTGATGATAATGAAGATATTTGGATTGTAAGAGGTGAAAGTAATGAATAATTTAAAAACAATTATTGAAGGTTTATTATTTTTGAGTGGTGATGAAGGATTAAACATGGAGCAATTAATAGGAGTATTAGAACTAAAAGAAGAAACTATTAATGAAGGAATTAATGCATTAATGGATGACTATCTTGATGATAGTAGAGGTATAGAACTAGTGTGTTTTGGAGGTATTTATAAATTTGTATCTAAAGAAACTATCCATCCATATGCACAAAAACTGTTTGCTACTACTAAGAGTAATGTATTGTCACAAGCTGCTTTGGAAACATTAGCAATAGTTGCTTATAGACAACCAGTGACAAGAGCTGAAATAGAGGATATCAGAGGCGTTGGATGTGACATGATGATAAGAAAACTATTAGCTAGAGGATTAATAAAAGAATGCGGAAGAACCGATGCACCAGGAAGACCCTTTCTATATGAGATAACAAATGAATTTATGGATGCTTTTAAACTAGAAAGTCTTAAAGAATTACCTGAGTTACCTGAATTCTCAAATAAAAGTGATGAAGAACTATTTGAGAATTAACATATATTAAATATATTAACATATAATTATGTAGGTGATTTAAGGATGAAAATTAAGAAAATGATATTATATATCTTATTATTTGGAATCAGCTTTAGTATTACTAAAGCTGATTCTTTTGTTGTTATAAGTGGTGATGCTACTATAATAGAAGAAAAAGATATGCATTATAAACAAAGTGTAGCTAGTATATCTAAAATTATGACTGCTATCGTTGCTATCGAAAATGGTAATCTAGATAAAAAAGTAGAAGTAAATAAGGAAGCAACTCAAGTGGAAGGGAGTTCTTTATATCTAAAAGATAAACAAACTTATACTTATAAAGAACTATTATATGGACTGATGCTACGAAGTGGTAATGACGCAGCTTGTTTAATAGCACATAATGCAAATATAAATTATAAGAACTTTATCGATAAAATGAATGAAACAGCTAAAAGAATAGGAATGTTAAATAGCACTTTTAATAATGAATCAGGATTAGATATAAATGGAGGTAATATTAGTACAGCTTATGATATGGCAGTACTAATGAACTATGCTATGAAAAACCCTATCTTTAAAGAAATATGTGGAACTAAACTATATGATAATAACTACAACATAAGATGGAAAAATAAAAATAAACTACTATTTAATGATAAACGTATAATAGCCGGCAAAACCGGCTATACACGTTTAGCTGGCAGAACTTTAGTAAGTTATGCAAGCTACGATGATTTAGATTTAATCATCGTATCATTAAATAAACAAAATGATTTTGAATTCCATCAAAACACTTATAATTTAAATTTTGAAAAATATAAAAGTATGATAGTTTTAGATGTTGGTGAATATAAGTATAAAAACTATGTATTTAAAGTATTAGAACCGATTAAAACTACAATTAAAATAGATGGCAGCAGTAAAGTGACTTATGACTATAAAATAGAAGGGGATAGTTTAGTGTTAAGCGTAGATAATGAAATGAAATCTAATGTTTATACATTTCCGCTAACTAAAGCGAAAATGCTATGAATATTATTTGGTTATTAATTATAGTGATAGCCATAGCATTTTCGTTTATAAGCGGAAATGTAGATATAATCAATAAGGTTATATTAAGTGTAGGCTATGATACTTTTAGTTTTGTATTACCTTTTATTTGTTTAACTTGCTTTTGGAATGGAATGTTAAAGATAGCTAATGAAGTAGGGTTACTAAGGTTAGCTAATAAATTAATTAATCCTATATTAGATAAACTATTTCCAACAATTAAAGACGATCGTGAAACCATGAATTATATAAGTACTAATGTATTAGCTAATATGTTTGGATTAAGCGCAGCAGCAACACCTGCTGGACTCAAAGCAATGGAAGGAATGCAAAAACATAATAAACAAAACGATCGAGCCACAAGACCAATGATTACTTTTTTAGTAATGAACACTGCAGGAGTTACACTACTAAGCACTACGATAATAGCATATCGTAGTGCTAGTGGCTCAACTAATCCTGTAGCATTTATGCCATTAGCAATTGTAGCTACAATATTCGCTTGTACAATAGGGCTAATAGTAGAAAGATGGTGGAATAATGGAAGTGACTAAATACATTATACCCAGCATCATATTAGTAATATGCATTTTAGCAATAATAAAAAAAATCAAAGCCTATAGTTTATTTATAGAAGGAGCTAAAGAAGGTTTAGAAATGTTTCAAAAAGTATATCCTGCACTATTAGCAATGATGTTTTCTATAGGACTATTAAGAGCAAGTGGACTATTAGAAATATTTTCTAATATAATGAGTAATACAATAAGTTTTATACCTAAAGACGTATGGCCAATGATAATATTTAGACCATTATCAGGTAGTGCTTCGTTAGCAATACTAATAGATATCTTTAAAAACTGTGGAGTAGATTCAATAACAGGTATAATGGCAAGCGTAATACAAGGATCAACAGACACAACTTTTTATATAATTACGCTTTATTTTGGAAGTATAGGAATAAAAAAGATAAGGAATGCACTAAAAATAGGCCTTATTGCAGATATAGCAGGTATAAGTATGGCAATCTTTTTAACATTAACTTTCATTTCTAGCTGATTTAGTATAAAATAGTAAGGAAAGAAAGGAAGTGTTTTATGGAACGACTACAAAAAGTAATTGCAGCGGCAGGAATAGCTTCCAGAAGAAAAGCTGAACAGTTAATAAGTGAAGGTAAAGTTAAGGTTAATGGAACAGTCATGAGTGAACTAGGATATATAGTTAAAAAGAACGATACTATTGAAGTCAATGGTAAAGGGATAGTAAAAGAAGATAAAGTTTATTTTGTAATGAATAAACCTAAAAAGTGTATGTGTACTAATGATGATGAATTCGATCGTAATACAGTAATAAGTTTAATAAACTGTAAAGAAAGAATATTCAGTGTAGGAAGATTAGATTATGATACTAGTGGAGTTTTAATATTAACTAATGATGGAGAATTTGCTAATCTAATAATACATCCAAGAACGCATTTACCAAAGAAGTACTCTTTAACAATTAAAGGGAAAAAGAAAAGTGATTGTGGAGTTATAAATAGTGAACAGGTAAGAGAGTTAGCTAGAGGAATTAAATTAGAAGATGGAATGACATTACCAGCTAAAGTTAAAGTAATAAAAAAAGATATGGTAAAGAATCAAACTGATTTAGAGTTAATTATATATGAAGGAAAGAATCATCAGGTTAAAAGGATGATGGAGTACTTTAATTTTGAAGTTACTAGGTTACATCGTAAAGAACTAGGATTTTTAAAGGTTGAAGATATGTCACAAGGTGATTATAGAAGACTTAAACCTTATGAGATTAAAAAGTTAAGAATGATGGCTGAAGAAGGAAAACTTTAAAGAGCGTTAGCTCTTTTTTATAGTGTGAGGTAAATATATGCAACAGTACTTTGTTAATGATAGATTAGATATTAATATTATGAACAATTTAGATAAAGATCAAGCTCATCATATTATTAATGTTATGAGAATGAAGACTAATGATTTAATTAGAGTTGTAGATGTTGATTCTAAAGTGTTTTTATGTAAAATACATATAAGTGATAGGGAAGTTAACTTTGAAGCAATAGAAGCTATTAAAGACGCTAGTATAATGAATATTAAAGTAACGCTAATTCAATCTTTAATAAAAAAAGATAAATGGGACTTCCTTTTACAAAAAACTAGTGAACTAGGAGTAGATTGCATCGTACCATTACAAAGTAAATACTGTGTAGTAAAACTTAATGATGATGCTAATAAGAAGGTTGAGCGCTGGTCTAAAATATGTACAGAAGCAGCTGAACAATCTAAACGCTCAACCCTAGTTAAAGTTGAACAACCTATTAAACTATCAGACATATCTTTATATAAAAGTGATTTAAACATAATTGCTTATGAAGCAGCTGATATAGATACTAATAAACTTTCTTCACTTCTTCTTGCAAATCCTCAAATTAAGAGTGTAACTTATATTGTAGGTTGTGAAGGAGGATTTGCTAAAGAAGAAGTAGAATATGCTAATAGTTTAGGTTTTATTAATGCTTCTTTAGGTGGAAGAATACTAAGAGCAGAAACAGCAGCTATATATTTATTATCTGCTACTAATTTCTTTATAGATATAGAAGGTGAAAACGATGGAAAAAACAATTAAATTATTAAATAAATTTTATCCCAATCAGTTATCTAAAACAACTGATTATAAAAAGAATATAGTTTTAATGAAAGATAAATTAACTGAATTCAATATCCCATTTACATTAAATAATGAATATGATTATTATCGTAATCAAGTGATTTATAACTCTATTTTAAATAAACAAAAGTTTGAAGATGCTTTTTTAGTATCTAGTGTTAATATGCACGATTATTGGAATGATTTAGATTATGATAATCGTCGACGTTTACTTAATATAGACATAGATCTTATGAAAACTAATTTAAATTATATCCCTTATCAAGGTCAAAATATATATGTTCCTATCTTTGATTTAAAACTTAACTCTGTATATGATCATGATATGATTCTTTATACTTTAAAACAATATTATTTATTAAAGAAAGACTTTAAAGATAAAGTAGATGTTAATACATATGATTACCTACCATATCTTTATAACTTTAGCGAAGCTAAAGTAATATACCATGAAGCCTCTTCTTATGTTTTATTTAATAGTAATAATGCTAAAATGTATCTTATAGTAAACAATAATTTAAAATATGAACTATCTTTCCAAGAGCCTTCAGCTCCTATCTTATCGATAGATACCTATAAAGTCCTTGCTGAAAAGCTTCTTAATGAAGATGAACCTGTATTAATAGATATGTTAATCTCTAATAATTTAGTTACGCCCAAGCTTATTAAGAAGCTAGAAAAACTTCTTAATAAGCTATCTAAGTAATTAAATGAAGTGATGAGGTGTAAATATGAAAACATTTGCTATTGCAACATTAGGTTGTAAAGTTAATACTTATGAGAGTGAAAGTTATGTAGTTGGAATGAAAAACTTGGGTTATACTGAGGTAGATTTCCAACTACTAGCTGATATATACATTATAAATACATGTGCTGTAACTAATACAGCTAGTTCTAAAAGTAGACAAAAGATTAATCATGCTAAAAGATTAAATCCCAATGCTTTTATTTGTGTTGTAGGATGTTATGCTCAAATGAATCCCGCTTATATTTCAGATACTATGGGTATAGATCTTTTATTAGGATCTACTAATAAAAAAGAACTGCCTAATTTAATTGATGAATGTATTAAAGAAAAACGTAAAGTTAATATGGTAACAGATATAAACCATCATTTAGACTTTGAAGAAATTAGCGTAGCTAATTTCCATCACTTAACTAGAGCTTTTTTAAAAATTCAAGATGGTTGTAATCAGTTCTGTTCCTATTGTATAATACCTTATGTGAGGGGCGAAGAAAGATCCTTAGCACCAGATAAAGTAATAGCGACTGCTCAAGAACTTGTAAACAACCATCACCTTGAAATAGTATTAGCTGGTATTCATACTGGACGTTATGGACATGAACATAACTATACACTGACTAAACTACTAAAAAGAATGTTAGTAGAAGTACATGGTATTAAACGTATAAGAATATCTAGTATCGAAATAAGTGAAATTAGTGATGAACTAATTTCACTTATAAAAGAAGAAGATCGAATTGCTAAGCATTTACATATACCATTACAAAGTGGAAGTGATAACACGCTAAAAGCAATGAATCGTCCTTATAATCTTCAACAGTTTAAATCTGCTATTACTAAGATTCGTACGGAAATCCCTAATATCAATATATCTAGTGATGTAATAGTGGGATTCCCGTGCGAATCTAATGAAGATTTTAAAGACACTTGTAATACTTGTAATGAAGTTGGTTTTAGTTTCATGCATGTTTTTCCTTATTCTAAGCGTGACGGCACCCAAGCCGCTAGTCTACCTAATCAATTAGATAACAATATTAAAAAAGAACGTGGTAAATTATTAGGAGATTTATCATTAAAGCTTTATAATGATTATAAAGCTAGTTTTATTGGTAAACATGTAAGTGTCTTAGTTGAAACAGCTTCTAATAATCAAAGTATAGGTCATAGCAGTGAGTATTTAAGAGTTATTATTAACACTGAATTAAAAAAAGGTGAATTATATGATGTTTTAGTTACAGATTTGATTAATCAAGATTTAATTGCAGTAATGGAGGAATAAAAATGAATTTATCAGAAATGTTTGAAGGTGCCCCTAGTTTAGAAATAAATGATTTATCTACCGATTCTAGAAAAGTTTGCACTAATAGTATGTTCTTTTGTCTTGATGGTTTAGTTAATGATGGTCATAAATATGTTACGCAGGCTATTCAAAATGGAGCTATTTGTATAGTTCATTCT
The DNA here is from genome assembly GCA_036639955.1 of Erysipelotrichaceae bacterium. Classification (GTDB taxonomy): domain Bacteria; phylum Bacillota_I; class Bacilli_A; order Erysipelotrichales; family Erysipelotrichaceae; genus JAVWHP01. The sequence continues at coordinate 111,465 of JAVWHP010000002.1, forward strand.
AAAGAAATTAAACAGCCTAAAAAAGATATTGCTTATATTAGAGTTGAAAATGTAAATGCTACTTTAAATAGAATAGCTAATCGTTTTTATGGCGCACCTTCTACTAAAATGAAAGTATTTGGTATTACTGGTACTAATGGTAAAACAACAGTGGCTTCTATTATTAGAGATGTTTATTCTAAATTTGAGCCATGTGGTTATATAGGAACTATCTCTACTAGTTATGGTGATGTTGTTTTACCACCAACTTTAACTACACCTGATACTATTACATTACATAGTACACTTAATGATATGGTAACTTCAGGAATGAGGGCTGTGGCACTGGAAGTCTCAAGTCATGGTCTAGAACTTGGTAGAGTAAACTCTATAGATTTTGATATAGCAGTTTTTACTAATTTAACTCATGATCATTTAGACTTCCATGGTACAATAGAGAATTATTTTGATGCTAAGAAGAAACTATTTAGGATGATGAAGAAAGATGGTACTGCTATACTGAATGCTGATGATGCATGTTATGAAGAATTATGTATTGCATGTAGTTGTAAGTATGTAAGTTATGGTATTACTAATGCTGCAACATATCATGCTGATAATATTAAACTAGGTATTCAAGGTTCTACCTTTGATTTAACTTGTTTTAATAAAACTTATCATATAGAAACAAATTTAGTAGCTCTTTATAATATTTATAACCTAGTTGGAGCAATCGCTGCTCTTAGTGAATCTGGTTTAGATATAAATATGGTCATAACCCATTTAAACTCTTTAGAGCAAATAGATGGACGTTTAGAGAGTATTAACGAAGGACAACCTTTCCATGTAATAGTGGATTTCGCTCATACTCCAGATGGTTTAGAAAAGATATATGAATATGCTAAAATGATAACTACAACTAATCATAAAATTATAAGTGTCTTTGGTTCTGCTGGTAAACGAGATACAAAGAAACGTAAAACTTTTGGTGAAGTAAGTAGTAAGTATGCTAACACAATTATATTAACTGAAGATGATCCTCGTGATGAATCACCTAAAGCAATCGCTGATGAAATTAAAACGGGTATTACTAATACTAATACTATATTTATAGAAGATCGTTATGATGCAATTAGACAAGCAATTGAAATGGCTAACGTAGATGACACTGTTTTAATCCTTGGTAAAGGAGATGAACTGTTTATGCATCGTGAATTTGGTAAAGAAGACTACCAAGGAGATCACAATGTAGCACGCGAAGTAATAAGAAAATACTATTTAGGAGTAGAAGATAGCTCTTATAATGACTAAAACTACCATGTTTTATTAATATATGACCTAAATAACCTAAAGATGTCACAATTATGGGGAAATTAGTCAAATTTTACTTGATTTATCAAACGAAATTGTATATAATTATGTTGCTTGTATTCAGAAGGGAGGGTTAAAAATGCCAAAAATAGTACTAAAAGAAAATGAAGTTCTTGATGATGCTTTGCGTAGATTCAAACGCCAAGTATCTAGAAACGGAACCCTTGCTGAAGCTCGTAAAAGAGAGTTTTATGTAAAGCCTGGAGTTCGTCGTAAACTTAAATCAGAAGCTGCACGTAAAGCACGTCGCACAAAATAATTAAGAAGCTAACGCTTCTTTTTTTTATGCTAAATACATAATAACCAAACTATAAACATATTATTATATGAGGTGAACTTATGATCAAAATAACATCTAACCTAATAACAATAATAAACTATATAAGAATTAAACAAGTCCAAACAAATTTTATAATTATTCAATTAAAAGAATACACAATTAAAATTAATGGGACTAACCTATATATACTAGAAATGAACCATGAAGAAATAATAATTAAAGGCCATCTTTTAGGAATAAACTATGAATATTAAAAAACTAATAGGATTAGACTACTATAAAATTAATATAACTACTATAGAACTAATAACCTATATAAATTCCAATAAAATTAGTATTTATGAACTTAAAGAATATAATAACTATATAGGCTTTTATGCTAATATAAAAGATCGTAATAAACTTAAACAACTAAATAATATTATAAGCATTAAAAGTATAGGAACTATAGGTTATTTATTTCATACTTTTATACATATAGATATATTAATAGCTATATCTACTGCTATAATATTATATATATTTATAAGTAATAATACTATTTATATTGATATAGTAGGAGAAGATACTAATACTAAAAATGCTATTGTTAGTACTTTAAATAATTTAAATTATAAAGTACCTTTTCTTAAAGAAGATCCTTTAGTAATAAAAGATTTATTAAAAGATAATCTTAAGAATAATATAAATTGGTTAGAAATATCTAATATAGGTAGTTGTTTAAAGATAAGTTATACTCCTAAATATATAGTTAATAAGAATATTAATACTAATAATAATATTATAGCTACTAAAGATGGAGTAATAGCAAGTTTTGATATTATAAGAGGTAATAAGTTAGTTAAGATTAACGATTATGTTAAAAAAGGAGATATATTAGTTAGTAATACTGTAATAGATAGTATGAATATAAGTGAATCTATTGATGTTAATGGTAAGGTTTATGCGTATACTTGGTATACAATAAATGTAGAAATAGATGAAAAGAGTAGTATAGATGCTTTTGATTATTATAAATTATTATTTGAAGCTAGAAGAACTATAGCTAAAGAGATAGGTGATGGAGAGAAAATAATTAAAGAAAATGTTTTGCATTTTGAACCTAAAGTAGGTAAAATGAATATGCAGGTGCATTATACTTTATTAGAAGTTATAGGTACTAGCTAAGAGAAGAGGTTAATATATGGAAAAGATATTGTTAATTGAAGATGAAGCAAATATTAGAAAAGTTATAGCGTATGAATTAAGACAAGCTAATTATGAAGTTATAGAATGTGAAGATGGAGAAAGTGCATTAGCTATAGGATTAAAAGATCATTTTGATTTAATGATTATAGATTGGATGCTTCCTAAAATTAGTGGTATAGAACTTTTAGAAAGATTCAAAAATGAAGGCTTAGATTCAATTATTATGATGCTTACAGCTCGTGATGAAGAATATGATATATTACATGCATTTGAACTTGGAGCTGATGATTATGTAACTAAGCCTTTTTCTCCTAGACAACTTAGAGCTAGAGTAAATGCACATTTAAAACGCGTTATTAAAAGTGATGTAGCTAACTTAAGTATTGGTAGCGTTAAGATGGATTTAGCTCGTAGAGTAGCTAAAATTAGTGATGTAGCATTAGAATTAACTAAGAAAGAATTTGATCTGTTAGAATTCTTTATAAAGAATCGTGGTATTGTTTTATCTAGAGATAATATATTAAATAGTATTTGGGGCTTTGATTATGATGGAGATACTAGAATTGTAGATGTTCATGTATTTAAACTGAGAACTAAATTATCTAAGAGCGATGTATCTATCAAATCTTCACGTGGTATTGGTTACTTAATGGATACAACTAATGAATAAATATACTTCAATTATTAGTATAACTGCTATAAGTTTATTAATAAATTACTGTTTTAATATTAATAGTTATTTATTAATTATATTAATTAGTGTAGGTTGTATAATCATATTAAATATTAATGATTCTAAAACTAAACTACTATTAAAAAATGAAACTCAATCTTTAAAAAACAAAATACAAACTACTACAAGTGATGCTCATTTAAAGAATAAACAACTACTGACTCTAATATCAAGTATTCCTTTTCCAATGCTACTATTAGATGCTAAAGGTAAATTAGTAATTTATAATAGTTTATTAGAAGAGTTCAGATCTAATACTTATAACGATGAATTAACTTATTTACATAATGATTATCCTCATGTAATGCAAGAATGTATAAAAGATGCTTATATTTTAGAAAAGAGTTTCGATAAAATTATTAAAATAAATAATATTGAATATCAGAGTATAGCAGTACCAGTTACTACTAATGGCATATTTTCTGGCTGTTTAGTTATCTTTCAAGACATATCTAAAACACTTGAAGGAGAAAAACTACAAAAACGTTTTATAGCAGATGCTTCTCATGAATTAAAAACCCCAATAGCTGCCATCAAAGGCATGATTGAAATCCTTAATTCTAAGGATTTCAATGATGACATAACAAGAATAGACTTTCTACAACAAATAGAAATTGAAACATCAAGGCTTAACAATCTAGTTCAAGATCTATTATCAATTTCAAGATTAAGCGTTGATGTACCCTTATTAAACCGTAAGAATTTTAATCCTTGCGAACTCCTAGATAATGTATGCAGTTCGTTTGAATTGATAAGTAAACAAAAGAACATTAAATTTAAAAAAGATTATGGGTGTAAAGATTTAGTGTTTGCTGATTATGCTAAACTTTCACAAGTATTTAGTAATTTAATAAGTAATGCAATTAAGTATTCTAGTGGTGGAACGATATCGATTAGTACTTTTAAAGATGATAATCATTATTTTATTTCGATATCGGATGAAGGACAAGGATTGACTCCTTCGCAAGTTAATAAGATATTTGATCGTTTCTATCGTGTAGATAGTGATAGATCAAGAGAAAGTGGTGGAAGTGGACTAGGTTTAGCTATTGTTAAATCAATTATCGAAGCTCATCAAGGCAACATTGAAGTATTCTCTAAAATTAATGAAGGAACTACTTTTAAAATATCGTTAAATAACTAAATAAATACCGTTCATATTTGAACGGTATTTATTTAGTTAAGAAGGGAATAGTAGGTATAATACTTTTATTAACAGTAACTTAACAAAACTATCATATTAAGTTAATAAAAGTATTATAAAATGTTGGAGAACACAGGAGGAATACTATGAAAAAAATATTAACTTGTTTAGTAATGCTAACACTACTTGCTGGATGTGGATCATCAGCAACAAGCGAAACAAATTTAACTGTAGGAGGTTCTACTTCTATCCAACCTTTAATGGAGGACTTCTCAGCAGGGTTTGAAGCTAAAGAATTAGGAACTCTAGATATTCAAGGTGGAGGATCAGGCGTAGGAATTAAAGGTGTTAATTCTAATGCATTCCAAGTAGGGATGGTATCAAGAGAATTAACAACAGAAGAAAGTGCTTCATTAGATGTACATGAAATAGCAATAGATGGAATTTGTGTGATTCTAAATAAAGAAAATAAACTTGAAGATCTTACAACTGAACAAATTAAAGACATCTTTACTGGAAAGATAACTAATTGGAAAGAAGTTGGCGGTGCTGATAACCCAATTGCGGTAATCTCACGTGAAGATGGATCAGGAACAAGAGCAGCATTTGAAGAAATAGTAGGCTATAAAGCGAAAGAACTAGTAGCTAATGCTGAAATTCAAAAAGCAACTAATGCTTTAATACAGTCTGTAGATTCTAATCCTAATGCAATAGGGTTTATATCACTAGGAAGTCTTAAAGATAGTGTTAAAGCAGCAAATGTTAATGGAGTAGTAGCTAATGTAGAAAACATTACAAATAAAACATACAAGTTACAAAGACCATATAACTTAGTAAGTAAAAAAGGAAATGAAGCAGAAATTAAACCTTTACTAGATTACATAAAAAGTGAAGATGGAAAGAAAATAATCGTCGATAAGAAATATATCCCCGTTGAATAGGAGCATTTAAAAATGAATGATATTACAAGAAAGAATTTAATCGATAAAGTATTTAAGATTATAGTAATGGTATTTGCTAGTCTATCAATCATTTCACTAGGAGCAATCCTAGTTTTTATACTTGTTCGAGCATTACCCTTATTTAAAGAAGTAAATATAATAGATTTTATAACTGGAACTACCTGGAGCCCTTCTGAAAATATATTTGGTATAGCACCATTTATATTATCAAGTCTATTAACTACAATGTTAGCTGTAGTTATTGGTATCCCAATTGGATTGTATACCGCTATATTTATAGCTGAAATAGCTAATAAACATTTCTCTAAGTTAATGTTAAATGTAGTAGAAATTTTAGCGGCTATACCTTCTGTAATATATGGATTCTTTGGAATAACTGTAGTAGTTCCTTTTATACAAGACTTATTTAATTTAAGAAGCGGATCCACATTATTAACAGCTTCTTTAATATTAGCATTAATGGTATTACCAACCGTAGTATCATTATCTACATCAGCATTAAAAAGCGTACCAACCAGTATTAAAGAAGGATCTCTCGCTTTAGGAGCAACTAAACTACAAACTATCTTTAAAACTATGATACCATATGCTAAGTCAGGTATTCTGACTTCATTTGTATTAGGTATAGGACGCGCGTTAGGAGAAACCATGGCTGTAATATTAATAGCTGGTAACTCAACTAATATGCCGATATTAAATCCTTTATACCAAGCTTTTTTAAATGGAGGAAGGACATTAACTGGTAACATAGTAATAGATTTAGATTATGCATCAGGTATCCATGAAAGTGCATTATTTGCTACAGGTGTTATATTATTCCTATTTGTAAGTATTTTAAATTTAATAATCTTATATATAAATAATAGGAAGGTGAAATAATATGAAAAGAAAAATAATAGATAAAGTAAATTTAATATTAATATATACTAGTGCTACAATCTGTTTATTAACTATGATAGGTATTGCATATTTTATATTAAAGAATGGGTTAGCTTATGTTTCATTAGATTTTATATTTGGTGATTATCGTAGTGGTGGTATACTTAACATGATAGTAGGTACTTTATATATAGTATTATTAAGTATCCTTATAGCTACTCCTATTGGGATATTGACTGCTTTATATTTAAATGAATATGCTAAAGAAAATAAATGGAGTAGAATATTAAGGTTTGCTATAGATGGGCTAGTGTCTGTTCCATCTATTGTATATGGATTATTTGGGTTCTCATTATTTGTTACAGTATTAAAGTTTAAGTATTCTATATTATCAGGTTCTTTAACTTTAACTATAATGATACTACCTGTTATAATTAAGACTGTAGAAGAAGCTTTAAAGAGTGTTCCCAATGAGATTAGAGAAGGTTCTTTAGCATTAGGTGCTAGTAAGGTGCAAACCCTAATTAAGGTTGTAATACCGGCATCATTATCAGGAATAGTTACTGCTATAATATTAGCAATCGGTAGAGTAATAAGTGAAAGTGCTCCTTTAATATTAACTGCTGGAATGGTAGCTAGAATGCCTAATAGTATAATGGATTCAAGTAGAACATTAACTACACACTTATATTACTTAGCAAGTGAAGGTACAAGTAATGAAGCGCTTAATGAAGCGTATGCTACAGCTTGTGTATTATTAATAGTAATTATATTTATAAATATTATGACTAAACTTATAGCTAAGTTTATTGAAAAGAAAGTAGGGTAAAATGATGGATATAAAATTCAGTGTAAAAAATTTAGAATTATATTATGGAGATGCTATTGCTTTAAAGAGCATTAATATGGAAGTGCCGAGTGGTAAAGTAACAGCTTTAATTGGACCTAGTGGTTGTGGTAAATCAACATTTTTAAGAACTTTAAATAGAATGAACGATCTTATAGATACAGTTAAAACTAGTGGTGAAGTAATATTTAATAATAATAACATTTTAGATAGTGATACTGATGTTACTGAACTACGTACTAAAGTAGGTATGGTATTTCAAAAACCAAATCCTTTTCCAATGAGTATATATGAAAATGTAGTTTATGGTTTAAGATGCCAAGGTATAAAAGACAAGAAGATACTAGATGAAGTAGTAGAAACATCATTAAAACAAGCGGCATTATGGGAAGAAGTTAAAGATCGTCTAAATAAATCAGCAATTTCTTTATCTGGTGGTCAGCAGCAACGTCTATGTATTGCTCGTTGTATTGCTATGAAACCTGAAGTAATATTAATGGACGAGCCTACAAGTGCACTAGACCCTATAGCTACAACAAAGATTGAAGATCTTATAGAATCATTAAAGAAGCAATATACTATACTTATAGTTACACATTCAATGCAACAAGCAGCACGTGTTTCAGATTATACAGCTTTCTTTTTAATGGGAGAAGTAGTAGAATATGATGAAACTAATATTCTATTTTCTAAACCTAAGGATAAACGTTGTGAAGATTATATTACCGGAAGATTCGGATAGGAGAACAATATGGTTATAAAAATGGATAAAAGCCTTAAGGCTATGGAAACATCGGTTTACAAGATGGGTGATAAAGTAATAGCTCAACACGAATTAGTTTGCGAACTGATTCGTAATAATGATTCAGATCTAGCTTTAAAGATTATTAGTAGTGATGATTTTATAAATCATATGGAAGAAGAAATTAATGATCAAGCATTTAGTTGTATTGCATTATTATCTCCAGTTGCTACTGATTTAAGAAGAGTTATAGTTGCTATTAAGATTGCCGGAGATCTAGAAAGAATAGGAGATTATGCTAAAAATATAGCTATGTATCTTATTAAACATCAACCGGATGATTATATTGTTGATTATGCTGAACAAATGATGAAGTACTTCCTTGATATGATTAAGGATGTAATGAAAGCATATAAGAGCAGGGATGTTGATTTAGCATTCTCTATTCCTGAGCGTGATAAAAATATAGACACATTATTTAATGAACTAGGTACTAAACTTAAGAATCTAGATGATATAGATCGTATGAAGAAGATTTTCTCTTTAACTTCTATGCTTCGTTCAATTGAACGTAGTGGTGATCACACTACTAATATTTGTGAAGAAGTAATCTATTTGATAAAAGGTCAACATTACGATTTTGGATAATAAAAAGTCTGTCACTCAAATGACAGACTTTTTATTATCTAATTTATTTTATTTCTATAATGTTATCACCTTTTATTGGTGCTACATACTGTGGAACATTCTTGATAGAAGCAATGTTACAAGCATGATCACCAATACGTTCTAAGTTACCTAATATATCAACATAAACACTACCAGTAATAGCTGTTTTACATTCATCTGTAGCCATACGTTTAAAGTGTCTTTGACGTGCTTTTTCTTCTATTAAATCTAAGTAGTTTTCACGATCTTCTAAACGATGAACAATATTTTCATCTTTAGTATCAAAGGCTTCTAGAGCCATTTTAATCATTTCATTAACTACTTCGTACATATCGTTAACATCTTTTTTAGCAGCTTCTGAGAATTTACCTTTTTCATCATAAGCCATCTCATAGAATTCTGCTAAATTCATAGCAATATCACCAATACGTTCAATATTTTTTATTACCTGAAGATTTTCTATTAGTTCATCTGTATCATGTTGACCTAGACTTTGATGAGCAATAACCATTAGATATTCAGTTATCTTAGTATCTAATGAATTAATAGCATCTTCGAATTGATGAGCTATATCATTATGCTTACTAGAACCGGTATTAAAGTATTCTTTAGTAGCATTAATAGCTTCTATTGATAATTCTCCCATTTTTAATGTTGCTTGTTTAGAAATCCCTAAAGCACCAGCAGGTAATTCATTTGCTAATTTAGGATTTAAATCGTCTAATTTAACTTCTATTCTTTCTTGTTCATCACCACGTATTACACGTTTAATTATAGATACCATCGTACCAATAAATGGATATGCTACAATCGTGGTCGTGATATTAAATATAATGTGAGCCAGTGCAATCTGCATCATTGGTGTTATGGCAAAATCTACTGATAATGTTTCAATCAGAGCAACTAATGGATATAACAAACACATAAAGATTACAGTACCAGTCACATTAAATAGAACGTGAACTCCTGCAGCTCTTCTACTTGCAAGTGATCCACCTAAAGCAGCAATTACTGCTGTTACTGTTGTACCTATATTAGAACCAAATACAAAAGGTAAGGCAGCAACTAGTGTAATAGCTCCAGCATCATATAACTTTTGAATAATTCCTATTACGGCAGAACTAGATTGAACTACACCGGTCATAATTGTTCCAGCAAGTAAACCTAATATTGGTTGATCTGCCATCGCAGTAGCAAAACTTTCAAACTGAGGGAATTGACCAAATAAACTTAATTGATCTCCCATTAGTTTTAAACCAAAGAATAATAAACCAAAGCCTAATATTATTTGTCCAGCATATGTAGTTTTCTTACGCTTAGAGAACACTACAATTAATACTCCAACAAATACAAAGTATAAAGCGAATTTTTCAATATTTAATCCAATTAATATAGCAGTAATAGTAGTACCAATGTTAGCACCCATTATTACTCCAATCGCTTGATCTAATCGCATAAGACCAGCTCTTACAAATCCAATTGCAATCGCAGTAGTAGCACTACTAGATTGTATGAATAATGTAATTAATGCTCCAATTAGGATACCTTTCCATGGCTTAGATGTATATTTATCTATAATATCTCTTAGTTTATCACCAGCGATACTTTTAAGACCATCTCCCATATATTGAATACCAAATAAGAATAAAGCAAATCCTCCAATTATTAAATCCCATTGGACAGATGCATAAGTAATAGTTTCAGTAGCAACTTCTATCATATAAATCCTCCTAAGCATACTTAACTATTCTAACATTTTTATTAATAATAAAATACTCTTTTTATAATATATTTTTAACTTTTACAATATTATGTTAAAAAATAAACTAAATTCATCATTAAAACTTATATAACACCTTATTTTTATATAAAATTTAATAAATAATAATAAAGTAAGTAATCACTATGGTATAATATTCTAGTAAAGAGGTGTCCTATGGAAATTAATATAACTAATCAAACAGAAGAAAAGAAATGGTCAAATTATAAAAAGTTATTTATTGAGATTGCTAAGCGTGCAGAAGTACTTTTAAAGATTAATGATGAAAGTAGTACATCAGTTATCTTTGTTACTCCTGAACAAATCCATGCAATTAATTTAGAGTATCGTAAAATCGATCGCCCTACTGATGTTATTTCATTTGCTATGCATGATAGTGAAGAGGATTATGAACATATGGAAGGTGATGAAGAACTTGGCGATATTTTTATTAATGTAGAAGCTATTGTTAATCAAGCAAATGAATATGGTCATACTATTAGAAGAGAAGTTGGTTTCTTATTTGTTCATGGTTTATTACATTTATTAGGCTATGATCATATGAACCCTAATGATGAAGCAAAGATGTTTAAGCTTCAGGATGATATATTAGATGAAATTGTTAAAAAAAGTTCTAAATAAATTTAGATTCGCTTTTGCTGGATTAATATATGGTTTATGTAATGATTCTAGTATTCAAATTCAATATAGTTTAGGTATTATCACTATTATAGCTGGTATATTTTTAAAATTAAGTGTAATTGAGTGGTCAATTATCTTAATTTTAATCGGTTTAGTTATAGCTATTGAGTATTTAAATTCATGTGTTGAAGATTTAGTTGATTTACATTTTAAAGCTATAGATCCTTTAGCTAAGAAGATTAAGGATATGTCAGCTGCTAGTGTTTTAATTATATCAGTTGTCGCTATGATTGTTGGTTTAATTATTTTTATTAGTAAGTTATAGAAATGGAGAATTTAAATGGGATATAAATCTGGTTTTATTGCTATTGTTGGTCGTCCTAATGCTGGAAAATCAACTTTATTAAATGCTATATTAAAAGAAAAGATTATGATTACTTCGCCTAAGGCTCAAACTACTAGAAATAATGTTTCTGGTATTTTAACTAAGGAAGATGTTCAATTTATTTTTATTGATACTCCAGGTATTCATAAGCCTCAACATGAATTAGGAAGATCTTTAAATAAAAGTGCTTATAGTGCTTTAAGAGATGCTGATGTAATATTTTATATTGTTGATGGTAATGAAAGTTTTGGTGGTGGTGATCGTTTTATGTTGGAACATTTAATGAATCGTAAAGCACCAGTTTTCTTATTATTAAATAAAGTTGATTTATTTAAAAAGGAACATTTAATTAAGTTGTTAAATGATTGGAATGCTCGTTTTCCTTTTACAGAGATGTTCCCTATATCTGCAAAAACTAAAAACAATATTGATACGCTACTTAAAATAACGAAGAAGTATTTACCTGAAGGTCCTCAATTTTTTCCAACGGATATGAAGAGTGATCATCCTAGATCATTCCTTTTAGGTGAAATCATTAGAGAAAAAGTACTATATAAGACTGAAGAGGAAATACCACATTCAGTAGCTGTTATAGTTGAAGATATCCAAGAAAAGAATCAAGAACTTCAAATGCAAGCATTGATTATTGTTGAAAGACCTTCTCAAAAAGGAATTATTATTGGGAAACAAGGTTCAATGATTAAAGATATAGGAAGCGCAGCCCGTAGAGATCTAGAATTAATGCTAGGTAAACATGTTTATTTAGAACTATATGTTAAAGTTGAAAAAGACTGGAGAAATAATCCTACTAAACTTCAACAATTTGGCTATAGTGATATAGAAAATAATGAAGAATTAAATGATGTCGATGAAGATCTAATGGAAGCTGAATTATTAGCTAAATTTTCTGACATTGAACAATCAAATTAAAGGAATTATAATTAAACATGTTGACTATAAAGAAACTGATTCAATATTAAATGTATTAACACCTAAAGATGGTAAAATATCTATATACGCTCGTGGTATAAGAAAAATCACTAGTAAAAATGCTTATTCTTGCATGTTATATGGTTATAGTGATTTTTCTTTACTAGAGCGTAATACTAATTCAGAAATGCGATTATTAAAATTTAGTGAAAATATAGATAACTTTTATAGTGTAAGAGAAGATTTAATAAGAGGAACAATTGCTAGTATGCTAGTAGAAATAGTAGATAGAATTAATGATGATACAGAAATAATATTTAATATATTATATGAATCATTAATTCTATTGAAAGATTGTAAACAACCATTTTGTTTATTAGCATTGTTTATAAGTAAGATTAATGAACAACAGGGAATAGCGTTAAATGTAGATGAGTGTGTTATATGCAATAAAAAGAATAATATTGTTGGAATTTCAAGTATTAATGGTGGCTTTACATGTAACGACCACCACGAAGATATTATAAGGTTTAGTAGTGATGAACTTAAGAAGATTAGGTATATTACTAAAATAACATTAGAGAAATATCAAATATTAGAAGAGTATGGAGAGTATTCATATAAGTTAGTACAGCTATTTATGAATATATTAATTGAATATAGTGGAATGTATTTAAATTCTTATAAAGTATTAAATGCAATTGTAAAAAATCTTAATTTAGAAGGTTAAAGTAATTATATGCTTAATATGTTAATAATATGCGTAAATAAGCGAAATGATAGTAAAACGCGTTGACAAAATGACTAAAAAAGTGTATAAATTATAAGGTATATTAGAATATTATGTCATTCACCAAAAAGGTGAGTTTTTTATCGAAAGGGGTATACTATGAATGAAAAAAAATTTGAAACAGTTGTAGCACATATGAAAAACTCTGGATTTGTATTTCAAGGTTCAGAAATATATGGAGGATTGTCTAATACATGGGATTTCGGTCCTCTAGGAGTAGAATTAAAGAATAATATTAAAAGTGCTTGGTGGCAAAAATTTATTCAAGAAAGTCCTTATAATGTTGGAATACAATCAGCAATACTAATGAATCCACAAGTATGGGTAGCTTCAGGACATGTTGGTGGATTCTCAGATCCATTAATGGACTGCCGTAATTGTAATACAAGACACCGTGCCGATAAATTAATTGAAGACTTCTCTAAAGGAGAAGTAAATCCAGGTGGATGGACAAATGAACAAATGATGGACTACATCAAAGAAAATAAAATAGCATGTCCAGATTGTGGAAGTCATGACTTTACAGATATTAAACAATTTAATTTAATGTTTAAAACTTTCCAAGGAGTAGTAGAAGATGCTAAAAGTGCAATACACTTAAGACCAGAAACTGCACAAGGAATGTTTGTTAATTTTAAAAATGTACAAAGAACAATGCGTCGTAAATTACCATTTGGAATTGGACAGGTAGGTAAATCATTTAGAAATGAAATTACACCTGGAAACTTCATATTCCGTACACGTGAATTTGAACAAATGGAATTAGAATTTTTCTGTAAACCAGGAACAGATCTTGAATGGTATGCATACTATAAAGATTATTGTGCTAACTTCCTAACAACACTAGGAGTTAAAAAAGAAAATATAAGACTTAGAGAACATGAACAAAAAGAATTATCACATTACTCTAACGGTACTTGTGATATTGAATATTCATTCTCATTTGGATGGGGAGAAATTTGGGGAATAGCAGACCGTACTGACTTTGACTTAAATGCACACCAAACAACATCTAAAAAATCATTAGAATACCAAGATCCAGAAACTAATGAAAAATATTTAGCTTACTGTATTGAACCATCAGTAGGAGTAGAACGTATGATGCTAGCATTTATGTGTGATGCATATGATGAAGAAGTAATAAATGAAAAAGACACAAGAACAGTACTAAGATTACACCCATACTTAGCACCAATAAAAGCATGTATAATGCCATTATCAAAAGTGTTAAGTGCTAAAGCTATGGAAGTATTTGCTAAATGCAGTCCAAATTTTAATTGTGAATTTGATGAAGCAGGAAGTATTGGTAAAAGATACCGTCGTCAAGATGCTATTGGAACACCTTTCTGTATAACATATGATTTTGATTCTGAAACAGATCAAAGTGTAACAGTAAGAAATAGAGATACAATGGAACAAGAACGTATTAAAATCGAAGAACTAGTAAGCTATATAACAAACAAAATTAAAATCTAATTGAGGTGATTGCTTGATGCGACTTAGTGAAGACTTGATTAACGAAATTAGAAGTAAAGCTGATATAGGAGAAATTATATCTAACTATGTACCTCTAAGTAAGAAGGGCAAGAATCTGTGGTGTACTTGTCCTTTTCATGATGACCATGCACCAAGCATGTCAGTATCTTTAGAAAAACAAATATACAAATGCTTTGTGTGCGGGGAAGGTGGTAATGTTTTCAATTTTGTATCCAAAATTGAAAACATACCATTTGTAGAAGCAGTAGTTAAAGTGGCTGAATTAGCAAATATTCCCATTGATATTAAATTAACTAAAACAGATAATAAACCAGTTGACCCACTAATAAAAGAAATATACGAAATTAATCAAGAAGCTATCGATTTTACGAACTATGCAATCGGTAATGTAGATGCTAAATTTGTAAGAGACTATTTAGAAAAAAGAGGAATTACAAATGATATTATTGAAAAGTTCACAATTGGGTATAATCCTAGTGGAAGTAAACTTTATCAATTTTTAAATGCTAAGAAACATTCAGATGAGTTACTAACTAAAATAGATCTTGTAAGAGCCTATAACACAGGATTTAAAGATGTATTTGCTGAACGTGTATTAATACCTATTCATAATGAATTTGGTAAACCAGTAGGTTTTACAGGTCGACGCCTACTTGAAAATGAAGATGCTAAATATATTAATACGGCATCGACACCAGTATATGAAAAAGGAAATATAGTATTTAATTATCATCGTGCTAAAAAAGAAATTAAAGATCGAAAGTGCGTATATTTATTAGAAGGAGCTATGGATGTAATATCCCTAGAAAAGATTGGAATAGCAAATGCAGTAGCAACACTTGGAACAGCCTGTACAAATGAACAAGTGAAACAAATTAAAAATTTACACACATTAGTAAGAGTATTTTATGATGGTGATCAAGCGGGAATTAATGCAACTTATAAATTTGGGCAGTTAGCTAAACAAAACAATATACTGTTTGAAATAGTCAACAATGAATATAAGATGGATCCTGATGAAATCATTGATTGTAAAGGCAAAGAAGAACTTATAGCCATTTGTAATAAAACTATATCATGGATTGATTTTCTATTTGAGTATTTGCCATCTAAATATAATTTAGATAACTACTCAGAAAAGAAACAATTTGCTGAAACAATGCAACAAGAAATTCGAAACATTAATGAAGATTTTGAAAAAAGATCAGCAATTGATAAACTTAAAACATTAACTGGCTTTGATGTAACTCAAAATTTTAATCAACAACTAGCAGAAAAGCCAAGTTATGAAAAAAGAACTTTTATAACTATGCCTGAAAAAGGTTTTAAGCGAGCAGAGTATGAAATACTATCTATGATGCTTATAAGTAAAGCAGCATGTAACCATTATAAAGAAAAGTTAGGATTCTTTATAAGTGAAACTAGTAATTCATTAGCGTATTACATTATAGATTATTATCGTAATAACGATAATCTAAATGTAGCACAACTAATTGATTATATAAAAGAAGACAATGTTAGAACAGAATGCATAAATATTAATATTTGGGAGTTAGCGAGTGAATGTTATGATTCTGAAACAATGGATTTAGCTATAACTAAAATTAGAAGATCGTTACTAGAAAAGCTAATCAATGAAAAATCTGAGGAAGCCAAACTGCTAACAGATCCAATGTTAAAAGCTAAAGCATTGAATGAAATTATTGAAATGAGAAGAAAGCGTGAAAACATGCTTGATGAAACAAACAATCTAATAAAATAGATTGCATAGGAGGATAAAGATGAAACAAGTGAAAACATTAGATGAAATTAAAGAAGATTTACTTAAGATTAATAAAGAAAAAGGTATTATTAAACAAAAAGACGTAGATAAAGCAATTGAACATTTAGATCTTGATGATAATGCTAATGATGATTTAATTGATTGGTTTGCTAAAAATAAAATTGATATTAATGATGATTTAGACGTTGATGTTCCTTTAGATGCTGTACCATTAGATGATGATGATGAATTCTTAGCAGATGATGATGTATTTGAAGAAACTGAAGAAGAAGCTTTAGCAAGTGATATAGGTGCGTTAGAACAAACTTTTGCTAACTCAAGTCATGCTAAAGTTAATGATCCTGTTAAAATGTATCTTAAAGAAATAGGTCGTGTTGATTTATTAAACCCAGAAGACGAACCAGAAATAGCTCGTCGTATTCAAGAAGGTGATGAAGAAGCTAAAAAGAAATTAATAGCAGCGAATCTTCGTTTAGTAGTATCTATTGCTAAAAAATATGTCGGACGTGGAATGCTATTCCTAGATCTAATTCAAGAAGGTAATATGGGTCTTGTAAAAGCAGTTGAAAAATTTGACTACACTAAAGGATTTAAATTTTCTACTTATGCTACTTGGTGGATCAGACAAGCAATTACTAGAGCTATAGCTGACCAAGCAAGAACGATTAGAATACCTGTACATATGGTAGAAACTATTAATAAATTAACAAGAATTCAAAGACAATTAGTTCAAGATTTAGGAAGAGACCCTAGTGCTGAAGAAATAGCAGCTAAGATGGATAATATTACTCCTGAAAAAGTAAGAGAAATTCAGAAAATCGCTTTAGATCCAGTATCTTTAGAAACTCCAATTGGTGAAGAAGATGACTCTCATTTAGGTGATTTTATTGAAGATAAAGATGCTATGTCTCCTGATGAATATGCTAATAACCAATTGTTAAAAGATGAAATTAACATGGTTCTTCAAGGCTTAACAGAAAGAGAAGAAAAAGTTTTACGTCTAAGATTTGGTTTATATGATGGAAGAACACGCACTCTTGAAGAAGTTGGTAAAGAATTTAACGTTACTAGAGAACGTATTAGACAAATTGAAGCTAAAGCTTTACGTAAACTTAAACACCCAACAAGATCTAAACGATTGAAAGATTTTGTTGATAAGCCTTAAATGAAACTTAGTAAAAGATTAGAAGCTATTTATAATTGCATACCTGCAAATGCACTTATTGCAGATATAGGTAGCGACCATGCCTATATACCATGTAGCTACATATTAAATAATAAAGGTACTAAAGCTTATGCTTGTGAACTACGTGATGGTCCTTTAGATAATGCTAAACAAACTATATTAGCTAACAATTTAATAAATAGCGTAATACCAGTAAAAAGTAATGGATTAGAAAACTTACCTTTAGATGTTGATACTATTATCATAGCAGGAATGGGCTATGATACAATAAAACATATATTAGAAGCTTATCCTAATAAACTTATGAATTTAAAAAATATTATAGTACAAAGTAATAAGAATGTTGATCTAATAAGAACTTGGATAAGTGATCATAATTATACAATTACTAATGAAGCAATTGTAAATGATTCATTCTTTTATGAAATAATTACCTTTAATTTAGATCATCATGATAAATTAACTAAAGAAGAATGTTACTTTGGTTTAAATTTAAATGATCATCCAGAATTTAAATTAATGTGGAATGAAAGACTCAATATATTAAAAGAGATACTGGATGGATTAGATCCAGCCCATGCTAAATATAGCGAAATATTAGAAGAGATTAAATTAATAGAAATTGAATTAATTATTTAATAAAAACCATCGCAATGTAAATTGTGATGGTTTTTATAAGGATTCAAAGTAATCTATTACTTCATTAGTTAAATAGGTTGGTGTACTTGCTCCACTAGTTATAGCTACACAATCATTAATATTATATTGATTAATAGTAACATCAGCTATAGAATCTATTAAATAAACTTTTTTAATTCCATGTTCTTTACCGATAGCAGCTAAACGATTACTATTATTAGATTTAGTATCTCCAACTACATATAATACATCAACATTAGTTAAATTCATAACTGCACGTTGTCTTATCATCGTAGCATTACATATTTCTGAACTAAATATAGCATTAGGGTATTTATCTTTTATAAGTTTAAATATATTCTCTACATCTAAATAAGACATAGTAGTCTGATTAGTAACAAACACTCTTTTTAAGCTGCCTAACTCTA
Source organism: Erysipelotrichaceae bacterium (assembly GCA_036639955.1). Classification (GTDB taxonomy): domain Bacteria; phylum Bacillota_I; class Bacilli_A; order Erysipelotrichales; family Erysipelotrichaceae; genus JAVWHP01. The sequence continues at coordinate 130,298 of JAVWHP010000002.1, forward strand.
ATAAATCTTGCGTGTCTTCAACTAAATGGACACGATTTGATAGTTCACAAATAGCCTCTGCCTCTGGGTGATGATTTTTGCCAATATAAATTACATCATAATCATTAGCGATATATTCACTAATGATATTTTGAGTCTTAATTACATCTTGACAACTAGCATCTATACAAATTAGATTTTTATCTAAAGCTTTTTGATGCACTAAACTACTAACACCATGAGCAGTAAATATTACGACACCATCATTTATATCATCTAGCAGTTCTAAGCGAGATTTCTTAGTGTTTTCTACAGTTATAATACCTAAAGCATTAAGTTCAGCATTAACAAAAGAGTTGTGAACTAACATACCAAGAATATAAATATTCTTGGTAGGATAATCTGATTTTGTTTGTTTAGCAATGTTTATGGCGTTGACAACGCCTTTGCAATAGCCACGGGGTGTTACTTTGATTACTTTCATATTAGTACCTCACTATATATAGATTAATAGTATTATACTACATAAATGATACATATTAAAAATAAAAAGGTTTTAGTTTGGCTTAAATTAAGGTATAATACGAATAGTCATTAGAAATAATGCTACTAAAGTAATGGAGGATGATAATATGAGTCAGTTTAGAGATTATAATTTTAAAGAAGAAACAAATAAGTTCATAGAACTTAATAAATTTATAGAACCAACACCAATTCAACAAGCAGTTATGCCATTAGTATTAAAAGGGAAAGATATTATAGGAATAAGTGATACAGGTACTGGTAAGACACATGCCTTTTTAATACCTATAATGGAACTATTAGATGCTAATATTAAGAAAGTGCAAGTAGTTATAACAGCACCAACTAGAGAACTAGCAACACAACTATTTGAAAGAGCTAAGGACATTAGTAAAATTAATCCGGCTATTAAAATCAGATTAGTAACAGGTGGTACTGAAAAAACTAAAATGAATGGTTCTTTAAAAGAACAACCACAACTAGTAATAGGAACACCAGGAAGAATTAAAGATCTATTTTTAAATGATAAAACCCTAAGAATAGATACAGCTAGTCTATTAGTCGTAGATGAAGCAGATATGACATTAGAATTTGGATTTTTAGAAGATGTAGATGCAATAGCTGGTAATATGAATAATAATTTACAAATGCTAAGTTTTTCAGCTACGATACCACAGCAATTAAGATTATTTCTAAAGAAGTATATGAATGCTCCTCAAACTGTTAAAATTGATGAAGAACATGCAAGTAATCCCAAAATTGAACATATTCTTATACCTTGTAAACATAAAAGTTATGAAGATAAGTTATTAGAAATTTTACCAACTATCAAACCTTATGTATGTTTAATATTTGCTAATACAAGAGTATTAGCAGCTAGTGCTGCTGAAAAAATGCGTGAAGCAGGTTATTCATTAGTAGAAATACATGGAGATTTAGAACCAAGAGCTAGAAGACAAGCTATGAAAAATATTATGTCATTAAAAGTAAGCTATGTAGTAGCGACAGATATAGCAGCACGTGGTATTGACATAGACGGAGTATCTCATGTTATTTCATTGGGATTTCCTAATGAATTAGATTTTTATATACATAGAAGTGGAAGAACAGGACGTGCTGGTAAAGATGGAATCTGTTTAGCACTATACAATAAAAGTGATGAAAATGCTATTCAACAATTAAAAACTAAAGGAATCGGCTTTAAACATAAAAACTTTAAGAATGGCGAATGGGTTGAAATGCTACCGTTTGGTACAAAGAAACCAAGACGTGATGATCCATTAGAAAAAGAAATAGCTAAAATAGTATCTAATAAGAAAGTTAAAGTAAAACCTGGATACAAAGTTAGACGTAAGAATGAAATTGAAACATTAAAACGTAAAGCTAAACGTACATTAATTCAAAATGATATTAAGACACAAAAGAAAGAACGTGCTAAAAAGCTACAAAGAGAAAAGAGAATTGAAGAATGATAAGAATTGGAAGTCATTGTTCAATGTCTGCTCCAGATTATGTATTAGGATCAGTTAAAGAAGCATTAAGTTATAATGCTAATGCATTAATGATTTATACAGGGGCTCCTCAAAACTCAGCACGCCGTAATATTGATGAACTTAAAATTGAAGAGGCAAATAACTTATTAAATGATAATAAGCTAAATGGAAATGATATTGTAATACATGCACCCTATATTATAAACTTAGCTAATACTTTTAAAGTAGAAACCTATGAATTAGGAATTAAACTACTTATCAATGAAATTAATCGGAGCATAGCGATAGGTAGTAAAATTTTAGTGTTGCATCCAGGATCTCATGTCGGCGCTAGTGTAGACACAGGGATTGATTCAATCATTAAAGGGATTGATACTGCAATAACAGCAATTCCTTTAATAGGAGATTTTAAAATAGCTTTAGAAACGATGTCAGGTAAAGGTACAGAAGTAGGATATACTTTTGAACAACTAAAAAAGATTATTGAAGGGTCTAATTATTCAGATAATTTAGGTGTATGTATGGACTCATGTCATTTATCAGATTCTGGTTATGATATAACAAACATTGACACGCTATTAGATGAATTTGAAAGCTATTTACCATTAAATAAAATTTTATGCTTTCATATAAATGATTCTAAGAATCCTAATGGAAGTAAAAAAGATAGACATGCTAATATAGGCTTTGGAACTATAGGGTTTCAACCTTTAGCAGATATAGTTAATTGTAAACGTCTAGAAGATGTTATTAAGATATTAGAAACGCCTTATGTAGATGGTAATGCACCATATGCATATGAAATTAAAATGTTAAAAGATAATAAGTTTAATGAACATCTCATAGAAGAATTAACAAAATAAAACCATCGTAAGATGGTTTTATTTTGTTTGGATATGAGCTTGCTCAAAAGCTAGTATTTCTGCTTTAAGTGTTGGTAACATTTCTTCAGTCTTAAGTTTTTTAATAATTATTCCTTTTTTAATTAGTAATCCTTCATCTTTACCCCCGGCTATTGCTATATCGGCGTTTTTAGCTTCTCCTGGGCCATTAACTGCACATCCCATTATAGCTACATCTATATCACAGTGAATAGTTTGTAGGAAGGTTTCTATTTCATTAACTAAAGGAGTTATATTAAATTGAGTACGACCACAGGTCGGGCAAGCAATAAGGTTAGGTACATTGTTGATTAGTTTTACTGATTTTAATAGTTGTTTAGCTATTAATATTTCATTAAGTGGATCCCCATTAACTGATACGCGTATTGTATCTCCAATACCTTCTTGTAATAGTATTCCTAGAGCTACACTAGATTTGATAGCACTACCCATCATTGTACCGGCTTCAGTCACTCCTAAATGCAACGGATAGGGGAAAGTCGTACTAGCTAATCGATAAGCAGCTACGCACATTAAAACATCACTAGATTTAAATGACAGCACTATGTTATGAAAATTTAAATCAGTCAAAATTTTAACATGTTCAGCAGCACTCTCAATCATAGCCTCTGCACAAACACAACCATATTTATCTAATATGTTTTTATCTAAAGAACCGCTATTGATACCAATTCTTATAGGTATGTTATGTTGTTGACAAACTTTAACAACAGCTTGAACATTAGAAATACTACCGATGTTACCTGGATTTAATCTAATCTTATCTATACCATTCTCAATAGCAGCAATAGCTAAACGATAATCGTAATGAATATCAGCAACTAAAGGTACATTGGTACGTTCCTTAATTAATTTGATAGCTAAAGCATCTTCATTATCAGCAATAGCTAATCTAACTAATTCACAACCAGCATCTTCTAAAGCTAATATTTGTTTAACACTAGCATCAACATCTTTAGTCTTAGTATTACACATAGACTGTATAAGAACTCTATTTTGATGTCCTATTTGTTTATTACCAACCTTAATAGATAAGGTTTCAGATCTTTTCATAAAATCACCTCATAAATTATTATAACAATAAATAAGTTTAAAGTCGAATTTATAATAATATAAATTTGTATAAATATTCAATATATAACGCTTATATATGCTATAATAATGAAAGTAAAAAAGATATTAAAGTAATGGAGGTAATGCTATGCTTAAAAATCCCTTTAGAGAATTAGATAACAAAAAAAAGAAAACAGAAAGTAGTCTTTTAAAGAAGAATGCTGATTTTAATAAACTTTTAAATAGTAGGATGCAAATCATTGCTATTGTAGTTGCAATAATATTTGGTTTAGTTGTATATAAGTTATATGTTATACAGATTAAAGATGCTGACGAATATGCTATAAAACTAGAAGCTTATGAATCTAAGAAACAGTTAACTACTACGCCTAGAGGTAAGATTTTAGATGCTAATGGTAATGTTTTAGTAGGTAATGTTCAAAGTTTAAATGTAGTTTATAATAGTCCTAAGTCAATTGATGATGAAGAAGAATGGGCATTATGTGAAAAGTTTGCTAAACAATTTAATGTTGATTATACTTCTTTAACAGAACGTGATTTAAAGGAACTGTGGTTGTTATTAGATGTTAATGAGAGTTCTCGATTAAGTAATGGTAATTCAAAATTAAGTGATGATGAATATGAACAAGCAATGCGTGATAAATTAAATAGTAAAGAAGTATATAATCTTAAACTAAGTAGAATTAGTGTAGAAGATGTTGCTAAAATACCTGTAGAAAAGAAACAGGGGTATGCTATTAAAAAGATTTTGAATAGTGGAACTGAAGGTCAAAGTGATGTTATTCTAGAAAATGTAAGTACTGAAACAGCCGCTTATTTAAGTGAACACGAAGCAGACTATCCGGGTTTTAGTATTTCTTTTGACTGGTCTAGGACTTATCCATATAATGATGTATTAAGATCTGTATTAGGTGGTGTGTCAACTAGTAAACAAGGAGTACCTAAAGAATCACAAGACTATTATTCTGCATTAGGATACCCATTAAATGAAAGAGTAGGAACTAGTGGACTTGAAGAACAATATGAAGTATTACTAAGTGGCAATAGGAATGTATCTGAAATTAAGTATGATGCTAATGGAACACCAATATTTAATGAAATAAGTAATGGACGTAATGGTTATGATCTACAAATGAGTATTGATGTCGAATTACAAAAAAAGATTGATGAAATATTAATTAAACATTTAAATGCTGAAAAAGATAATCCTAAAAGAAAATATTTAAGCAGTTTATATGTTACCTTAATGAATCCTGAAACAGGTGAAATATATGCAATGTCAGGTAAAACAAGAAATGATGAAGGGAATATACTAGATAATGCTTCTGGTAACTATTTAGAAGCCAATGTTCCGGGAAGTGTTGTTAAGGGAGGAACTGTCTTTATGGGGTTAAATGCAGGAGTTGTAAAACCAGGAGAATTAGTATTAGACCAACCAATTAAACTTAAGGGAACTCCAGAAAAAAGTTCTTACTCAAGTAATATAGGGAATATTGACGAAATAGGAGCCTTAGCTAAATCAAGTAACGTATATATGTGGCAGATAGTAATGAGAATGGGAGGAACTAACTACACTCCAGATTGTCCATTAGTTATAGACCCTACATTGTTTAGTACGATGAGACATAACTATACTCAGTTTGGATTGGGTATAAAAACAGGATTAGATGTACCAAGCGAATCAATTGGATTTAGTGGAACGAACACTCAAGCTGGTTTAGCATTAGATTATGCGATTGGCCAATATGATTCATATACACCAATTCAATTGGTTCAATATGTATCAACAATAGCTAATGGAGGAAAAAGGATCAAGCCAAGATTAGTAACTTACGGATATGAAACTAATGCAGATAAAAAAGTAATGTATGAAAATAAACCAACTGTACTAAATACAATTGATGGAAACTTAGATTATCTTAAGAATGTACAACAGGGTTTTAGAGCTTGTATAGAAACTGGATTCTGTGGTGGAAAGATGAAAGGTGTTAAAACTGAAGTAGCAGCTAAAACAGGAACAGCTGAAACCTATTATTTAGCAAAAGATGGTGAAGTACATAAAATAACTAATGCATCAATGGTAGGATATGCGCCATATGATAAACCTAAAGTAGCATTTAGTTGTGTAGCACCCAATTCAAGTACAGAAGAACTACAATCAAATATGTGTTTTGACATAATGCCTGAAGTATTAGATGAGTTTTTAAAAAAATATTAGCATTTCTAAAAAATATATGCTATAATTTTAGAGCACTATGAGGAGGGACACTATGAGAGAAAATATAACTTATAAATGTTCAGAATGTAATGAAGAAAATTATATTGGTACAAGAAACAAAAGACAACATCCAGAACGTATGGAAATAAACAAATATTGCCCACGTTGTAACAAAAAAACTGCACATAAGGAAAAGAAATAAAAGACTTATGTGCTTTTTTTAATGACATGGAAAATATAAAAGTAATCGCTTGTGGTTTATTCCAAGCAAATGCATACATTATTACTAAGGATAAGCACGCACTAGTCATTGACCCAGGAACTGCTCATTCTAACATCTTTGCTTATTTAGAAGATAATTCATTAATAGTAGATGGAATCTTTTTAACACATGCTCATTTTGATCATATCGGTGGAGTAGACAAGTTAGTAGCTAAATATAACTGTCCGCTTTATATGAATGAATATGATGCTCCACTATTAACAAGCTACGAATTAAATTGTTCATTAGAAGGAAGACAAGTAATAGTTAAAAGTAAACCAAAATTCATAAAACCTGGATTAAATGAAATTGGAGTATTTGGAATAGAAATAATTGATGCACCTGGACATTCTGAAGGATGCTCAATGCTAAGATATGAAAACAATCTATTCACTGGAGATGTGTTATTTAAAAATTGTATTGGAAGAACTGATCTTAAAGGTAGTTCTAATACTAAAATGAATAATAGTTTAAAAATGATAAGAAATATGGAAGATGATTATATAGTATATCCAGGACATGGAGAAGCTACTACATTAAAAGAAGAACAAAAAAATAATCCATATTTATAGAAGCGTGGAGAAAGAGCCTAAAGGCTCTTTTTTTATATTTATAGGATATATTAAAATAATGGAGTAATAAGATGTGGGTGATAGTATGAAGAATAAATTAAATAGTTTAATAAGATATGCTATTAAGAATGATGTAAGTGATATCCATTTTATATATCAGAATAGTAGTTTGAATATTACTATGAGAGGGATAAAAGGTATAAAGGAAGTTAAAGACGAGTTATACGATATAAATTTATTTAGATATATTCAGTATCTAGCTAATTTAGATTTAGGTAATATAAAACTACCACAAACTGGTAATTTTGAATTAGATATAAATAATAAACATTTATATTTTAGATTATCTGTTATAGTTACTAATGATGTAAGTAGTGGTGTACTTAGAATACTTAATAATCATAGTAGAATAGAATTGGAAGATTTAAGTAGTAATAAAAAAGATCTAGTAACTTTTAATCGTTGGACTCATGTAAGACACGGTTTAGTTATTATGAGTGGCCCGACAGGAAGTGGTAAAACAACTACTTTACATGCATTATTAGATCGAATTGCTGATGATAAAAAATTAAAAGTAATTAGTTTAGAAGATCCCATAGAGATACATACAGATAAGTTTTTACAATTACAGGTTAATGATAAATATTCTTTAAATTATAAAAATGGTATTAGAGAACTACTGAGACATGATCCTGATGTAATTATGATTGGTGAAGTTAGAGATGAAAAGAGTGCTAGAATGCTCTATCAGTGCGCATTAACAGGACACCTCGTATTTACCACACTACACTGTAAAAACGCTTTAGAAGCGATATATCGCCTTGAGGAATTAGGATTAAACACTAATGAAATAAAACAAGTCCTACTAGGAGTAACTAATCAAAGAATATATAGTTCTAAAAAAACTAAAGGAAGGATCTGTATATATGAAATACTTGAAGGACTTGAACTACAAACTACTATTCAAGAACACACTTATTCTAACAATCATCAATCAATTGAATCTAAAATTAAAACAGCAATTGAATCAAATCTCATTTATAAAAAAGAAGCAAGTTACGATCTCTGAAATAACTCAACAAGATTTAACTTATATTGCTATGCTGCTTAATAATGGACATACAATAGCTAACACTCTAGCTATTGTATGTCCATCCAATACATCCATTCTAACTGCTATATCGCAGGGTAAAGCGATTGAAGATTGCTTTACCCTGCGAAACAACACTTCCTTCTACCACCATTACCATTTCTTTTTAGAATTCACTAGCTTTTGTGATGCTATTATTTTTGCTAATGAAATGTATAACTATGAATTAGAACTAAGAACATCTTTATTAACTAAAATATCATATCCGGTCTTTCTATTATTCTTTTCTTTAATAGCTTTATCAGGCTTTACATTTCTTTTATTTCCTCAATTAATAAACTCATTATCAATTGAATCCACCTCAATCTTTTATATTATTTATATTATTATTAAATTATGTTTACTATTTATATATCTATTATTTATAGTATCGATCATAATAATAACTTATTTTAAATTTAATAAGAGTAAGCTATACTATTTATTTAAGAATAATAGCATAAGAATTAAATTAGTTAATGAATATTATTCTTATATTACTTGTGGTTATTTAATTATTATGCAATCTAGAGGCATATCTACTAAACAAATATTTTATTTTTTAAGCAATATAAAGAAACTTGATTTCTTAAGATGGATTCATATCGATATTACTAATAGTTTAAGTAAAGGTATTAGTTTAGCTGATAGTTTAAACAATCAATCGTTATTAACTGATCAATTTAAAAAATTATGTTTGATTGGTATTCAAGCATCTTCTTTTAATGATATATTAAAGGAATACCTAGTTTTACAAATGAATCTTTGGACTAAGAAGATTAAACATATTAGCATTGTTATTCAGGTAACGGCTTATTCTTTTGTTGGTATTATGGTTATTTTAATGTATCAAGTAATGTTATTACCATTAAATATGATAGAACAACTATAGGGGGAGAACTTATGAAAAAAGGTTTTACTATTTTAGAAATGATTATTGTATTGTCTATTATTGCTTTATTGTTTTTATTAACTTTACCTAATATTACACAAAAGAATCAAATAATAAATCGCAAGGGATGTGAAGCTTTAGTTGAGGTCGTTAATGGCCAAATCTTATTATTTGAGGTAGAAACATTAGAAGCACCAACTTCTATTGATGATTTAGTAGCTGGTGGCTATTTAAAAGAATCTCAAAAGCGTTGTCCTGACGGCCGTATGATAGAAATAACAGAGGGAGAAGCAGATGCTGAATAATAAAGGCTTTACTTTGATTGAAATGATTATTATTCTAGCAATCGTAAGCATGCTAACTACTGTTTTTAGTATTAAACTATCGAGTTCAAATGCTAGTACTAAATTAGAATTAATTAAATTAAAACAAACAATAATTCAGAGCCAATTAAATTCTATTTATTTAGCTAAGAGGAATAATGTCGCTATTGAAGATAGTGCCTTAGTTATTAATGAAATTAAAACACCTTTAAATAAATTATCCTGTTCTAATACGGAATTTAACTATAATATGAATGGTCATATTAATGGACCTGTAAAGTTAGAATGTTATGGCAATAAAACTTTATATAACTTTAATTTATCATTAGGAACAGGCATTCTTTATGAATAAAAAAGGTTTTATTCTGATTGAAACAATTATGCTATTCTCTTTAGTGTGCATATGTGTTAGTTGTCTAACGACACAAGTAAGAGCGTATATTAACACAAATAAATTATTTAATGAAAGAATTAGCATTGATGAGGAGTTAATAAAAATATATGAAGAATAAGGGTTTTACAACGATTGAAGTAATCATAAGCTTAGCTTGTTTAAGTCTTATGATTATATTACTAATTAAAAGCTTATCAATCATTAAAGCAATAAAAATAGATCAATCATTAATAACTAATGAATTAGCTATTAATGAGATGCGATTAATATATGCTTATTCTAATGAACATGATTTATCTGATGATGAATATAACTTTAAATATTTAGATAACATAATGCACTATTATCTAGATGAAAACAAATTGGTTTTAACCCCAGGCTATCAAATATTATTAACCAATATAGATAATTTTGAATTCATAAAAAACGATAATTGTATATACATCGACTATTACTATAAAGATGAACTTAAGCATGTGTTACTCGGATGTTAAAAGGGAACGAGCAGATAAACCTGTGAGGGGGAGGGCGGGTGTTGCTAGTCTTTACGTTATAGTAATAACAAGTATTATTATCATATTTATTGGGGGATTAAATATATATAATTATAATGTTTTAATGATAATTAAAGATAAGAATACCAAACTATTAAGTGAGGTATATATAGTTAAACATGTATTTAAACAATTACATGAAGAAATATATGATAAAGAAATATTAAGTTACAAAGAAACAGAATATGATGTAAATTATGAAACAGATATAGCATATATAAAGATAGTGAACCCTAATTTTCAATATAACATTAAAATTACATATGATTTTGTATTAGATTGTATCTTAAAACATGAATATTATTAATAAAACAAGCCAAAATAAAAGTAGGTGATAAGATGTTAATATTATTAAGCAGTATTACTTATGTAGGACTATTATTATTAGGCTATTTATTGATGTTTATAGAAGGAAGTCTAATAATAAACACATTAATGTTTATTATGTTTATATTAGTATCAAATTGGCCGGTACTAAGAAAGAATTGTATAGTTTATGAATACATATATCCCTTATTATTTGTAATAATAATAGGATATATAAATGCAGGTTTAGGGTATGAAGTAGGGGGAAGTAGTAGTGCATATTATTATTTAAGTACATGGATAGCTTATATATTTTATATTTATACTAGAGCAAATGAAAGAATTAATGATATTTTAGTTTGACAAATTGAAGAAAACCTTTAAAATAGATATGTAACTAACTAGAGAGGTTGATAAATATGATTATAGTAAATGACTTAAAACCAGGACAAACAATTAAATACGAGAATGACATCTTTACAATTGTTGAAACATCACATAATAAAACTGCGATGCGTCAAATGATCGTTAAAGCAAAAGTTAAGAATTTAAGAAGTGGAGTTATTAATGAATTAACATTCACTGGTGGAGGCAAGGTTGAACCTGCTCATATTGATAAAAAAGAAATGCAATATCTTTATGACACTGATGAAGATTTAGTTTTCATGGATAATGAAACTTATGAACAATTAGAAATTCCACGTTCAAATTTAACATGGGAATTAAACTTTATGAAAGCCAATGATAATATTAATATTTCAATGTATGAAGGTGAAATATTAGGTATTATCTTACCAGATAAAGTTTCTATGAAAGTAGTTGAAACTGAACCAGCTGTAAAAGGAGATACTGCAACAAGTGCTTCTAAATTAGCTAAACTTGAAAGTGGATTAGAACTTCGTGTTCCTTTATTTATAAATGTAGATGAAAACATTATCGTAAGTACATCTGATGCTAAATATTCAGGTAGAGATAATAAATAAAAAAAATTCCTGAAGGAATTTTTTTATTTATTAGTTATCTTCTGGAAACCTAAGCTTATGTTCAATATAGCGTTCACTAGATTCATCAAGCATTCTAAGAGTAGTATTAATATCTAGCCAACCTAGAACAGCAGTAGAAGAACCCTGTAAAGACTTATAAGTATTAAAGAAATACTCAACTTCCTTAAGAATATGAGGAGCTATATCATCTAAAGAATTAACATGATCATAGCGAGGATCATTATTACAAACTGCAATAACCTTAATATCCACCTCTCCACTATCTATCATATCCATACCACCAATGATTCTAGCCTCAACATAACAACCAGGAAATGTTGGATATGTAGTAAATACAAGAATATCCATTGGATCATTATCCAAAGCTAAAGTATTCTCAATATAGCCATATTCAGCAGGATAAAAAGTAGGAGAATATAAAACACGATCTAACTTGATCTTGTTAGTTTTCTTATTAACCTCATATTTATTTTGAGAACCCATAGGTATTTCAATTAAAGCTTCAACTAAACGATTCATTTGATCACCTCTATAAATATAATAGCATTAATATTACAAAAATAATAGGAGAAAAAATCATGAAAATAAAACATTATAATGTTTCACAGTTAGTAATAATAGCTTTAATGATTACATTAAGCTATATATTAATGTTTACTGGTATATCTATTATACCTGCTGTCCCACATCTAAAATTAGAATTCAGTATAATACCAATAGTTATTATAGCTTTAGGTATTAACATTAGATCCGCAATATTAGCTGCGTTTATAGTAAATATGTTAGATTTCTTTAGTAAAGGCAGTTTGACAGGACTGCCTATAGATCAACTAATAAATTTAATAGCAATTACAATCTTCTTAGTAGTTATAGTAAAATTTGAAAAGAACAATAAAACTAATATAGGTTTAATAATAAGTGTATTAGTCGTAAGTGTTATGATGATATTTATAAACTATTTCTTTACCACACCACTATACTTTGGTCTATTGGGGATGGAACTACCTGATAATCTATTATATTATTGTGTAAGTGTTTATGGAATCTTTAATGCTATAAAATGGGGATTAGTAGCTGTTGCCTATTTTGTTTGTTACAAATATATCAATATATTTAAAAAGAAAGTAATTCAAATGAGTAAATAGCTCATTAATAGTCATAAAGTTGTAAATTTTTTTGCTACTTATTTTGCTTTATGTTAAAATAGAAGGGTAAATAAATGATATTATACATGATAAAGTTTAATTCATGTAAGGAGGAATATAATGGAAAGTTTTTCAAGAGTAAAAAAATATGAAGAATTAAGAAAAAAGATTGAAGATGATGCTGATGTAGATGCAACAGAAGATATAAAAAGTGATGAATTAAGTAGTTTTGCAAATAAACTAAATAATATTGATCCAAGTAATTTTAAAAAGATGGATGTTACTGAAGATAAAAAAGAACATGTACCTGAGAGAGATCGTCGTGAATCTTATTTTGAAGATAGTAATGATGAACCATTACCAAACTTTAAGAATGAATATCTTGACGATTTTATAAAAGAAGTAAAAGAATATAATATAGCTAATGGTAATTGTAATGATGAGGATACGCAAATTAATATTTTAAATCAATTACAAAATGTTAGTAGAGTATCAAGAGGTGCTTATCAAGAACAAATGAATAAAGAGCAAGGAGAAATTGACTCAACAATATCTGATACTGAAGTTGATATAGCAAGCCAAGTTAAGGAATTAGCAGCAATGAGTGACAATGATGATAACGAATCTAATATTAATGAAGATGAAATAAATGAAAAGCAAGAAGGAATGCGTGATGATTTAACTGATAAAAGTATTTTAGAACAATCAGATAAAGAAGATATGCTAAGTCAGCAGTTAACAGAGATTCAACAACAACAATCAGCAGCTCAAATGAATGCAGACAAAGGTAGAGGAACAGGAATGTTTATCTTGCCTAAAGAAGTAGGAAGTGTAGTTAGTTCAAGCAACTATCGAATGGAAGAAAATAAGATTCAACAAAAACTAGTAGAAGAAACTCAACAACTAAGAGTGCAAATAAGTGAATATGAAGATGAAATGAATGGTATGAGCGATCATTTAGATAAGAACTCTAAACTATTAACAGTCATTCTATTAATACTTATATTTGCATTAATTGCAGTTATAGGTTTTGTTATTTATATGGTAGTAAAATCTGGAGGTAAATTATAATGCGTATTAATATAGCAATAGATGGACCAAGTGCTGCAGGTAAAAGCACTATTGCCAAATTATTAGCAAAAGAATTTGGTTATGCCCACTTAGACACCGGAGCAATGTATCGTTGCGTTGCTTACTACTCTAAAGAAAAGGGCATTGCTATAGAAGACGATGACGCTATTATAGCATTAATAAAACAAATGAAAATTTCCTTTGATAGTGAAGGCAAAGTTTACATTAATGGTAGCGACGTAAGCAATTTAATAAGAACAAATGAAATGTCAATGCGCGCATCTAAAGTAAGCGCTAAAGCTAAAGTACGTGAACTACTAGTAGCTTGGCAAAGAGAAATTGCAAGCCCACGTGGCTATATATTAGACGGACGTGATATAGGAAGCGTTGTTCTAGTTGATGCAGAAGTAAAGTTCTATTTAGTAGCAAGCGTTGAAGCGAGAGCTACTAGACGCTATAAAGAAGATCTAAATAAGTTTGGTAAAGCTAATTATGAAGAAATAGCTAAAGACATTGAACAAAGAGATTATCAAGATACACATCGTGAACACTCACCACTCGTTAAAGCGAAAGATGCTATTGAAGTAGATACATCAAATATGAATATTGAACAGGTAAATGAATACCTAAGTAAGATTGTGAAAGATAAGATGAAGCTATTAGAAGCATAGAAAGGAATTAAATTAAATGATAAATGGAATAGTTGCCATCGTAGGACGACCGAATGTCGGTAAATCAACAATTTTTAATCGAATCATTGGAGAAAGAAAATCAATTGTTGAAGATACACCAGGAGTAACAAGAGATCGAATCTATGGTAAAGCTGAATGGCTAACAAAAGAATTTCGTGTCATTGATACTGGAGGAATACAGTTAGAAAATCAAGCATTTAAAAAAGAAATAGAAATGCAAGTAGAAATAGCAATAGAAGAAGCAGATACAATTCTTTTTCTAGTAAATGGAAAAGAAGGATTAAGTAAAGATGATGAATATATTGCTAGGATGTTATATAAATGTAATAAAGAAATAATATTAGCAGTTAATAAAATAGATGATTTTTCTAAATTAGATGCCCTATATGAATTCTATTCATTAGGTCTAGGAGATCCAATTGCAGTAAGTGGAGAACACGGAATTGGAACTGGTGATATGCTAGATGCAATCGTTAATTCATTTAAAAAAGATAGTTTTAACGAATATAAAGGAATGACTAAATTTGCTGTTATAGGAAGACCTAACGTTGGTAAATCATCATTAGTGAATGCTATATTGAAGCAAGATAGAGTTATAGTAAGTAATGTAGAAGGAACTACAAGAGATGCTATCGATACACCATTCATTAGAGAAGATAAAGAATACGTTGTAATAGACACAGCAGGAATAAGAAAACGTGGTAAAGTATTTGAAAGTATAGAAAAATACTCTGTTTTAAGAGCAATGAGTGCTATAGAAAGAAGTGATGTAGTACTATTCTTAATAGATGGAGAAAGTGGTATAAGAGAACAAGATAAACATGTAGCAGGGTATGCACATGAAGCAGGTAAAGGTGTAATAATTGTTTATAACAAATGGGATACTGTAGTTAAAGATGAATCAACAATGGCTAAAGTAGAAAAAACAATTAGAGAACAATTCTTATACTTAGCATATGCACCAATAGCCTTTGTATCAGCATTAAATAAGCAAAGAATTCAAACTTTATTACCATTAATAGATAGTGTACATGATAACTCAGCTTTACGTATTGCTACTAATGTATTAAATGAAGTAATACTAGATGCACAGTTAATGACACCTCCACCAATGGTAAGTGGTAAAAGATTAAGGATTTATTATGCTTCTCAAGTAAGTACTTGTCCACCAACCTTTATATTGTTTGTAAATGATCCAGAACTATTACATTTTAGTTATAAGAGATTTATAGAAAATAGATTAAGAGAATCATTTGGATTTGAAGGAACGACATTAAGAATAATGGCACGAGAAAGAACGTAAGGAGTGATTATATGAAAGCAGTAATTGTAGGAAGTGGAAGTTGGGGAACAGGTATAGCCCAAGTACTAGCAGACAATAAGCAAGATGTAACAATATGGGGAATAGATAAAGATGAATTAAATGATATTAAAGTTAATCATCAAAATGCTAAATATTTTCCAGACGTTAAATTAAATGAGAATATTAAAGTAAGTAGTGATTTAGAAGTAGCTAGTGATGCAGATGTTGTAGTATTAAGTGTACCAACAATTGCTATTGAAGATGTCTGTAAGTCATTAAATAAAGTAGTTAAACATAAGATTATTATAGTTAATACATCTAAAGGATTCCATCCTATTACAAATGAAAGAATGTCATGTGTAATAAGAGATACAATGGATGAAAATAAATTAAGCAGCGTAGTATCTTTAATAGGACCTTCACATGCAGAAGAAGTAGTATTAAGAATGCTAACTACTATATGTGCTGTATCATTAAATGATGAAGATGCTAAATTCGTACAAAGCAATTTCTCTAATGATTATCTAAGAGTATATACAGGTAATGATGAAATAGGAAGTGAAGTAGGAGTTGCCATTAAGAATGCAATAGCAGTAGCTAGTGGAACTCTAGCAGGATTAGGCTATGGAGATAATACTAAAGCGGCCTTAATTACAAGAGGATTAAAAGAAATGATTACCTTCGGTATGGCAATGGGTGGTAAATTTGAAACCTTCATGGGATTAACTGGTATTGGAGATCTTATCGTAACTTGTACAAGTGTTCATTCAAGAAACTTCCAAGCAGGATATGAAATAGGTAAACATAATGATGCTCAATACTTCTGGGATAACAATTCTAAAACAGTAGAAGGAGTAAGAACATCTAAAGTAGTACATGAATTAGCTATAAATATGAAATTAGACTTACCAATTATAAATGAAATATATAAAGTTTTATATGAAAATAAAAAGCCTAGTATCTCAGCTAATGATTTAATGTTAAGAGATTTAAAAGAAGAAATGTAATAGATAGTTAAAGATATGGTAATACATCCGTAAAAACGGATGTATTTTTATATTATATGAATAAATTCAGAATATGGAACATACATTTTAATAGTAATGGAGGTACTTATGGATACTAAAGAAATGTTAAAGAATATTGCACAACGTACTAATGGAGATATTTACTTAGGAATAGTTGGACCTGTAAGAGTAGGTAAGTCAACTTTTATAAAAAAATTCATGGATAAAGCAATTATACCTTATGTTGATGATGAATATGAAAAAGCAAGAATGATTGATGAATTGCCACAATCTGGAGAAGGCAAAACTATTATGACAACTGAACCTAAGTTTGTTCCTAATAATGCTGCTTTAATTGAATTTGAAGATGGCTTTAATGTAAGAGTAAGATTAGTTGATTGTGTAGGCTATGTAATACCTGAAGCTAAAGGATATCAAGATGAAGATGGTATAAGAATGGTTAGAACTCCTTGGTTTGATGAAGCAATACCTTTTGATGAAGCAGCAAAGACTGGAACTCAAAAAGTAATAAGTGATCATTCAACGATAGGTATAGTTATTACAACAGATGGAAGTATAACTGATTTAAAAAGAGAAGACTATTTAATAGCAGAGAACGAAGTTATTGAAGAACTTAACAGAATTGGTAAACCTTTCATTGTTATTGTTAATAGTAGTGATCCAGATTCATTAGTTTGTAAGAATATAAGTGATAAATTAAAAGATAAATACAATGTACCTGTATTGGCGATGTCAGTTGCTAAATTAAAAGAAAGTGATGTACATGATATATTAAGAGAGGCATTATATGAATTTCCAGTTAGTCAAATAAATATTATGATGCCACAATGGATTGCAGTATTAGATGAAGATCATTGGTTAAAGAAAAGTTTTAACCAAACTATTAATGAGAGTATGTCTAGTGTTGAAAAGCTTAGAGAAGTAGAAAATATAAATAGTATAATAGATCAAAATGAAAATATAGAAACTAGTAATTTGGCAACTATTGATCCTGCAACAGGATGTGTAAATGTAGAAATAACGGTCAAGAATGGGTTATTTAATGAAATATTAAAAGAGATTATTGGAGAAGAAATAAAAGATAAAGCTAAACTAATAGGATTGATGCAAGATTTTTCAAAAGCTAAAAGAGAATATGATGCAATTAGTAGTGCTTTAAAGATGGTTAAACAAACAGGGTATGGATTTGCATCTGCTAGTTTAGCGGATATTGAATTATCTAAACCTGAAATCATTAAGACTGGAAATAGATATGGGGTAAAATTGAAAGCAATAGCTCCATCCATTCATATGATAAAGGTAGATGTAGAAAGTTCATTTGAACCAATAATAGGATCTAAAGAGCAAAGTGAAGAGCTTATTAATTATTTATTAAGAGATCAAGAAAATAATGATCAAAGCATATGGGATTCAGATATTTTTGGCAGGAAATTATCTGATTTAATTAAAGATGGGTTAAATGCAAAATTGTCAATGATACCTGAAGCAGCAAGAGTTAGACTACAAGATATACTAACAAAACTTGTAAATAAGGGCAAAGGTAATGTTATAGCAATTGTTTTATAACTATTCATGCAAAATGAATAGTTTTTTTAATGATTTGCATCATTTTTTTTATAAATATGATTTATTTTTGTTGATTATATGTTATAATATGAACATTAATAGTTATTAACTGTTAAATAAAACGTACAGATAATTGTACAGAACACTATTATGTTGGAGGTAAAAAACATGAGTGAAAGTTTAAACAAAAAAGCATTAGCAGATATCGTATCTGAAAAGCTAGGCATTACTAAAAAAGATGCAGCTGTTGCAGTAGATACTGTGTTTGAAGAAATTACTGCTACTTTAAAAGAACAAGGTAAAGTAGATATTAGTGGTTTCGGTAAGTTCGAGGTTAAAACTCGTGCAGCTCGTATTGGTATTAATCCATCAACAAAAGAAAAAATGGAAATTGCTGAATCTAAAGCTCCAGGTTTTAAAGCAGCTAAAGCATTAAAAGACGCTGTAAAATAAAGAAGATCCCGAAAGGGATTTTTTTTATTTTTACATATTTAGAAAGGGGGAGGGGAAGAATGAAAATATATAAAGTTTTAATATTGAGTATAGGTTGTTTAGTGCTGTGTATAGGAACGGTAAAAGGAAATACCTATCAGGCTGATAAAAAAGAATTGCCTTATGAAATTACTTCTATAGTAAAAGATAGCAGTGGCTTTACGATTAAAGGTTGGGCTTTGTTTAGTGAAACACAGCATTTTAGTCGTTTTACTCATAGTTATCAGTTAAGATTAAATAGTGGTGATCATCTATTAAAATATAATAGTAGTCCTAAATATAATGACCAAACAGATATAATGCGTTATAAAGGAGTAAGGATATGTAATGCTAAAGAGTATAATAAAAGTGCTACTACATGCTACTATAGCTTAGAATATACAGGGTTTGAATTTAAAATACCATATATGGATTTAAAGATGGGACGTAACTATACGTTAACATTGGATGTTGATGGGATAAAATCCAGAAGGATAAATTTATATTATCCTAGTGTTGTTCCTATAACCGCTAGAGTGAATGATTATGAATATAAAGCAATATCTAGTTTGAATGACACTAAACTTAAAGTAATTAATGACTCTGTGTTTGTAAGGCCATATGCTGGCCCTACAAGTAAAGTATATAAAGATGGTCCTTATTGCTCGTATTCTTTTTTAAACACGCTGTACTACGCTAATAACAGTGTATTTAATCGTGTATATGAAAGAAAAATTATTAATAATAATACTTATTATCGAATAAGTAGTAGTCCATCAAAATGTATAGATGGACATAAAACAGTGCAGGAAGGTAGTAAATACCCGAATAGTTGGATACCTAGCAGCTATGTAGACTATTCAGGAGTACCACTTCAAATAAAAACACGCATCATCAATACGTCTCCAGTTTTAACTATTAAAAATCATCCTATCATCTATGAAGATCAGTCCATTAATCCTTTTGATTATGTAAGTGCAAACGATGCTGAAGAGGGAAATCTTACTTCTAAAATTAAACTGGTTTCTGGTGAATTAAAAAATGTTCCTAATATTTATCACTTGACTTTCAGTGTAAGTGATAAATATGGAGCAACAGATACTAAAACGATGGATATTACTGTTAATGAACGTCTGAATAGCACTCCAGTAATAACTGCTAATGATAAAATCATTTATAAGTATGATGAATTTAATCCTTTAAAAGATGTTACGGCTACAGATAAAGAGGATGGTAATCTTAAACATAAATTAAGTTTTAGTGGTAACGTTAATTCAGATGTACTTGGTAACTATCCAATTACTTATTATGTTAAAGATTCTAAAGGTAAAGCGACTAGCAAGCTTATTAACGTTAAGGTAGTTAGCAATCCTCATTGTATGATCCGTTTTATCGATCTAAATAGAATCTTTTATAAAGAAAAGATACCGAGTAACTGGTCAGAACTAATAAATTATCTAGAAGATCAAAAATCAAGTATAAGCGAACCACTGTATAAATCCACGTTGTAAGTGGATTTATACTATTATATACTTCGCATAATATGTATTATTGAGCGAAGTATATAATAAATAAGGTACTAGTCTATGAACTAGTACCTTATTTAGTGGTTCGCATTAATGATTTGTTTTCGCTATTAGTTTTTTTACTGCTGGTTCTATCATTAATTTTATTACTGATTTATGTATATCATCTAGTTTATCGTAATTAGCTAGGTTTGATAGATCTTGCATCATTGGTAGTTCTGCTAATAACTCTATATCATGTTTATTAATGAATTCACTTGTATCGCTTGCATTAAAGATTTGTATTCGCTTACCACAGTCCGGACAACTTATATATGCCATATTTTCAACTAATCCATATATATTAATATCCATTTTTTTTGCCATGTTTATGGCTTTTGATACGATCATAGATACCATATCTTGTGGTGTTGATACCATAACAACACCATTAAGTGGTATAGTTTGCATTAAAGTAATAGCTACATCACCAGTTCCTGGTGGCATATCTATAAATAAATAGTCTAATTCTTCCCAAAGCACTTCATTATAGAATTGCTTTAGAGAGTTAGCTATGATTGGCCCACGCCATATAACTGGTGTTTCCTCTGTTTCAATTAAGAAATTAATTGACATTAGTTTAATGTTATCTTCGCTTATAATGGGTAAAATCATATCATTTTGTCCTACAGCTTTTGTTTTTTCAACTCCAAACATACGAGGTATACTTGGACCAGTAATATCAGCGTCCATAATACCAACCTTATAGCCCATATTTTTTAGCATTTTAGCTAATAAAACAGTAATACTAGACTTTCCAACGCCACCTTTACCACTCATGACACCGATTATATTCTTTATGTTGTTTTTAGGATTATTTGTAATACCACAGTCCTTAGCATCCTTAGCACAGTTACTTTTACTTGGACAATTTTCACAATCTGACATATGTTGCCTCCTTCTACATTAACTTTATTATTATACCACTATTCATTCTATTTTAGTTGTTTAAGATAAGAAACTCCTACATAATCTTCTTTTATATCGAAATTTTCAGCGATTGTTTTAGCTATACAACTAAAGCCTTCCCCATCACATAATTTACCTGTACCACTCATGTCTTTAGAATACATTAAAAGAGGTACTAATTCTCTTGTATGATTAAATCCTTGATATGTTGGATCATTACCATGATCAGCACTTATGATCAATAGATCATCATTATGAATTTCAGTCAACAGTTTACCTAAATGTTGATCAAATATTTCTATTTCTTTAGCATATCCTTTTACGTCGCGGCGATGTCCCCACTTCGCATCAAAATCAACCAAATTCACAAAACATAAACCAGTAAATTCTTGTTTAATTTGTTCACTAAGTTTAAGCATGCCATCACTATTGCTGTTAGAATGTATGCTATTGCTTATTCCTTTACAATTGAAAATATCACCTATTTTGCCAATTCCTATCGTTGCTAATCCTTTTTCCTTCATAAGATCAAGTAAGGTAGGCTTCGGCGGATCTAGTGCATAATCTTTACGATCACTAGTCCTAATGAAGTTTTCAGAACAAGATCCAATAAATGGCCTAGCAATTACTCTTGCAACCATCCATTTATCTTCCATTGTGACTGCACGTGTTATTTCACACACACGATATAATTCTGTCAATGGTGTATGTTCAACATTACCAGCTATTTGAAGCACACTATCATCAGAAGTATATATTATTAGTTCATTTGAATTTTTTTTAATAATTCGTTCACCATATTGCTTAATTATTTCTGTTCCACTACATGCTATATTTCCAATGAATTTGTGTCCAGTAAGTTCCTCTAATTTATTTATAAGTGCTACAGGAAATCCATTTTCACTAAAAGTTTGAAAAGGTTTATCACTTATTAAACCCATCATTTCATAGTGACCACATAGTGTATCTTTACTTGCACTTAATTCACTCAATATTGAATAATAGCCGAATGGTTCAATGCTTGGCTGGTTAGATAATATAGATAAGTTCTTAAACCAGCCAAGCTTAGTAAGATTAGGCATTACAATTTTAGGATATTGTTCATATATATGTAGGAAGGTATTGGCGCCTATATCATTATATAGATTAGCATCGTTACTAGCGCCAACACCTAAAGAATCTAGTACGATTAATATAATTCTATTGTATCTATTCTTCATCATTATATTCCTCATCATCATCGTTAACATTGTTATTATCATCATCTTCTCTTTTAGGAAAGAAACTATTATAACTATCTTTTAATTTATCTGTCTGGACATGAGTATATAACTGCGTAGTAGTTATATCACTATGTCCTAATAAAACTTGAACGCTTCTAAGATCAGCATCATCATTTAATAAGTGTGTAGCAAAAGAATGTCTTACACTATGTGGCGTTAATGTTTCATTAAGATTACATTCACGAAGCTTTCGCTTAATGAGTCTAGATAAATAAGTATAGTTCAATTGATTACCATCAGGTTCAATAAATACATAACTACTGCTAGTGCGTTTTAAAAACTTAGGCCTTACATTTCCAATATAATCATTTAAAATACTACACGCATTAGTATGAATCGGAACCATTCTCTCTTTATTCCCCTTCCCTTTAACTTTAATTTGTTGTTGCTCCAAATGTATTTGATTCATTAACAAATTACATAATTCAAATGATCTTAACCCACTAGCATACAAAACCTCTAATATAGTATGATCAAATAGTTCTTTATCATCTTCATCTTTAAAACTATCTAATAAACAATTTATATCATCTTTATGAAAGAAATTAGGCAGCTTACTACCTACCTTACTACTCTTTATTAAGATACTAGGATTTAATATATTTGTATTTTCAAAACTAATATAATGATGAAAACTCTTAATAACACTTAATGCATGATTAATACTCTTTGAAGTAATATTCCTATTCATTAAATACTCACTAATATTATTATAAGTAATATCTTCTATATTTCTTATACCTATATCATTAAAATACTTTAAATAAGCATTCAATTCACTACTATAGCTTTTTAAAGTATTAATAGATTTACCCTCTATCACTTTAACTTGATATAAATAATCTTTTATAGCATCTTGTATTAACATTTTATCACCTATAATTATTATAGCACATTAGAATGAACAAAATAATTTAATTAAATGTATTAATATATAAGCTTTAAATACAGCACTTAATAATATTAAAGTAAGAGCTATAAAAGCATCATTTATAATCCGATTAAATAAAGATCTTAAAGATAACACTTTAGAACTAATACAATTATTTAATAAACTGATAGATAAGTTTAAAGAACAAGCACATATTACATAAGTTGCCATAAAATCTAAAATTACTTGTGGTATTAAAGTGATAATGATACCTATAATACCTTTTAAATGATATGTCATAATATATAATATACAAGTATAACCTATTTGAGTACCTTTATAAAAGATTATAAAGCCTATTATAGGTGTTGAAATTATAGAAGTACCTAATATAAATATAATACCCACAAATAAAACGCCAATGATAAACTCACTGACGAAATATTTATATGAAGCTGCATTTGCTCCAATATCAATTATCATTTTATTTAATATATTCGTGTCTGCAGTATTTATGTATAATCCTAAAATGATGCCAAAAATAAATCCACAGGTTATAATTGTTAAAATAAATCTTCTGATATTTGGATGTTTTGTTTTAAACATAGTTTCACCTCTCTTTAATATATGAGGCGAACTTGTTTATTTTGCTAAAATTTAACGATAATTTCTTATTAATGAATTATTGTTTTTTAGCTTATGTTCAATTCTTAACTTATCTGAAATCATCGCTATAAATTCAGAATTAGTTGGTTTAGCTTTAGCGGCATTGATTGTATATCCAAATATATCATCAATTGCATCGATATTACCACGATTCCAGGCTACTTCGATTGCATGTCTAATTGCTCTTTCAACTCTTGAAGCTGTAGTTAAGTAGGTTTTAGCAATTTGAGGATAAAGAACTTTAGTAATTTGTCCTAAGAAATCTGTATTTAAATAAGTTTCTATAATTGCTGTTCTCAAATAAAGATATCCTTTAATATGCGCAGGTATCCCGACCTCATGCAATAAAGATGTAACTTCATTTTCTAATTCAATTTTAAAGATTGTTGCTTTTTCATGTTCATCTAGATTTACTTTTAACATTGTGTTATCTAATATTTGTAGCTTATTAACATTAGTTATGCTTATAATTTTTTTATGAAGCTGACTAACATTAAAAGGCTTTAATAAAAGATAATCAACATGATGATGCTGAACTTCATTAATAATAACATCATTAATAAAAGGCGACGTACAAATTATATGTTTCACCTTTATATTATGTTCTGCTAATGAATGCAGTACTTCAATTCCATCACGTTTAGGTAAAATTAGATCAAGAATTAAGACATCAATAGTTTTATTAGATAATTCAAATAAACACTGATCTCCATTTGTTGCACTTCCAATTACTTCGAATGAACTATCCTTAGATAATTCATTCTTCATCTCATAAACAATGTCGCTAGCATCATCTACAATGTAAACCCTAACAGTATTTTCCATTTGTGTTCCTCCACTATCTAATTATATCTTTAAATATAAAAAAATATATATAATTTAATTAAATACATATGAAATATGCTATTAAATGTTGTTTTTTGGTCAAAAACAGAGTATGAAAGCGCTTTTCTGTAACTTATATATTGAAAAAGTCGAATAGAGTCGAAAAATTAAGGAAGGATTTTATCCTGTTCAAGCATCCAATTTATATATATTCCATATGCAAGAGTAGGATCATCATTATCAACATGAGTGACTGCACCAATTAATAAACCATCTTGAATAATAGGAGAACCGCTCATACCCTGGACAATACCACCACTAGCATCAAGTAACCTTTTATCCGTCACTCTAAATTTTATTCCCTTAAGATCAGGTTTACTCTGATTATCTAGTTTTATAATTTCTATTTGATATTCACTAATTGTAGAATCATTAAGAACAGAATAAATAGTAGCTCTTCCTAAATGAATTTGATCGTTATTAGCAGTTTCTATATGCTTATTATCTTTCAAAACGTCCATATGACCATAAATACCATAAATATTATTAAATTTAATATTACCAATCATACTATTATGATCAATTGTAGCTTTCTTTTCTCCAGGTTCATTTTTAGTAGGACGATTAATACCAGTAACATTACTTAAAAATATGTTACCAGTATTAAAATTTAAATTAGCTGAAGTAGCGCTAGCAATATGACCTAAAGCACCATAACTTAAATCAGTTGGATCTAAATAAGTTAAAGTACCAATCCCCTCTAAGTAATCACTCATATATAAACCAGTGATATAAGAATTAGACGATTGTTGATAAGCATACTTAAAATTAAGATTAACTAATTTATTATTACGCTTAACAACAATAGGTACATTATTAATAGACGATTTATAAGTTGAAATGCAGTTGTTAAAATCTTTAATAGAACTAATAGAGTTATTATTACACTTAACTATGATATCATCAGGATCTATAATAGAATTAGGATCAATACTTATATTATCGATAGTGTACTTATAAGTACTACTAACAAGAACTCCATTATAATCTATTCTAATACCTAAAGAGTCACCACCAAGAATAACATCTTTAGCAAGAATATAAATAGGATTTAATAATAAAATTATTAAAAGAAATTTTTTCATAAAACACCTCCTAATAATAGTATGACTAGAAAGTTAGTAAATTATTAATATTTAATTTTACAGAATTTATTAGTTCTTGAGAAGATAATAAAGAAGTATTACTAACTGAATTTGAAATAAGCTTAGAAAGATAAAGAATTAATTCTGAATCATTAATCTCTTTAATATTAGTAATGACACTATCATCTATATCTTCTTTAGCTATAATATAATTATTATTAGCATAAGCAATCATTGAAGGGAGATGAGTGACTACAATAACTTGAGTATTTAAAGATAATTTATAAATAGATAATGACATGTTAAATGCTATAGAACCTGAAATACCATTATCTATTTCATCAAATATTAATATCTTATTAGAATTAAAGTTAAAGATTATTTTGAATGCTAAAAGGATACGTGATTGTTCTCCTCCAGATGTTGTAGTGTTTAGATCACTTAGTTCTTCTCCTTGGTTTGTTGAGATTAAGAACTTTACTTGATCTATTCCTGTTATGCTTGGTTCTTTATCTTCTATTTGTATTTTAAAGTTAGCATTAGGAAGCATTAGTTCTTTTAATTGTTGTATCATTGCTGTTTCTAAAGCTATACTAGCGTTAAATCTTAAATTATGTAATCTAGTTGCTTTAATGTCATAATCACTCTTAGATTGCTTTAAATACATATCTAATTGGTTTATACGATACTCATAATGATTATAATTATCTATTTCTATTAATAATTCAATTTTTCTCTTCTCTAAATTATCAATACTACCATAACTATTAACTAACTTAATAGTTCTATAATACTCTACCTCTAAATAACTACTATTTAATTCATTACTCTCATCATTATCTACAATAGCTTTAAATCTCTCTACATAATCCTCTATAACTATATAAGCCTCTTCTAATTCCTTATAACTACTATCTTTCTTTAAACCTTTAATTCCCCTACATAATCTATTAATAGTATCTTCATCCAATAAACTTAAAGCATCTACATAAACCTCTATAAGTCTCTTTTTACTAGTATCTTCTTTATACTTTAATTCTATATCATTTAAATATTCTAATGTTATATTTCCTATAAGTTTATATTCATTCTTTATATTATCTAAATAATTAACATCTTTATAATTAGTTATTAATTTATTTTTAGCTATATAATAATTATTATATAAACTATAAGCATCCATTACTTCTCTATTATATTCTTTATCGATTAAACTATCTAATAAAC
Source organism: Erysipelotrichaceae bacterium (assembly GCA_036639955.1). Lineage (GTDB taxonomy): Bacteria > Bacillota_I > Bacilli_A > Erysipelotrichales > Erysipelotrichaceae > JAVWHP01. Next base: position 157,689 of record JAVWHP010000002.1, read on the forward strand.
TTAAATAATTATTAGAATTTAATAACTGGATAGTACTGTTTTGGGTATGTATATCTAACAATAAATTTGTTATATCCTTTAATACTTTCAATGATATATTAATATCATTTATAGAATTTATAATCTTTTTATCTTTACTTATCTTTCTACAAATTATTAATGTATTACTTTTAATATTTAATTTTAATAGTAATGTTTGTAATTCGTTATTATTTTCATAATAAAAAGACCCTTGAATTAATGCTAGTTCAGAGTCCTTTCTTATATGTTTAATATTAAAACTATCTCCATTTAGTATACCTATTGCTTTTAGTATTAAAGATTTACCAGCACCACTTTCACCACTTAATACTTGTAGTCCTTTTTTTAAGTTTATATTAATAGATTCTATTAATATAAAGTTTGAAATATATAAATTGCTTAACATAAAATCACCTCTAACTCTGTTTATGTTAAGTTTTTATATTATCCTAAATGATTTAATTATTAATAGTAATTTTCTTATTTTTTGTTTATTATACTATAAATTTTATCATATAAAGAATTAATATCAATCTTTTCTAATTTTCTTAATTGGGGTAGACTTCCATGAGTTACATAATGATCTTTAATTCCTACTCTTATAAAGTTCATAGCTTTATGATTATCATTACAGTACTCTAGTATTGCACTAGAGAGGCCTCCTGCCTCGATATCAGATTCATATATAATTACCGGTAGTTTAGAATTAATAATCTGATCTAACATATCAGTATCTAAAGGTTTAAAGAAACGAGCATTTATAATACTAATTGGAGTTTCGTTTACTTCAGCTTTATTTATAATTCTTTTAACATCATACCCATAAGCTATTACTATAACTTTACTATCATTATTAAAAGACCACTTAGACCAGCTTCCTATTTTAATTAATTCAGGTTTTTTATCTAAATCAAATTCTATATTACCTCTTGGATATCTTATAGCAAAAGGATGTTCCTTTTGCATATAAGCTGTATATAATAATGATTGTGCTTCAAAAGCATCACATGGTTGAGACAATATAATATTTGGTAAAGATCTTAAGATACTAATATCAAATAAACCATGATGAGTAGGTCCATCATCACCAACCAGACCAGCACGATCAATACCAATTATTACAGGTAAATCCATTCGGCAAATATCATGATTTATTTGATCATAAGCTCTTTGTAAAAAACTACTATATAAAGATATAAAAGGACGGTAGCCACAATTAGCTAAGGATGCTGCAAAAGTAGTAGCATGTTCTTCAGCAATACCACAATCAAACGCTCTTTCTGGATATAATGCGAAGAACTTTTCAAGTTTGCTACCGGTTATCATAGCTGGAGTTATTGCAACCACATCTTTATTATTCTTAGCTAAAGTAACAAGTTCTTCTGATATAATTGTAGACCAAGAAGCTTGTCCTAAAGGAGTTTTAGATAAACATAATCCTGTTTCTGGATTAAACTGTGAAACACCATGCCATCTTCCTTCAGTATCATTTTCTGAATAAGGATATCCCTTCCCTTTTTGTGTGATTACATGTACTACAATTGGTCCTTTATGATTTTTTGCAATACTTAATACTTTAACCACATCTTTTATATCATGTCCATCCACTGGGCCAATATAATCTAGATTAAAATCACCAAAGAATGAAGATTCAACTACATTCTTCTTTACTGTGTTTTTTACTGAACGCATACTATTTAATACACTTTCTCCAATTTTAGAATTAGATAAAGCATCGCTTAAATCACTCTTCAAATTATTGTATGGTTTACTTGTTCTTAAACTAGTAAATACATCGCTTAGTGCTCCTACGTTTTTACTTATAGACATATTATTATCATTAAAGATTATAATCATATTTCTATTTTCACTGCCTATTTCATTTAATGCTTCTAAAGCCATTCCACCACTCATTGCTCCATCACCAATAACTGGGATAATTGCATAATGTTCATTAGATAGATCGCGAGCAACCGCCATTCCATAAGCAGCTGATAAAGAAGTAGATGAATGTCCAGCTTCCCAAACATCATGTTCACTTTCTTTACGTTTTTGAAATCCTGATATACCATTATATTGTCTTAAAGTATTAAAACGATTTGCTCTACCTGTTAGTATTTTATGAATATAGCTTTGATGTCCCACATCAAAAAATATTTTATCAGTTGGAGAATTGAAAACATAATGCAATGCAATAGTTAATTCAACAACTCCTAAATTACTTGATAAATGCCCACCAGTTTTAGAAACATTCTCAATTAAAAATTTGCGAATATCAGTTGCTAAACAATTTAGCTGTGATAGATTCATCATTTTTAAATCTTCGGGTCCCTTTATATCTTCTACTTTCATAATAACACTCCTTTTTAAAACTTATATTTATACTATTTCAATATCTTTATAATTTAGAATTTACGTACTATTAAATTATTAAAGTATTTTATAATGCTACTGCTATCAACATTTAAATTGGTTACATCATTTAATGCTAAATCATATAGTTCTTGTGCTCTTTTCTTAGCACCATCAATACCTAATAATGTTACATATGTTTCTTTAGCGTTTTCTATATCACTATTTACATTCTTTCCTAATACTTCTGTACTACTAGTTATATCTAGTATATCATCTTGTATTTGGAAGGCTATACCTAAATTACTTCCGATTCTTTCCCAACTTTTAATATCTTCTTCCTTATTAGCTATTAAAGCACCACATACACAAGCTAATATTAATAACTTGCTGGTTTTATATTCATCTATAGCTATTAGTTCTTCTTCATTTTTAATCGTTAATTCTTCAGCTGCTAAATCTCTTGCTTGTCCTAATATCATACCATTAGCTCCTGCTAAATCAACAAATTGTAAAACTATTTGTTGATTTATATTAGCATTAGGAGTTGCACTTGCAGCATACTTAAACGCTTCACTTAATAGTGCATCTCCTGCTAATATAGCAGTAGCTTCATCAAACTCTATATGATTAGTATTAACTCCACGTCTCAATGTGTCATTATCCATTGCTGGTAAATCATCATGTATTAAAGAATATGTATGGATCATTTCAATACCTGTAGCACATTTATAACCTAATTCTATATTAACTCCATAGCTCTTTAACACTTCAAATAATAGATTAGGCCTAACATGTTTACCTTTAGCTAACAAAGAATACCCCATCGCTTCTTTAACTCTTGATTCTTTTATATGATCTAAACTATGCGCTAAATAATCTTTAAAATTATTCATTATTAGATCCTCCTTCATATGAATCTAATAATGAATTAACCTTATCTTCAAAACTATGTAGTTGTGTATCACAACTTTTAACTAGAATTAAACCTTCTTCAAATAATTTAATTGCTTCTTCTAATTCAATTTCATTTCTTTCTAATAAAGAAACAATTTCGTCAAGACGACTCATACTTTGTTTAAATGTTAGTTTCATATTTAGTTCTCCTTTATTACTTTTACTTTAATTGTATCATCACTCATTTTAATATCTAATGTTTCTTCAATATTTATATCTTTAGTAGTTCTAATAATATTATTGTTTTGATATACAATAGAATATCCTCTACTAAGTATTTTTAATGGGCTATATGCATCTAGTAATTGTATATCATTACTTATATGTAATGATTGTTTCATTTTTAGATTACTTATTTGCTGTATCATACGTTCTTTTAGTTTAATTAATTTATCACTTTGATAGCTCATATCTTTTGCATAACTATTTAAACTCTTTTCTAACATATTTAATTTAATAGTATCATTAGCTACTATAGATAAAGGATTCATTAATAATTTATTAGTAGATAATGATTGATATAAGTTTTTATTCATTACAATACTATGTCTAATATTCTGTATTAATTTATTTTTAGTTTGTTGAATATTATAGTTCACTTCATTTATATCTGGTGTTGCTAATTCTGCTGCTGCAGTTGGAGTTGCTCCTCTTAAATCACATACGTAATCTACTAGAGTTACATCGCTTTCGTGACCTACGCCACATAAAGTAAATGTATTAAGTTTAAATATAGTACGGACTAGTTCTTCATTATTGAAAGCCCATAAGTCTTCTAAAGAACCACCACCCCTAGCTAGAATAATTATATCGTGTTCTGATTGATCAGCCTTAATTAATTTATTGATAATATCTTTAGGTGCATCATTACCTTGTACAAGACAAGGATATACAACAACATTAGCTATTGGCCATCTTCTACTTATAGTTATTTGTAGATCGTGAATAGCAGCCCCTGTAGGAGCGCTTAATAGTGCTATAGACATTGGATACTTAGGTAATTCTTTCTTATATTCTTTATTAAAGAGTCCTTCTTCATGTAATTGTTTTCTCAATTTCATATATGACATAAACAAATCGCCAACACCGTCAAGTTCAACTTTATTAACATATAGTTGGATACTTCCTTGAGGCTCATACATTGAAACAGAGGCATGCAATATTACTTGCATGCCATCTTTAATATCTAACGAACACTTACTTGCAAAGCCATTAAACATTACACAAGATAGTCTAGCTTTAGCATCCTTCAACGTAAAATAATAATGGCCACTTCTATGATGAACAAAGTTAGATATTTCCCCTTTAACTAGAATAGCTTTTGTATTAGGATCATTATCTAAACTAGTCTTTATATAATTAACTAGTTGAGAAATACTCCAAACATTTAAACTCATAGTGCTTCTAATATTGCATTAACTAACTTATAAGCATCAGCATCACAATATTTCTTTGTTAATGTAATTGCCTCATCGAATACGATACTTCTAGAAGCTGTATCATTTTCTAATTCACTACATGCCATAACGAGTATAGCACGTTCAACAAATCCTAAACGATCAAATGTCCAGTCCTTCTTTATAACTTTATTTATTTCTTCTTTATAAATATCAAAGTTATTCATAGCATCGATAGTTATTGTAAATAAAAATGGATCGATTGCATTGCTTTCTGTATTTTCAAAAACAACTTGTTTAATATCTTTATGTAATATTAAAGATTGATATAGGCAAGTCATTCCTTGTTCTCTTAGCTGATGTCTATTTTTCATTTGAATCCTCCATTTACCTTACATATTTTATCATTTAAAGGTCTCTCTTACAATAACAATCTTAATATTATACATAAAAAAACTAAGAAATGTATCTTAGTCGTTTTAAAATATAAATCCTACAACTTTAATATCAATTACATCTGGTGTATATTCACTCATATGTTCTATACTTTCAAATATTTTGTTTTGTAGTTTAGCACACACATCGTTAACATTAGCACTATACTTAACCTTAACATCCAGATTAATTACTAATTGGTCTTCTACAATCTTAGCATTACATGAATTTTTAAATGGAGTATTATTTTCGGCTAACTCAACATTTTCTTCTTCTTCAACGGCTATTTTAACCATCGTTGTAAAGACTGATTTATTTAATGCTATCAATCCTATTTCGTTTTTTTGTTTAACTGCTATATATTCTTGCGCCATTTTTAATCACCTTCTACAATTATTATAGTCGATATCTAAGATAATTACAACTATATAAATTTAACTTCTATATTATATGCATTATTAGTTTCTTTACTTAAATACATTATTACATCGTTTGCTATCTTTACATCTTTTTTTATTTTATGGATATTAACCTTTAATATTGTTTCTTTAATTTCTATGCTTGTTTCCCATCCTTTGTCTTTACATTTCTTTATAAGTTCTTCAACTGTTTTTTTATCTTTTTCTAGTTTCTCAACTTTATTAATTGCTTCTTTCTTTTCTTCTTCTGTTTTCTTTGAATTAGCTATCGTTTCTTTATTACTATTTATTTCTTCTTTCTTTGCTGTATTAATCTTTTCTTGATTTTCATCTGCTCCTTTATTGCTTTCCGTTTCTTTTTTGTCTTCTTTTGTTTCTGTTTCGTTTGCTTTATTTTCTTTATCTTCTTTAGATTCTTCTACCTTAACTACTGCCGTATCATTTGGTAGCGTAATATAATATACTGACATTATTAATACTAACGAAAACATTGTTAAGAACGCTAATGCTTGTCTATTCATAAATAACCTCCTAGCACTAATATATATGCTTGGAGGTTATTTAATATACATTACTTATCAAATATCTTTTTAAGTGTAGTTACCCAATCTTGATAGTATGCATCAGAATAGCTTTTAAAATCTTCATAGTTTATTACTCTTAATTCTAACTCTTCTATAAATTTAACAAATGCTTTATTTATAGCACTCATGAAATCATTGTGTATGATTTTAATAGTTGATAGTTCTACTAATGATTTTGCTAGTATTTCTGTACAATCTCGATGTATTTTATCACTGTCTTCCATGCTTAGTTTTACAAAGCTTGTATTTAGCCAGTAATTGTCTACTAGATAGTTTTTAATTACATTCATGAATAGTGTAAAGTCTTCAATATTATTTCCTGGTTCTATTGCAAACAGTATTTTAAAGAATACAAACCAGTCGTAGTCTTTATTTATTATGCTTATTAGATGGTTCCCTAAAATTTTTACAAATACATCATCACTTTTAAGTTCCCATTCTAAAGCAATTTCATTTTCAAAGTCCATTTTAATATTGTTTAATTTTTTAAATGTTCTAAATAGTGATGCGATTCTATCTCCATTGTTCCCGTTGAATTGTAGGTCTTTTAAAAATATATAGTGTCCTAATATACTGCTTGTGTTTTTAATATCTAGCGTGAATCCAATTGATTCATTCATTTTAACTGCAAATAGATCATTTATAGCTTTTGCTATTAATACCTCGAATGTATTTTCGTTAATGTTAACTTCATTTTCTGATGTATCGTGCATTCTATTGTATACGATATTAAGTTGTCGATCCATGATACTTAAATTTGCTTTTATAGATGCTAATATATCTTTCATAAAATCATTGTATACATAAAAGTTAGTATTCTTATATACTAATTTATGTTCTATTTCACTCCAGAATGAGTGTACTAGAGCTTTTATTTGTAATTCGAAATTCACTCTATTTCCATTTCTTAAATAGAATCCGTCTAATCGATATATTGCAAATCCGTTTTTTTGGACTTGTGGCTGTGAACTGGTAACATCTATATAAATATTTTCGTATTCTTCACTGTAACTGTATCTTGTGTCATTATATTTCAAAGTAAATTTTTCTCTTAATACTTTAAGTATCAAATATTCTTCTTCAATGAATCGACATTCTATAGTTAGCCCGATTAGATCTTGTAGATGGTCTAATATTTCATTAGCATCTTTATATTTAATATATAATCTATTTCTAATTATTTTTTCTCTTAAACTTTCTTTTCTTTTAAGTCTTGATACTATATCTACAATACAATCATCCTTATCTTTAAACACAGCATGTAGCTGTTCATTAATATCATTCCTAACTAACTCATAATTATCATGATTAGTTTCTAGCTTATTTAAAGCTTCATCTATCACATCAAATACTACTAGTCGCATAATCTTACCTCCTTTAATATAATATTAGCATTATCCACATCTTTATTTAACTGTTCAATCAATAATGTTGTATTCTTAAAAGTAACTTCTTTTCTTAATAATTGTACAAAATATAAACTTATTTCTTCACCATAAATGTCGGAACTGAATTCTAATATATGAGCTTCAATCGATACTGTATTTCTTAAATTAAATGTTGGATTATACCCGACATTTATTATACATCCATAATATTCTTCTTTAACTTTTACGTATCCTGTATATACTCCATTTTCTGGATTTACATATAGCTCTTTCATTTCAAGGTTAGCTGTTGGAAATCCGATGGTTCTTCCTACTTGTCTTCCTTTAACTACGGTTCCATTTACTTTATAGTAGTGGTTCATTAGTTGTTTTACTTCTTTTAGTTTATATTCTTTTATTAATTGTTTAATATTTGTAGTTGATACTTTAATATCATTTATTTTATATGGTTGTACAACGTGTAGTTTAAAGTTTTGTTTGTTTAACATTTCTAGATTTCCGCTTCCGTTGGCTGCGAAGCGGAAATCGTATCCGCATACTAGTTCTTTTACATTTAGTTTTTCTAATACTGAATGTATAAAATTTTCTGGGTCCATGTTTATCATTGTTTGATTAAATTTTAATATAATAAAGTAATCTAAGTTAAACTCATGACAGCGTAAAATGCGATCTTGTAAGCTTGTTAAGAACGGTGTTTCGCAACCATTAATAAAGTTTAGAGGGTCAGGGTCCATCATAATGATTGCACTTGAAAGTTTATTGTTTACGCCTTTAATTGAATTAACTTTGTTAATTAATTGAAGGTGACCTAAGTGAAGGCCATCAAAGTGACCAATACAGGCAACTAGATTGTTAAGATTAGGCGAGTCGCCTTGATGGTAGGTAATTATTTTCATTACCAGAGACCTCTTAAACTTTTAAAGGTGGTAGTTGTTTCTCTGCCATACATGGCTACAATTTTATCTCCATCTTGAATAGCTACAATGTCTTCTTTACAATCAATCTTAATCCTTTTTCCATTATATACATCGCTCATTGGTTCATATTTTATTGTATGATAATGAGCTAGTGCATCATTAATACTGAATAATTTATAGTTGCCCGCTTCAACGTCAGCTAAACTAACGCAATCATCTAAACTGAAGCGACCTACTTTTGTTCGAACTAGACTAGACATACATCCTAAATTATTAGTATCAGCAGCTATATCTACGCAAAGAGTCCTAATATATGTTCCACTACTACAGTGCACCTTGAATTTATATTCATCATCTCCCTCAATTGCTTTGATTTGATGAATTTTAACATCTCTTATTGGACGCTCCACGCTTTCATTAGCTCTAGCATATTCATACAGCTTCCTGCCATTAACTCTAACAGCACTTACCATTGGTGGAAGCTGTTTAATATCGCCTAAATACTTATTAAGTATTTCTTGTAAATTATTAATTGGTGTAATTTCTTCAGTTTCTAGTGTATCTCCCCATATATCATCAGTAAAAGTTCTTTTACCTAACATTAGTGTTGCTACATATTCTTTATCAGTATCTTCTAAATAAGGTAATACCTTAGTAGCATTATTTACTAAAACTAATAATACACCAGTTGCATTAGGATCTAAAGTACCACTATGCCCTATTTTTTTTGTATGTAATAATCGACGAAGAACAGACACAACATCATGTGATGTCATCCCAGCCTCTTTATTAATTAATAGTATTCCACTTCTTTCTTCACTCATTCTATTCACCTCATTGCTATGTTATTATACCATGAAAAATAATAAAAGTGCCCTTTAAGAGCACTTAAGTTTATACATTTTCAACCTCAATAAAATTTTTATTCATATATAATGTAATACTTATACAAATAACACAAGGAATTATATAAGTTAAAATCAAAAGAATAACATCATTATCAATACTATACATAAATTTTTCATTAACATAGCTCAATAACCAGTAACTTCCAAATATTATAAGTGCAGCGAAGAAGTTCTTAAACTTTTTCACAAATCTAGTATTAACAATACTTAAAGACATATAAAACACAGAGAATACTAATGTAATTGAAGCAACGATTAAGCTCATCATTAAAATAAAGGTTGATAAATTTTCACTAATATAACTAAAAAATTTTTTAAAATCCAACATACTATAATAGGTTGAAAAATCATTTCCACCTACAACTATAATAAGTAAAAATATAGATAATAATATAACGTTAATAGTTATTATTGACCAAACAACTGATACAAAAAGTTTAGAAGCTAGTATTTGTACTTCACTAGCTGGCAGCGTATGAGTTAAATAAGCTTGTGTCTTAAACATACTCTTATTATAATAAATAACTAATGAAGCTAACGCTACAAATAAAATTCCAGTTAATAGTAACGTATACATAATCGCCGCAATATTATTTACTATTTCAATCCTAAAAACTTGAACACCAACAGTAATAAATAGTGCAGCATACAATCCGATAAAAATACGGTATGTTGCTTTAAAATCCATCTTTAATAATTTTAATAACATCTGAATTCCTCCCTAAACAATTCGTCTACCGATTTATTTGTTTCTGTTCTTAATTCTTCGACATCTTTGTTTAAGACTACTATTCCATCTTTAATGAATACTACTTGATCGAATATCTGTTCAATATCAGCAATTAAATGAGTAGCAATAATTACTGTTTGATCATCATTGAAGTTTTCTAATATAATCTTTAGAATTACTTCACGAGCAGCAGGATCCACTCCTCCAATAGGTTCATCTAATATAATAACCTTAGCTTTTCTAGACATAGTTAATATTAACTGGAACTTCTCTTTAGTACCTTTTGACATGGATTTAATAACCATGTTAGGATAAATGCTAAATTTACCTAAGATTTCTAGAGCCTTTACATCATCAAAGTCAAAGTACATATCTTTAAATAAACTTATAGCCTCTATAACTTTCATCCATTCTGGAAAGAATGTAGAGTCAGGTAAATATGATACTATAGATTTAGTATAAATACCAATTTTTTTACCATCTACTTTTACATCCCCTTTAAAATCTTTAATGATTCCTGTTAAAATTTTGATCATAGTTGATTTACCACTTCCATTAGGACCAAGTAAACCAATAATTTTACCTTTAGGTAATGATAAATCTACAGCATTTAAAGCTTTAATGCTAGCATAGTTTTTTGTAATACCAGCTAGTTCAATAATGTTTTCCATTTTAGTTTTCACCTTTCATAATTTCTATAATTTGTTCTTTGTCAAACCCCATTTTTTTCATTTCGCAAATGAATTCATTGACTTTAATATTAATGTAAGCAATTCTTTCAGTTGTTATTAACTCAGAATTATCACTAATATAGCGTCCTGTAGTTCGATTAGTATATACTATTCCCTGTCGTTCTAGTTCAGCCAATGCTTTTTGAACAGTATTAGGATTAACCCCAAGTGTTAAAGCTAGTTCACGAACACTCTCAACCTTCTGTGAAGGTACATACTCTTTTGTAACTATTTTTCTTTTGAATTCATCTACAATTTGTAGATATATAGGTATATTAGAATTAAAGTCCATATAGCCTCCTAAGTCACTGTATTAAGTAACTAGTACAATAATATACTAGTACAGCAATGTTGTCAACACTTTATTTTAAATTTCTTTATATTCTTTTCTAATATGCTATAATTGACTTAATTCTAATAGTATGAGGTGATAATATGCGTAAAATTTTAACTAATCTAAAGAAAGCTGATCAAGATTTCAATCTAATTTCTTCTAATGATTATATTTGTGTTGGTATATCTGGTGGTAAGGATTCTATGGTACTTCTTGATGCTTTAACTACTTATCAAAGATATAGTCCACATCCATTTAAACTAGTTGCTATTCATGTTAATTTAGGTTTTAATTCTAATGATAGTTTACTAAAACCGATAGAAGATTATTGTAATAGGATAGCTATCCCCTTCATTAATTATAAATCTGAAATATATGAAATATTAAAACTGCATACTAATGATGATGGTACATTAAAATGTTCTTTATGTTCACAGCTTAAGAAAGCTTGTATTATAGAGGCTGCTAAAAAAGAAGGGTGTAACTGTGTAGCATTTGCTCATCATGGTGATGATGCTGTTGAAACATTGATGATGAATGCTATAAATGGCGGACGAATAGCTACTTTTGCACCTAAAATGTATTTAGATCGTAGTGATATTAAATTTATTCGTCCGTTAGTTTATTGTAGTGAACAACAAATCATTACTGCTCAAACTAACAGTGATAATATAATACCTAGTATAGCAAGTGGTTGTCCTAATGATGGTAATACACAACGTACAGCCATTAAAACTTTACTAAATAACTTATATGAACAATATCCAATGGCACAAACAAATTTTATTAATATGTTAAGTAATATAGAACAACTTAAATTATGGAAAAAAGATGATGAGTAAACTCACCATCTTTTTTATAGTTTATAATAGATCTAGAGGATGAGATCTTTCCCTGTGTATACAGGTGGGTACTCTGTACATATTTTTAGGATTCTTACTTAAAAGTAAGTATTCACACCAAAATGTAACATCCGAATTCCCTAATCTCTTCTTGTAGGAAAAATTTATATCCTCTAGACACTAATATTATATCATTAAAGTTTATAAAATATAACTATTGACATTTATTTCTAATTACTTTTATAATTATTTTATATTTAGATGAAGTTCCTCTAATTGGATATCATCTACTTTTGAAGGTGCGTCAGACATTGGACATTTAGCATTAGCATTCTTAGGAAAAGCTATAACATCACGAATACTATCAGATTTAGTTAAAATCATAGCAACACGATCTAAACCAAAAGCTAAACCACCATGAGGAGGAGTACCATACTTAAAAGCATCAATAAAGTAACCAAATTTAGTTCTTATAGCTTCATCACTTAAACCTAAAACCTCAAACATCTTTTGTTGCATATCCTGATCATGAATACGTAGAGAACCACCACCAATTTCATAACCATTAAGAACTATATCATAAGCACAAGCCTTAACACTACCAGGATCACTATCAAGTTTATCTAATTCATCCTTACTTAGATTAGGTAAAGTAAAAGGATGGTGCATAGCGTGGAAACGTTGATCATCTTCACTATATTCTAATAATGGGAAATCAGTAACCCATAAGAAAGAAAAATCATCATTAGAATATAAATTTAATTCTTTTCCAAAGTAGCTTCTTAAAGCACCTAAAGCAGTACAAGCTATACTCCATTTATCACTAGTAATCATGATTAAATCACCATTAACTAAAGATAACCTTTCAATAATATTAGATATTTCCTCTTCACTTAAGAACTTAAGAATACTACTAGTTAAAGTAGTATCATCATATTTTAAAGTTACTAAACCTTTAGCACCATTCTTTTTTGCTAAGTCTACAAGTTTATCTACTTCTTTACGAGTTCTACTAGACTGATTATGAGCAACTAAAGCTTTAATAGCACCTTTAGAAATTATAACATCTTGAAATACTTTAAAATTAGAACTATTAAAGATATCTGTTACATCGTTAAGTTTCATATCAAAGCGATTATCAGGTTTATCACTACCATACATATTTAATGCATCATCGTATGGTAACTTTAAGAAAGGAGTCTTAATATCTATGTTCTTAACATCCTTCATTACTTTTTTAAGCATTCGTTCTACTAAATCACGTATTTCATCTTCACTTAAAAATGACATTTCCATATCTACTTGAGTAAAGTCTAATTGACGATCTGCTCTTAGATCTTCATCTCTAAAACAACGAGCAACCTGGTAATAACGTTCAAAACCAGACACCATTAATAATTGTTTAAATAGTTGAGGAGATTGTGGTAATGCATAGAATTCACCTGGATGTACTCTTGAAGGAACTAAGTAATCACGTGCTCCTTCGGGACTAGATTTAGCTAATATAGGGGTTTCAATCTCAATAAAACCTTCATCATCAAGAAAACGACGCATAGTTCTAGTTATTTGCGCACGTTCAATTAATTTTTTTTGCATTACAGGTCTTCTTAAATCTAAATAACGATACTTAAGACGTGTATCTTCTAATGCATCAGTATCATCAGCAATAATAAGTGGTGTAGTTTGTGCCGTATTTACAATATTTACTGTACTAACTTTAACTTCTATTTCACCAGTATTAAGTTTATCATTAGCTTCCTTACGTTTAATTACTTGGCCAGTTACTTCTATAATATATTCATTACGTACATTAGTTATTTGTTCGGCAATAGTTTCATCAAAAACTAGTTGTGTTATACCACATCTATCTCTAAGATCAATAAATACTAGAGAACCAAAGTTACGACGCTTTGATACCCAACCAACTAGTGTAACAGTTTCATTTAAATTTATAAGTGATAATTCACCATTAGTGTGTGTTCTATTCATATTAGTCTCCTATTCATTAGTACTGTGATCATGTTCACCACAAGTACAACCTTCATTACCACAGTTACATGTATGAGCGTGTTCATCAGTTTCACCAAATATTTCATCCATAGTAGTTATAAGTTCTTCAAATTTTATTACAAATTGTTTTTGATCAGCAATTCGCTTTATAGTTACTGTACCATTTTCAATATCTTTATCACCTATCATTATAGCAACAGTAGCTTTATAACGTTCTACGCTCTTAAACTGTGCCTTAAACTTCCTATCCAAATAATCGGTCTCTGAGCGATATCCGTTAGCTCTAAGCTCATTTAACACTTTAAATGCATGTATATTAGCATTCTTACTTAAGCATAGTACATAGGCATCTAGATTTGCTTCTTCTGCTAGTTCGATTCCTTCGCCTTCACAGGCTAATAGTAATCGTTCAATTCCCATTGCCCAACCTATTCCTGAACAAGCAGGTCCACCAAAGTATTCTACTAGTCCATCATAGCGGCCTCCAGCAAAGATTGTACATTGAGAACCCATTGCACTGTTTTCACTTACTACTTCGAATACTGTATGGGTATAGTAATCTAAACCTCGTACTAATCTATCATCTATTTCATAAGGAATATCTAAAGCATCTAGTCCATCACATACTTGCTTAAAGTAGGCTTTAGATTCTTCATTTAAGTAATCACTCATTTTAGGTACATTATTCATAATAGGTTTATGAGCATCAACTTTACAGTCTAATATTCTTAGTGGGTTTTGTATATAGCGTCTTTGACAATCAGGACACATATTACTTATTTCATCTTTAAAATACTCTTTTAAGGCTTCTCTATAGTTAGCTCTTGATTCATCATCTCCTAATGTATTTAATAATACTTTAAGATCTTGTAGGCCAATAGCTGCTACAAATGAATATCCTAATGATATAGCTTCTACATCTAGTAATGGATTTTTAGCTCCTATACATTCAATACCAAACTGATTAAACATTCTTAAACGTCCTTTTTGTGGGCTTTCATGTCTAAATTGTGGTCCTACATAATATAACTTAGCTGGTAAATCTGTATTACCATACATTTTATTTTCTACAAAACTTCTAGCAACACCAGCTGTTCCTTCAGGTCTTAGTGTTATACTAGTACTTGAATTAGCTGGTATAAATGTATACATTTCTTTATTTACCATATCTGAAGAATCATTACCTCTTTTAAATACTTCTGTATGTTCAAATATAGGTGTTCTTATTTCTGTATAGTTATATACATAAGTAAATTGTTTAATTAAATCTTCAATCTTATGCCATTTTGTTATTTCTTCTCCAAATACGTCTTTTGTTCCTTTTGGAACTTGATAATTGTTCATATGTTTCTCCTTTTTCATAATAAAAGGCGTCCATCTAAGGACGCCTTTAGCGCGGTACCACCTTAGTTCATACGTTGTATGCACTTATTTCTAACGTGAAATTTACGGTCACTTTTATGTGACTTCTCGGAAGCGTCCCTAATATTTTTAGAATAAAAACTTTCACCAGTTTGTTTTCTCTCTATAATTCTTTATCTATTAGGCTCTTTGTCTTAGAATTTACTTTATTAGTATAGCATTATAGAATAACTCTTTCAACTGATTTTACACTGTTAATTTTCTTTAGATTAGCAATTAGGCTTTTTAGATGTTCAGCATTTATTACTACTACTTCCATTTTAGTAGTAGCACTTAATTTATCATCATTAACTTTCGAGTCTACGTGATTAAGTCCTGCTTTGCATTGTGATACTACTGTAACAATATCACTTAATAGGTAGTTTCGATCAGTTGAGTGTATTTCTAAATTAGCTACATAATTCTTTTGTTCGATGTTTTCTTCCCAGAAAACGTCTATTACTCTTTGGGTTTCATTTATAATATTCGGACAGTTTGTTCGATGTACTCTTACTCCACTTCCTTTAGATACATAGCCAATAATTTCATCTCCAGGTACTGGATTACAACAGCTTGCTAATGATATCATCATTGAATCAATTCCTGGTATATATATTCCGGTTTTAGAATTGACTTTCTTTTTTGTTTCGTTTTTTTGGAACATTTTAGTTACTTCATCATTATCTAGCGTAATACTATTTTTATGTTTTGTTAATCTTTCTATAAGGGCTAATGTTGGTAGTGCTTTGACTGATACTGCGTACATTAGGTCTTGATAGCTATTATAAGTAAAGGCTCCCATGATAGCTTCAATCTTTTTAATATCTAAATAGTCAGATGGATCAAAATTGCGCCTTCTTAGATCATCAGCTAGCATTTCTTCAGCTTTCTTTATGTCTTGACTTCTTTTTTCAATTTCTTGTTTCATAAAGAATGATTTAATTTTATTTCTAGCATGTGTTGATTTAACTATTTTTAGCCAGTCTTCGCTTGGTCCTACTGATTGTTTACTAGTTTTAATGCTAACTACATCACCGGTTTTAAGTTTAGTGTTTAATGGTACTAATACTCCATTAACGTTAGCTCCTACTGTTTTATGTCCAATTTCTGTATGGATACGATATGCAAAATCTAAAGGTGTGGATCCGTTTGGTAATGCAATTACACGTCCTTTAGGTGACATTACATATACATTAGCTTCAAATATATCTTTAGTTAATAGATTCATATATTCCATTGCATCATCATTAATTTCACCACTCATTTTAGAGAAGTCTTTAAACCAATGTAGTTGTTGTTCTATTTCTTCTTGATGTACTTCACGACCTTCAACTGCACCTTCTTTATAACGCCAGTGAGCAGCAATTCCCTGTTCTGCTATTTCATCCATCTTTTCAGTTCTTATTTGTACTTCAAAGATGTGACCTTCATCAGCTACAATAGTAGTATGTAATGATTGATACATATTAACTTTAGGCATAGCTATATAATCTTTAAATCGACCAGGTATTGGTCGATAAGTAGCATGTATATAACCTAATGTTTCATAACATGACGGTTCATTATCTGTAACAATTCTAATAGCTAATAGATCTAAAATTTCTTCAAATCTTTTATTCTTAGTAATCATCTTTTTGTATATACTATATAAATGTTTAGATCTTCCAAATATTCTATAAGGAATACTATGCTCATCTAGCAAAGTCTCCATATCTCTTATCATTTGTTGTACTTGTGCATCCCTTTCGGTTTTTCTAATTTCTACTAGGTGTGCTATTTCATAGTACTTCTCTGGCTCAAGATATTGAAAGCTTAAATCTTCTAATTCATTTTTTATTTCGCTTATACCAAGTCGATGAGCTATAGGTGCGTAAACTTCTAGTGTTTCAGACGCTATTTTCTTTTGTTTATCTGTTGGCATATATTGTAGAGTTCGCATATTATGAAGGCGATCTACTAATTTTATTAGTATAACTCTAACATCTTTAGCCATTGCTATAAATATTTTACGATGGTTAGCTGCTAAATATTCTTTTTCATCACTGAATTCTAGATTGCCTATCTTCGTTACGCTTTCTACAAGATTATATACTTCTTCTCCGAATTCATTAATGATATCATCGCTTGTACAAGTGCAGTCTTCTATTACATCATGTAATAGTCCAGCTGCTATCGTTTTAGGTCCTGTTCTCATTTGTGCTAGTATATAGCCGACCTGTACAGCGTGAATCATATAAGGCTCACCACTTCTTCTTAGCTGGCCTTCATGAGCAGCGGCGGCGTAATGATAGGCTTTTTCTAAGAATTCAATATTATCGCTTTTCTTCATGTATTTTTTCACTTCATTAAATAACATTTCATGAGTTACTGTTGTTGTACTTACCATTCATTACACCTCCGTTCTATATAGTCCTTAGTTATTAATCTTTTATAATTTCTTCTACCATTAAATTAATTTTCATATTACCTCTAAATTCATTAATACTTGCTTTAGCTAAGACTGTTACTTCATCTCCTTCAGCAAATTCATCTTTACGGTCTCCTTGATGGAAGTAAAGCACTTCAATTCCTTCATCAGTTACTAGTTTTAAATGAGCTCCATTACTTAATGTTAATACTGATGCAACTTTAATTGTTACTAAGAATAAAGGCAATTTAAAATCTTGTCCAAATGGTCTTAGTGTTTTCAAGCTATTAATAGAATCAAAAGTTAATTCATCTGATTCGATTTTAATACAGTCTAGTTTAGCTTCTGGTGGAGTTAGTGTCGCCATCTTAGCTTTGATGTATTTCTTAAGTGGTGTTAAATCAGTAGCTTTTATAGCTATTCCTGCTGCTAATTCATGTCCTCCATAAGCTAATATATCATGATCATAATCTTCAAAGAAGTTTCTTAAATCTACTCCTTTTACACTTCTTATACTTCCCTTCAATATGTTTTTATTCCTTGTAAATACTGCTACAGGTTTATAATAGTCATTACATAGACGTCCAGCAATTAAACCAATTAACCCTTCATGGAAATCAGCATCATATATTACTTGAAAAGCATCATCATTACATTGTTTCTTAGCTGTTGTTAAAGTTCTTGTTGTTAAATTTTTACGAAATTCATTCAGATTAGTTATTTTAACAGCATAAGACTCAATATTTTCTTTATTTTGGTTAATTAAATACTTAGGTGTATTATTAGCAATTAACTTATCACTTAAACGTCCTGTTGAATTTAATTTTGGTACTATTTGAAAAGCGATCTTATCTTCATCTATTTCTTTTCGATCATTCATTAACATTTGGATAGGTAATGCTTCACCTTCATCTAATAATTTAATTGCCTGTTTAACATAAGTTCTATTTTGATTAGTAATACTTACTACATCAGCAATAGTTGCTATTCCCGCTAAGATTAAGTGCAGATTAGTTTCAGCACCTAATATTTGAGCTACTAAGTATGCTAATCCTGCACCACATAAATTTTGTAGTTGTTCATTTAATAAACTAGGATGAAGTAGAATGTCACATTCTACTTCTTTTTCGATTGCATGATGATCAACTACAATTATACTAATACCTAAAGACTTAGCGTATTTAATTGCTTCAAATGCTTTTACTCCATTATCAACACATACAATAGTAGTACATCTTTTTGAATTAGCAATATCTACAATTCTTGTATTTAAACCATAGCCATCAATAATTCGATCAGGTATTTCAAAAGTTGTAAGCACACCAAAATTCTTAAGTGCATTATACATAATAGCAGTAGCACAAAAACCATCGCAGTCATAATCACCACAAATAAGAACTCTGCGTTTTAAATCCTTTATTAGTTTAAAGTGATCTAAAATTGATTTATACATTGGTAATTGCTTTACATCATATAATGGAACATCTTCCATTAATGCTTTAGCAGCTTCAATGCTTAAACTCTTACTTGCTAAAATTTTAGCAGGCAGCACTTCTAAATTCAGTGCTGTTTGATAATCTTTAAAATTTGACGTATCTAATGTTTTATATTTCATATTGGCCTCTTTTCCTTTAATCGATTAAATCTTTAAAATCTTCAATATCCATCTTTGATCCTTCAATAATTGCTTTAGTTGAAAGATAGCTTATAATTTCATTTGCTTTTAAATGTAGGATATCATTAATTGCATCATGTAAAGAAACATCTTTAAGTCCGTTCCACTTATACTTAACAAGAGTTTCTTCTACCTGCTGGTATGTTAGTGATGAAAGTTCTTCGCGAATTAGCTTATTAGTTTTTAATGATATTGCACATTTAATGTTGGAATCATTTAATAATTCATTAGCATTCATAAAGATCTCCTTTCATACATATATATATTATAAAGCATTTAAAAGAAAAGTGGAACAAATATGAAAAAAACTATCATAAAATCGACATTATATTTAATACTTATATCTTTTATAGCTAAAGTTCTATCATTTATCGTTAGAATTATCTTAGCTCGTAGTTTAAGTAGTGATGCTATGGCTATTTACACATTAGCAAATCCTACTTTAGTTTTTGTCATAACATTAGCTCAAATGGGTATTCCGGCTGCTTTATCTAAAGTAATTGCTAGCACTTCTAATCATAAAAAAACTATGCGTGCAACAGTTCTAATTTGTATTGTTAATAACTTAGTTGTAACTACTTTTTATATTATTATGATTCCATTTCTTTCTAATTTAGTATTTCATAACACTAATATAAGAGATATTTTATATGCTATATTACCTTTAATACCTTTAGTTACTATTTCTGGTTTACTTAAGGGATATCTTTTAGGGATTCAAAAGCATATACGTGCAACTTCTTCACAGTTATTTGAAGAGGTTGCACGTATCATTTTTCTTTTGTATATGTTTAATAGTTTTAATAATTTAGATGCTAGAATGATGGCTATTATAGCAACTGTAAGCATTAGCGTTGGAGAACTTGCTAGCATTCTAGCTATGTTATTTAATTTAAAGTTTACTAAATTTATAAGTAGTTTTAATTTAGATAGTTTGAATGATGAATATAAAAATATACTTAGTGTTGCTATTCCTATGTGTACTTCAAGAGTTATAGGT
The DNA here is from genome assembly GCA_036639955.1 of Erysipelotrichaceae bacterium. Lineage (GTDB taxonomy): Bacteria > Bacillota_I > Bacilli_A > Erysipelotrichales > Erysipelotrichaceae > JAVWHP01. The sequence continues at coordinate 178,197 of JAVWHP010000002.1, forward strand.
TCATTAACTTATTTCTTTGAACCTATAATTATGCTTATTCCCTTAAGTGCACTAGCTAGTACTTCGATGATTAGTATGTATAGTACTCTAAACGCTTATGTTCTTCCAATCCTTACGATGCCAACGTTTGTTACTATTACATTGTCTAATTATTTATTACCTGCTTTCACTTATGCTTATAGCAGAGGTAATGTTAAACAAGCTAAAAAACTATTTAAAAGTATTGTTGGTTGTTGTTTATTTATAGGTGTTATTACTTCAATAATATGTTATCAGTTTTCTGAACAACTTCTTATCCTTTTTTATAAAAAAAACACTGGTGCTGAGTTATTAAAATATTTGGCGATTCCTTTTGCTATTTATTCGTTACAACCTCCTTTAGCTAGCATATTACATGCTTTATCTCAATCTAAACGTAGTGTAACTGATACGCTTATTGGCTCTATTGCTCGTTTAGGTTGTGTTGTTAGTTTATATGGTATGTTTGGTGTCTATTCATTGCCTTTAGCTTTATGTATTGGAATGCTAGTAACAACTTTATTGCATTGTTTTAATATATATCGTGCTGCTAATCATTTCTAAGTTCATCCTTGATTATAAATAGTTGATCAGTTTCGATTAAACATAAAAATACCTCAGAATAGCTACTATAACCTTGTTTACTTAATTCTTCTTTTAACCACTGTTCATTTAGTTTTAAAGCAGTTAAAATTTTAGTATCAAGTTCACCATCACTTATAACTGGACTAGGATGTCTAACCTTACAGTTATCCTTACTAATAATTGATAAAGTTCCACTATTTTCTAATAAAGCAAAAGCTACTTCACTAGGACTACTTAAATTTTTATCCCTGATTTGGGCCATTAAATCATCAATACTATAACGATTCTTCTTCATCAATTTTTGATTAATATGACCATTATGAATTATCATAACTGGTTCTCCCTCAACTATATTTCTGAGCTTTCTCCATTTTAATAACATTAACGATAATAATATTTGTAAAAGAGCTAAAGTAAATATTGGTATTAGAGATTTTAATACTGAATTATTGCTTTCACTAATAGATAAAGCAAGTAATTCAGACATAACCAAGTAAATAACTATATCAAAGATACTAAGTTCTCCTACTTCCCTTTTACCCATAATTCTCAATGCTAATATTATAACAAAATAAAACATTATACATTTCAAAACTAATATTATATATTCATTCATATTGTCTCCTTCTATCCAATAAAGCCAACTGATTCAATGGAATCAGTTCTATAATTCATTAATTTAACATAAATTATTATGAGGTGAAGTAATGAAAAATTATATTACAATTTATGTTAAATTAATGATGGGCTTTATTGGATTAACAATATTATCTTCTCTATTAATAGCTACTTTATACTACTTAGGTATCATTAATGATACTTTAAGTTCTATAGTTGCTTTAATAATAGGATTCACTATATATTTTATTTCAGGTTTTTATCTAGTAAGTCAATTATCTAACCGATATTTAATCCATGTAATAGCAGTAATAATTATTACTGCTATTACATTTAGTTTCTTTAATTTTACGCTACAAGGGATTAGCAATATAGCTATGAAGGAGAGCATGCTCCTACTAGGATCACTAATTGCTATTTATATAAAAAAGCATTAGCTATCCTTTAAATAGCTATATGCTAATTCACTTAGGGTCCTCCCTCTGCTAGTTCTTTTAATAAAACCAATTTGAAGTAAATATGGCTCATATACATCAACAAGATCAGTACTTTCTTCTCCAATAGAATTAGCAATAGCATCAATTCCAACTGGACCACCCCCATATATTTCAGCTATACCTCTTAGATACTTAATATCTATTTGGTTAAGACCTAAACGATCAACATTAAGACGCTTTAACGCATGACTAGCAATACTATTATTTATATTACCGTTATTCATAACTAAAGCAAAATCAGAAATACGTTTAAGTATATGATTAGCAATACGTGGTGTACCACGAGCTCTTAAAGCAATTTCTTTAATAGCTTTAGGACTAATAGAATTACACATTAAAGAACTATTTCGTTTTATAATTTTAGCTATATCATTACTTAGGTAAAATTGTAGAGCTAAAATTATACCAAAACGATCACGTAAAGGGTTACCTAATTCACCTTTTTTTGTTGTTGCTCCAATTAAAGTAAAAGGAGGAAGTTCAATTCTTAGACTATGAGGTGCGGCCTCACTACCAACAATAATATCAACAAAGTAATCTTCCATCGCAGGATATAATACCTCTTCAACAATTTTAGGAATACGATGGATTTCATCAATAAATAAAACATCTCCAGCATTTAAAGTAGATAATATAGCAACTAAATCACCTGTCTTTTCAATAGTAGGGCCGCTTAATGTTACAATATTAGCATTCATTTCTTTAGCAATAATATGAGCCAATGTCGTCTTACCAAGTCCTGGTGGCCCACATAAAAGAACATGATCTAAAGTAACATTACGTTTTTTAGCAGCTTCTATAAACACTTCTAAATTCTTTTTAATATCGTTTTGACCTATATAATCATTTAAAAATTTAGGTCTTAAAGAATAATCATCTAATTCATTCATTAAACATTACCATTAGATAATAAAACCAAAGCTGCTTTTAAACACAGATCAATCGACAAAGTATAATCTAATTTACATAGAATTGGATTAATTTGGGAAGTTTTATAACCTAAAGCCTTTAAAGCACTAAAAATATCATTACGATCATTTAAACTATTATAAATTAAAGCCTCATCAAGATTAGGCTTTAATTTATTACTTAAGTCTATAATTAATTGATTAGCTATTCTATTACTAATATTATTTTGATCATGTAATGCAATAACATTATTATCAATAATATTCTTAACTAAAAGATTAGTATCATTATTATTAATCATACTAATAGCGCTCTTAGGACCTACACCCTTAGCTTTTAATAAACTTAAAAAAACATAACGATCATAAACAGAAATAAAACCAAACAAACTAAAACCATCATCTCTAACTTGTAAATAAGTATTTAATAAAACAATATTATTAATCTTCAAATTACTACAATGAGCTACCTGTAGCTCATAACCAATTCCATTAACATCTATTACTAAAATATCATTATTAATACTAACTAAAACTCCTTTTATATAATCTAACATATTATCACTCCCCTTACCTATATATATAAATTTAAAATAATCCTAAAAAATAGAATATTAGCAATTGAACTAGTATATTTATTACTAATTAAATAATTACGTTAAATAAGTTTGAAAACAATCATTTAAACCTTTATAATAGTATTAATACTAATTTATAATAAGGCGGTGAAAAGATGTTCAAGCTTAAAAGTAATAATTCATTAAAATCTTTTGGATTAATATTTATATTAATAATATGTATAGTGTTCGCTGGTTGGTTTTATATGTTTAAAGTTTCTAATGCATTATATGAAGAAACAACTGAACATTTACATGAAATAGCTAAACAAAGTACAATAATATTAGATAATAAAATTAGAGGCGATATACAATCATTAACATCTTTAGCTAGTTATATAGCATTACAGGACGATCCATTTAGTAAAGAAGTAAAACAACATATAAATAATGAAATAACCGAAGAAGATCAAAATAGAATATTTATAAGTGATACAAAAGGTAATGCCGAAAGTAATGATGGAGTTAAAATCAATATAAGTAATAGAGATTATTTTAAAGTAGCATTATCAGGAGATCAACATGTAAGTAATGCATTAAATTCATTAGATGATAATAAACCTATAATCTGTTTAAGTGTACCAATAATAAAAGATAATAAGATAATAGGAACGCTAACTAATGCTTACCCAATAGAAAAATATATGCAATTAATATCAGTAACAAGCTTTGATAATCATGGATATTCTTATGTAATAGATTATAAAGGAGATGTAGTAATACATAGTACACATCCTAAAAGTAATAAAACTTTTACTAATATATTTGAAGTTTTAGATAATAAAAATAATAGTAAAGAGATAGATCAATTAAAAACTAATTTAGGTAATAATGCTAATGGAGTACAAACTTTTAATATTAAAGATGAAGAATTTTATTATGCTTATGTACCTTTAAATAATCAAAATAGATGGTATGTATTTACTACAGTTCCTAGTAGTTATATATTTGATAAAGCTAATACTGTTATTAAGACAGGATTAGTATCAGTTCTATTTATGTTGCTATTGTTTATTGCTATATTTTATTATGTAGTAAGATCTTTTAATAAGAATGGAAAGCAGATTGAAAATTTAGCATATAGAGATCCTTTAACTGGTGCTCCTAATTTATCTAAGTTTGAAATTGATGCCACTAGGTTATTAGAGAAGGATCGTAATTATGCGTTAATTGAGTTTGATATAGATAATTTTAAATATATGAATGAGATGTTTGGTTATCAAGAAGGTAATGTAATGCTTAAGCATATTGTTAATTCTTTAACTCGGAGTATAAATAAGGGAGAATTGCTATGTAGATCTAATGCTGATTACTTCCTATTATTATTAAAGTATGATACTGATTTTGAATTATCTAGGCGTTTACAACTCTTTACAAGGGTTATATGTAATTACACTAATAAAACTATAGATCATTATGAATTAACCCTTACATGGGGTATATATAAGGTACATAGTGGTTATGCTCCTTTACATATAATGATTGATAGAGCTAGTATGGCAAGAAAATCTAATAAGAACTTACATAGAAGTACTTTTACATACTATGATGATAGTATTAAATCACGTATTATAGAAGATAAAGATTTAGAAACTAATATGCTATCAGCTTTAAATAATGGTGACTTTATAATTAATTTACAACCTAAACATGATATAAACACTAGTAACATTATAGGTTGTGAATCTCTTATAAGATGGAAACACAATAAAGTACTTATAGCACCAGATCGTTTTATACCTTTATTTGAAAAGAATGGTTTTATAGCAAAAATAGATATGTATGCTATAAAGGAAGCTTGTAAACTATTACAGCAATGGAAAAATGAAGAGCTTCCTTTAATTCCTATAGGTATTAATTTATCACGTGTTACTTTATCTAAAGCAATGTTTATACTTCTATTAATGAGAATTGTAGAGTCTTATGATATAGATCCTAAATATATAGAGTTTGAAATTAATGAAAACTATATATTTAATGATTTTGATCATATTATAATATTATTACATGATTTAGAACAAAAAGGATTCCCTATTGCTATTGATAACTTTGGCGTTGGTTGTTCTTCTTTAAATTTATTAAAGGATGTTCCTTTAAATTCTGTTAAATTAGATCGTTCTTTTATTACTAACACTTATAATTCTAAACGTGGTGAAATTCTTATTACTAATACTGTAGAGATGGCTCATAGATTAGATATTAAGGTAGTTGCTGAAGGTATCGAAACTGTTCAACAATTAGAGTTTGTTAAAAAGATTCATTGTGATTCTGTACAAGGCTATTACTTCTCTCCTATTGTTGATACATTAACATTTAATCAGCTTTATATCAAAACTAATGACTTGTAGTTGGCCTGCTCATAATACTTCACCACGATAAACCAAACTAAATAATTTAAATATTATTATATAGGTAATTGAATTATAAACAAGCCTAATTATATAATATATAAAAAAAAAGCCGAAAGGCTTTTTTAGTTTATTCAATGAATTGGAATTCATAATCGCAGATACCTACGATATCTCCATCTTTACAACCAGCTTCTCTTAAAGCTGAGTCAACATTAAGAACACGCATCTTACGAGCGAATCTTTGAGCTCCATCTTCACTATTGAAGTTAGTCATTTTATAAGCTCTTTCAATTTCATAACCAGTTAAGTTCCAACGACCATTACCAAGATTATGGATTTGGAATTGTTCACCTAATGGTTCAAATTTATAAAGAACTCCTTCACTACTAGAAGCTTCATCTTCAGCATACAATGGGAAGGCTGGAGTTACTGCTAGTAGATCACTACAACGATACATTACACGGTCTAAACCTTCAGCAATAATAGTAGTAGTTTCAAATATTTCTACATCAGGATATTTAGCTTTAAAACGTTCTAGATTAGCTTGTGCTTCAGGTAGATCCATTTTATTAGCTAAGATTACTTGAGGTCTTTCCATTAAACGATATTCATAATCAGCTAATTCCTTATTGATTATTTCATAATCTTTTACTGGATCACGACCATCATTAGCTCCCATATCAATTATATGAACAATTACACGGCAACGTTCAATATGACGTAGGAACTGATGTCCTAATCCTTTACCTAGTGATGCTCCTTCTATAAGTCCAGGTAAATCAGCCATAACAAAGCTACGGCCTTCTCCTCCTTGGACTAATCCTAAATTAGGAGTAATAGTAGTAAAGTGGTAATCAGCGATCTCAGGGCGTGCAGCACTAACTACAGATAGAAGTGTAGACTTACCTACTGAAGGGAATCCGACTAAACCAACATCAGCTAATACTTTAAGTTCAACAATAATATTTTGTTCTTCTCCTGGTGCTCCCATTTCACAATATTCTGGAGCAGAGTTCTTACTTGATTTAAAGTGGAAGTTTCCTCTACCGCCCTTACCTGCTTTAGCAACAATTGCTTGTTGTCCGTGGCGAGTTAAATCAGCAATTGTTACATCCGTTTCTAATATTTTAACAATTGTTCCCGGAGGTACTTTAACAATGAAATCATCACCATCAGCACCATGCATTTTTTTGATTTTTCCTCTACCACCGTTTTCAGCAGCAATCTTTTTATTGTAACGTAGATCTAATAATGTTGATTTACCTTCATCAACTTCAAATACTACATTACCTCCTCTACCACCATCACCACCGGCTGGTCCTCCTAGTGGTACGTATTTCTCGCGACGGAATGCTACGATTCCGTCACCACCGTCTCCGGCTTTGATATGTATTTTAACGCGGTCAATAAACATAGATTAACCTCCTTATTTTAGCAAAAGAAAATCCCCTTTGCTGGGGGATTTTTTTATTATGCTTTTGGGTAAACTGAAACTTTAGTTTTATCTTTACCTAAACGTTCAAACTTAACAATACCACTTGCTGTTGCAAATAATGTATCGTCTCCACCTCTACCAACATTGGTACCTGGATGAATTTTAGTTCCACGTTGACGGTAAATGATTGAACCTGCATTCGTAAATTGTCCATCAGCTTTTTTAGCACCTAATCGCTTAGATTGAGAGTCACGGCCGTTCTTTGTAGAACTAACTCCTTTTTTAGAAGCGAATAACTGAATATCTAATACAAACTTCATAATCACACCTCCAGTTCTCTTATACAGATATATTTTCTATAAGACGTTTCAACTGTTCTTAGCTGTATCAACATTACTTGTAATATTGTTTGTGCTACTTCACAGTTTAACTTGTTAACTTCGATTTTTACACATCCTTCATTCATTAATGAAGTACATGATCCATCTGCTAGTTGATCTATTGCATTTAATATTCCTACACTTATTGAACTAACACCTGCACAAACTAAATCTTGTCCTTTAGAACTATAATTAGCATGTCCTGTTATTTCAACTTTATGTATTACTTTATCTTTCGCATAGATCCCAACTTCTACCATAATTAAGCCTCGATTGCTTCGATAACTAATTTAGTATAAGGTTGACGGTGACCTTGTTTACGGTGAGAACTACCATCTTTACATTTGTATTTAAAGATCATAATTTTCTTTGCTTTACCTTGTTTTTCAACTTTGGCAGTAACCTTAACACCTTTTACGTATGGAGTTCCAACACGTAATGTTCTGTTAGAATAAGCAACAACTTTATCAAATTCGACTACATCTCCAGCTTCAACGTTTAATTTCTCAACGTATATTTCTGAACCGACTTCAACTTTTAATTGCTTTCCACCTGTTTCAATAATTGCGTACATATTTCGCACCTCCTTCATGTTTTTTATGAGACTCGCCATGTAAGGTGACCGTAGTACTTAAACCTTACTTTGTGCGGTTGCAGCCACAAAAGGACATACAACACCGTTATATTACCATATGCAACCTCTTAAGTCAATTATTTCCTTCCAAAATTTCACTTATTTCTTTAACGAGACATGAATTTTCTTTTTCTATTCTTCCTGTTGCTAATATATACTTGCCTTTTATTAATATTTTATGTTTTCTTGCAAACAAATCTGGCATTATCACTAGATCAAAGTTACTTGTATCATCACTAACACTTATAAAGGCCATCACATCTCCTTTTTTAGTTCTATGTTGTTTTATTCGGTCTATTTGTCCTAAAATTTTAGCATACCCCCTTTTGTTCTTAGTTTCTATTATGCTTTTAACATCATTATAGTTTTTTCTTAATGTAAATATAGGGTGTTCTCCTAAATAGAATCCTAAGTATTCTTTTTCTATCATTACTCTTTGTTTCTTATTTTCATTAACATTAATTAATTCATGTCTTCCTCCAGCTAAATCAAAGCTTATTTGGTTTTCGTTTCCATTAACTAGATTAGCTAGCTTTAATGCTTCTTTACAACTTGCAATTAATGTTGCTCTATTATTATGAATTAGATCAAATACTCCAGCATTAATCATTGCTTCTAATGTCTTATCTTTAACTTCATACTTATATAGTCTGCTTACTGCAGTATAGAAATCTTTATATGTTCCATTTTCTTCTTTTTCTTTCATTATACTTACTACAGTATTTTTTGCTAATCCTTTTATTAATGTTAATGGGCATCTTATATTATTATTTTCTATTTCATATTTATTTGTTGAAAAATTAATATCTGGCCCTAGTATTTTAATCCCTATCATTCTTGCTTCTAAAATGTATTCTACTGTTTTATTATCATTAACTATAACACTATTTAATAGGCTTACAAAGAATAGTGTTGAATTATTAGCTTTTAGATAAGCCATTTGATAACATATTAATGCATATGCTACACTATGTGACTTATTAAATCCATAGTTAGCAAACTTCATTATTAATTCATATACTTGGTTTGCTAATTCTTCTGTATAATTCAATTTTAATGCTCCATTTATAAAGTCTTTCTTTAGTGCTTCTACTTGATTGCTTTTCTTTTTACTTATTGCTTTTCTTAATATATCAGCTTTACCTAATGAGAATCCACCCATTACTTGTGCTATTTGCATTATCTGTTCTTGATATATTATAACTCCATAGGTTGGTTCTAATATTTCTTTTAATTTAGGATGTAAATATTCAATTTTATTTTTATTATTTCTGGCTTCTAAAAATGTAGGAATATTTTCCATTGGTCCTGGTCTATATAGTGCTATAGTAGCTACTATATCTTCAAAGCAGTTTGGTTTCATTTTATGTATTAAATTTTTCATTCCGTCTGATTCTAACTGGAATACTCCTACAGTATTAGTGTTTTGTATTAATTCATAAGTTTTAAAATCATCTAATGGAATATTCATGATATCAAAATCCGCTTTTTCTTTTTTTATTTTAGTTACTATTTCATCTATTATGGTTAAGTTTCTTAGTCCTAAAAAATCCATTTTTATTAATCCTAGGTTTTCTAGGTATTCCATTGGGTATTGTGTTGATACTATGCCTTCTTCCACACTTATTAATGGGCAGTAGTTATCAATAGCATATCTACTTATTATAATTCCTCCCGCATGTGTTGAAGCGTGCCTTGGTAGTCCTTCTAATTTTAAAGCTATTTTTAATAATTGTTGGTTTCTTTCATTACCATCAATCAAAATCTTAAATGCTTTAGAATTATTATATGCATACATCAGATTAACTTTTACTAGGTTTGGTATTGCTTGAGCTAATTTATCTACTTCATAACTTGATAGTCCTATTGCTTTTCCTACATCTCTTATTACTTGTTTAGCTCCAAAGGTTCCAAAGGTAACAATATGTGCTACATTAGCTTCTCCATAGGTGTTTCTTACGTATTCTATTACTTCTTCTCTTCTGTTATCTGGAAAGTCAGTATCTATATCAGGCATACTAATTCTTTCAGGATTCAAGAATCTTTCAAATAACAAATTATATTTTATTGGATCTACATGTGTAATTCCTAAACAATATGCTACTAATGATCCAGCTGCACTTCCTCTTCCCGGACCGACATATATATTATTACTTCTTGCGTATCTTATAAAATCATACACGATTAAAAAATAATCAGCAAACTTCATTTGATTAATAATTTGTAGTTCATAATTTAATCTCGTAATATAAGTATGATTTGGTTCTTCATTTTTTAGTCTTTTAATTAATCCTTTTTTACATAGCTTATTTAAGTATTCTTCACTTCCTATATTTAGTTTGTTTTTATATACTGGTAGTTCTGCTTTTTTTAATGGTAAACTGTAGTTACATAATTTAGCTATTTCTTCAGTTGTTTCTAAGTCTTCTTCATCATATAAAGTTTTCATTTCTTCTTCATTTCTAAAGTGTCTATTTTTCTCTATATCTAGTTGTTGATTATTTAGCTTCATTCCTTTTTTTATTGCTATACAAGTTTCATAGGCATCACTATCTTCATTATTTAAATAATATGTTGGTGATATTGCTACTGTTTTAATATCTAATTCTTTACAGACTTCTTTAAGGATCTTGTTTTGGTTGCGATTAAATTCTAAATCATTAGAATTTAATCCGCAATACATATTAGTTAGTTGTTTATGTTCTTTGAGATAAATTATTAGTTCTTGTTTATCTTTTATAAGGTTAAGTGTAGTTGTTAGAATTATAACGCAGTCATCTGCGAGGGTATCTAAATCAGTTACTTTTATTGTATCTGATTTAGTATTAATTTTGGTTGATAGTTTTATTAATTTAGCATATCCGTCATTATTTATAGCTATAATAACATAGCCATATAATTTAGTTTTATATTCAGCCTCTATTTCTAATCCAATTATAGGTTTAATATGATTAGCAATACAGGCATTATAAAATTGTATAGCACTATGCATTACATTTTTATCTACCATTGATACACTTTCTATATTATCATCTACACATTTTTTTATTAGTTGTTCTATTTTTATCGTAGATGATAATAATGTATAAGAACTTCTTACCTGTAGGTTTACACTCATATTAAATCTCCTTTCATAGTATATATTAATTATAACTAAAAAAAACTGAATTAACAGTTATTTTTAATTTTACTTTCAAGATCTTCAATCAGTTTATCAATTTTTTCTTTAGTTAAATTTTTTACACCACTTGCTAACTTATGTCCACCGCCTTCATATTTATTGGCTATTTCATTAATTGCAAGATTAGCAGATCTTAATGAACCATTATATATGTTTGCACGGTTTTCTTCTTCTCGCTCAGCAAGAAGACACCAAATTTCAACATCTTTAATATTACCTAAAGCATAAACTTTATCTTTAGCTTGAGAAAAAGTTAAATTGAAATCATTATATTCTTTTTTAGTTAAGACTATATAAGCTAAGCGATTGTTACAGACGAAACAGGCTTTACTCCTTATATATGTTTCTAGTTTGAATTCATCTACGCTTGATTGGTATTGCAACTGATTTAAATTTGCTATATCAATTCCGAAGCTTGCAGCATACGTAGCTGCTTCTAATGTATTTTTAGAAGTAGCTCTAGTTGAAAATTTCAAAGTGTCAGCTATCAATCCACAATATAAGTAGTTAGCACATTGTGTAGTTAATACATCATTTTCATTTTTGAAAATAAGTGCTAATATTTCACAGGTAGCACCAGCTTCTGAACATGCTATTTCATGGTTTGCATAATTTTCTATATTTGGATGGTGATCAATCTTAAAGCTATCAATAGCTTTAAGATAGCGATTATCATCAATACGTGCAGCATTACCGCAATCTAGTATAATCGCTAGTGATGAAGCTATTGTTGCTTCATCACATTGATCACCTTGAGGGAAGTAACCATCTTCATAGGCCATTTCATTTCCTAGTGCATATACATGTTTGTTTGGATACTTATTAAGGATATATTCTTTTAAAGCAAATTGTGATCCTAATGCATCTGAATCTGGATGGATATGGCGATAGATAGTTATAGTATCATTTGCTTCTATACATTCAATAAAAGCATGATAAGTGCTATTCATTATCAAACCTTAATAGACGATATGCATCTCTAGATATAACTAATTCTTCATTAGTCGGAAGCATCCATACATCTATTTTAGATTCAGGTGTAGATAATCTTAATTCATATCCTCTAGCATCTGAATTAAGTTTATAATCAATATGAACTCCTAGTGCTTCTTCCATTTTGCAACATACTTTACCACGTAAGTTACAGTCATTTTCACCAATTCCTCCAGTGAAAAGAATTGCGTCAACACTTCCCATTTGAACGATATATCCTCCAATGGTATTAGTTAAACGATTAATATATATTTCATGAGTTAAAAGACATTTAGGATCATTAGCACTACAACCATCTTCAATATCACGTCCATCAGAACTTACTCCACTTATTCCTAGCATTCCAGATTTCTTATTTAGGGCATAATCAACATCGCTTGGTGTCATTCCTGTTTTTTTCATTAAATAAGGTATAATAGCTGGATCAATATCACCACATCGTGTTCCCATCATAATTCCACCTAATGGTGTAAATCCCATACTAGTATTAATTGAAACGCCACCTTTAACTGCGGTAACACTAGCACCATTACCTAAATGACATGAAATAATGTTTAAATCTTTAATATCTTTACCTACAATTTCAGCATAGCGATTACACACATATTGGTGAGAAGTTCCATGGAATCCATACTTTCTAATTTTATACTCTGTATAGTATTCCATTGGTAATGGATACATATATGATTCAGGTCCTAAGGTTTGATGGAACGCTGTATCAAATGCCATAATGTGTTTACAACTTGGTAATTCTTTTTTAAATGCACGATATCCAACAAGTGCCGCTGGATTATGTAAAGGTGCTAATTCTGATAATTCTTCTACGTGTCCTTCAACTTGTGCATCGACGATTGCACTTCCGCTAAAGTATTCGCCACCATGAACTACTCGGTGTCCAGCTCCTTTAATTTCATTTAGGTTTGCTACAACCCCATGTTCTATTAGTGCTTTTAATAATAGTTGTACAGCTACTGAATGATCTTCTATAGGTAATATTTGCTCAAATTTTTTACCATTAACTTTAATTGTGAATATACCGTCTTTAAATCCAATTCTATCTACCATTCCATTTGTTAAAACTTTTTCTTCAGGCATTTCAAATAATTGAAATTTAAGTGATGAGCTACCTGCATTTACTGAAATAATCTTAGTCATAATATTCTCCTTTTAATCATTTTCTTCTAATGATTCAACTAGTTTAATTAATTTTTTGTTTTCTATTTCTTTCATTTTAGCATATATTTCTTTTCTATTCTTATATTTTTCTACTAGTTTCAATTTATCTTCATAGTCTTCTAACAACTTATTAGTTCTTTTAAGTTGATCACTTACTGCTGACCTGCTTATTTCTAGATTTTCTGCTATTTCTGCTAATGAATAATCTTCTTTATAGTACATATTCATTACACATACTTGTTTATCTGTTAATAGACATGTATACCAGTCTAGTAGTTCATTAATCTTCTGTGTTTGTTTCATTTAGAAAGCCCTTACACAGTCCATAAAGATAAGTATTGATGTCGAATTCTTTTAGATCATCAATAGTTTCACCTAAACCGATATATTTAACTGGTATTCCTAGCATTCTTTTAATTGCTATTACTATACCACCTTTAGCAGTTCCATCCATCTTACTTAGTATAATTCCATCAACATTGGTGGTATCCATAAACACGCTTGCTTGAGCGATACCATTTTGTCCAGTCGTTGCATCTAATACAAGAAATATCTGGTGAGGAGCACCTGGTATTTCTCTTTCTATTACTCTTTTCATTTTATTTAATTCATTCATTAGGTTTGTTTTGTTTTGTAGTCTTCCTGCTGTATCTCCAATTAAAATATCAATCTTATTTTCTTTAGCATAACGACAAGCATCTACTAGAACTGAACTCGGATCACCATTCTCTTTACCTTTAATACAATGTATATCTAGTCTAGTTGCCCATTCATCTAATTGTTGCATTGCTCCGGCTCTAAATGTATCAGCAGCAGCTACTGCTACGCTCATGCCCTTCTTCTTATAATAATTTACAAGCTTTGCTGTTGAGGTAGTTTTACCGCTTCCATTAACTCCTACCATTAATATAACAGTAGTTCCAGATTCATTAAATACTATTGGCTTTGCTTCTTCTTCATCATATAGTTCTGCCATCGTTTCAACTAATATATTTGCTAATTCATCAAACTCAGTAACTTTATTAGTTTTAGCTTTTTCTTCTACTATTTTTATAATTATTTCAGCTGTTTTAACCCCTATATCAGCTTCTAATAATATAATCATTAATTCTTCAAGGAAGTCTTCATTTACTTCACTAAATCCGAAGGCTAATTTTTTAATTTTAGCTCCAAACGTACTATTAGATTTATTTAATCCTTTCAGATAATAATCTTTATCTTCTGAATTACTAAATACTTTTTTTATTTTAGTAAATATAGACATTATTCTTCCTCCTTTGCTGTTGCTAAACTTATTGCTTCATTTAATTTCACATTAAACAACTGTGAAACTCCACCCTCCTGCATTGTTACTCCATATAGTGAATCACATTGTTCCATTGTTCCTGGTCTATGTGTAACTACTATAAATTGTGAATCCCCTTTAAAACTTCCAATATATTTTGCTAATTTTTCCACATTAGCTTGGTCTAAAGCTGCTTCTACCTCATCAAATATACATAATGGTATTGTTCTAGCTTTTAGAATTGAGAATAATACACATATAGCTACTAATGATTTTTCTCCTCCAGATAAGGCTTTATTATTTTTAACATCTTTACCTGGTGGCTGAACGTCAATTTCTATTCCAGTATTTAATATATCATTTGGATCTAAAAGTTTAAGTTCTGCTCTTCCACCTCCAAATATTTGTCTAAATACTTCATGTAGTTCATTGTTTATTTTATCAAACATTTCTTTGAATTGAACAATCATAATGTCATCCATTTCACTAATTGCTTCTAAAATTTTATTTTTAGCGCTTATTAATTCATCTCTTTGTGAACATAGTGTTTCATATCTTTCTCTTACGCCTTCGTATTCTTCGGGTGCTTCAAGATTAACATTACCTAATGCACTAATTTCATTACGTAATCTTATTACATCAATTCGAGCCTGTTCCATGTCCATCTCAATCTTCTTTGTACTTGCAAATTCAAAGGTCATTTCATAATTACTTGCTAGTCTTTCCATTTCATTTTCTAACTTAGTACTTACTCTTGCTTTTTCAATTTCATTATCTTTTTGATCCTTACTTATTGTATTAGAATCTCTTCTAGCTTCTCTCAAAGCATTATTTTTTCTTTCTAATTCATTTCCTGCTGTAACACGTTCATTTCTTTTAGTACTTATTGTTGCTACTATAACATCTTTTTCTTTTTCCGCTTTAGTTAATTGTACTATAAGTTCATCAACTTTAGCATCCTTATCCATTTTTTCATCTTTAGGTGCTATTGAATCATACTCATCTTTTAATGAATCATAACTAGCTTTCTTTGCATCCACTAATGGTTGCGTACGAGCAATAGTTAGCCTGTATTCAGTAATACTTCCTTTGATTCTTGTACATATTGTATCCATGTTAATTACTTCATCATTAAATTTATCTAATAAATCTCTTTGTGTCGTAACTTTACTATCAATCCCTTTTAATTCACTAGCTATAGCTAATGGAGAATAACTGTCTTTGATTTTACCTCCACTCATTGATCCACCCTTATGAACTAAATCTCCGTCTAGTGTAACAATTTTGTAATTATATTTTGTAGATCTTGCTAATTCATTTGCATGTGCTAAATTGTCACATATCATAACATTACCTAATAATGAACTACTTACAATATCATAACATTCTTCACATTCAATAAAGTCATATGCACAACCTAAAAATCCTTGTGTATTATTAGCTACTAATAATGCATCTTGTGCAACATAACGATCTTTTAAAACTGTTGTTGGTAAGAATGTTGCTCTTCCTGATTGATTTTTCTTTAAAAAATTTATAGCATTTCTTGCTGCTTGTTCATTTTCTGTAACTATATGGTATAAAGATCCTCCAAGTGCGTTAGATATAGCATCTTCATATCCATCTTTTGGTACTAACACTTGTGATACAACTCCCATTATACCGTTCAATGAACTCTTTGCTTCAATAATAGCTTTAACTCCTTGTTGGTGATTAAATGGTTGTTGGATAAGCTTATTTAATAGTTCTTGTCTATTAGCTAACTTATTATAAAGTTCTAATGCTTGTGTTGCATTAGTTTTAGCTGCTTCATATAACTCATCATTTTGTTTTTCTTTTTCTTTTTCTAATTCTAAATCTGTTTCAGCTCCATCTAATGTTGCTTTTAATGCTTCATACTCATACTCTACTGCTGTTAGTTTTTTCTTTAAACCTGGAAGTTTCTCTTGATCTGTAGCATATTCCATCAAGTGCTTGAACTTCTCATCTTGTTCCGCTTTTCTAGTACTTAGATTAGTAACTTCTTCTACCTTTTTCATTAATTTGCCCTGTAATGTATTAATTTCAATGTCTAGGGCACTCATCGTTGTTCTTAATTCACTCATTCCATTATCATTTAGAGTAATAGAAGTATCACATATAGCCGCTTTACCTTCTAAATCAAATGATTGTTCTTCTAATTTTATAGCTTCTTTATTTAATTTTTCTATTTCATCAACAATTACACTGATTTCAATTGTCTCTAATTGTTCTTTTTTATCAATATACTTCTTTGCTTTTTCTGCTTGTCTTTTTAATGGTAATACCTGTCTTTCTAATTCACTTATTATATCTTCTGCTCTAGATAGATTATCATCCGTTCTATTTAATTTATTTACTGATTCAACTTTTCTTTTCTTGTACTTAGCTACTCCCGCTGCTTCTTCAAAGATAGATCTTCTATCTTCAGGTCTTGCGTCAGAAAAAGAGGCTACATCTCCTTGAGATATAAATGATAATGAATTCTTACCTAATCCAGTATCTAGCATCATATCAGTTATATCTTTTAAACGACATGGCGTTTTATTTATAAGGTATTCCGATTCTCCACTTACTCGATGAATTCTTCTTGTGATTTCTACTTCATCAAACTCAACTTTCATAATATGTTTAGAGTTATCAAAAACTAAAGTAACTTCTGCTAAATTAACAGCTTTTCTTGATTGACTACCTGAAAAAACTAAATCGCTCATTGATTCTGCTCTTAAAGTTTTTGCACTTTGTTCTCCTAAAGTCCATCTTATGGCATCATTAATATTACTTTTACCACATCCATTTGGTCCAACTATTCCAATAACATTTGAGTCAAATGTTATAATTGATTTATCTGCAAATGATTTAAAACCCTGTACTTCTATTCGTTTTAAAAACATGTGTATCCTCCTACTATCATTGTGTATTTGTCTTTTGATGATTTATTTACTGTCATTATTATATCATATTTAACATTATTTAAATATATCTTTTCAAAATTTAGTTATATGAATTGTCTAATAATTCCTGAATTGCAAGTAGAAAGTGGAATTATGAGATAAAATTATGGATAGAAGCA
>JAVWHP010000003.1:0-117885 GCA_036639955.1 Erysipelotrichaceae bacterium
CGGAGAGACCTGAAGTTCTTGATAAAGGAACTGTTGTAATTGGTGGTATTAGTAGTGAAACAATCGAACAGTCTGTTGAATTAGCTGTTTCAATGTTTCATAACAAAGAGGAACAAGTTATTGCAGAAGATTATGCAGATACAAATGTATCTGTAAAAGTTGTTAAGATTATTCAAAGTTATTATGATATAGTTAATAAGACAGTATGGAGAAAGTAAAATGAAAATGTGTATAATTGGATTTAACGATGAATATGTAATGCCTTATTATACTGAGTATAAACATAAACTTCAAAAGAAAAATATAGAGTTCGATTCTATACTATTTGACAGAACTGGGAAAAAAAAAGATGCGGAAAACGTTTATTATTTTTCAAAAAAAGTTACAAATTCTAAACTAAATAAAGCAATCGCTTTTATTAAATGGAGAAAATATGTTCTAAACTTATTGAGAAAAAGAAAGTATGATAAATTAATTGTCCTGACATCTATTCCTGCTTTTCTTATTGGCAACTACTTACAGAAAAACTATAAGAATAATTACATCTTTGATATTAGAGACTTTACTCATGAAGGAAATATGGCATATAGGAAAGAAATTAATAAAATTGTTAATGACTCTTATTTTACTAGTATTTCTTCCCAAGGTTTTCTACAATGGCTAGAGCCAAGCGAAAAGATTATTTTGAATCACAATTGTGATGAATTTCTTCTAAAAGGTGTCAAATATGAAAAGGTAACAATACCTGATAAAGTGAAAATTGGATATTTTGGTATCGTAGATTACGAGAGAGAGAATGTTGCTTTAATAAAAGCACTGCCAAAAGAAGACTTTTCTTTTCTATATCAGGGCATTCATGATACATGCACGTATTTAAAATCACATGTTTCTAACAATTCTAAATACAATGTAGTATTTAAAGGAAAATACGATTCACAAGAGAAATTTGAAATGTATAAAGATATAAATATAGTGAACGCTGTGTATGGAACTTCAAGTCTTAAAACAACTACTTTAGTTCCAAATAAGTTCTATGATTGCTTAATCTATGGAAAACCTATATTAGTTTCTAAAGGCACTTATTTGTCAACATTAGTGGAAAAATACAATCTTGGAATTTCTATTGAACATACAAGTCAGACAATTTTGAATGAAGTATCCACTTATTGCTCTACCTTTGACAGTTTAGCCTTTAACAAGGGTAGAACGAAGGCAGTACAGAAGATAAAGAATGATATAGATATATTTGAAAGGAAACTTTCTGGCTATATTGAAAAGTAACTTGGTTTTAACATTTGAAGGAATTATCAGGAGGTATTAGCTTATATGGAAATAGTTTATGTGAGTAAAACATGTGATGAAAAATCATTTAGCCGTTTATATGATTTATCGTTATTTCCTTTAGAACAACAAGCTCAGAAGTTTAATTCATTAATCATTAAGGGATTATCACTAAATGAAGTTAAGGTTAGATGTATATCGAGTATTCCAGTTTCTAAATTCAAAATGAAAAGAAGAAGGTTTAAATTGGAAAACATTGAAGATGGAAATAGTAGTTTTTTCTACCTTACATATCATGAAAATAGAATAATAAAATTAGCGTCTAATTTTATTACAACGTTTGTTAAAGCAATGTCAATGAAGAAAGATGATGTGTTGATTTGTGATTCTCTATGTATAACTATTGCATTTGCAGCTTTGCTTGCCGCAAAAATAAAAAGAATGAGGTCAGTTGCAATAGTAACTGATTTGCCAATGTTTATTAGTAAAGGAATTACCAGTAGAATCAATAAATTTATTATTAATAGATATGATAGCTATATAGTAATGACAAAGTATATGATGGATAAATTGCCAAAAAAGCCATATTTGGTTATGGAGGGAATTTGTGATGTTGATATTACTTTACCGAAAGAGAAGGTTAAAGCAAAATCAAATGTTTGTCTTTATACAGGTGGCGTTTATGAAAAATATGGAATTAAAACTTTAATAGATGCATTTGAGTTGATAGGTGACAAACTAGAACTTAATATATATGGAAATGGAGATTATGTTGAACAAATTAGAAAGAGAAGTTTACCGAATGTAAAATATTGTGGCACTCTTCTTAATAAGGAAATAATTTTGAAACAGCAGGAGGCAGCAGTTTTGATTAATCCCAGACCTACAACGGAGGAATTTAGCAAATATTCGTTTCCTTCTAAAATATTGGAGTATATGTTATCAGGTACTCCAACTGTAACAACAAAGATGCAAGGGATGCCTATTGAATACTATCCGTTTTTATATTTGTTGGATAAAGAGGATAAAAAATCTATTGCAGAGGTATTACTCAATGTAGTAAATGAAGAAGACTCTAATATTAAAGGCTTAAATGCAAAAAAATATGTAATTAGCAATAAGAATTGTATTATACAAGCAAAAAATATTTTAGCTTTTGTATATGGAATGAAAGGAGATAGTATAAATGTCTAATATTAAATTAAAAAAAATTTGTAATATTATAGCGATTATATTATTTCTTAACTGTTTTCTAAATCCTGTAATTCCAGAAACAGAATTCGGAGATGTTACTAAATATTTACTGATAGTGTATTTCACAATAAGTTTATTTGATAGGTTCAGAAATGTCCATTTTCATGAAATACTATCATTAAACAATATATTATTGGTAGGTGTCTTATTAATATTAGGTTTGAATTTGTTCAGGCTTAACGCTTTTTCATTTAGTACGTTTAGTGCATATACCATTACGATTTTATCAATAATAGTATTTACTTCATACACATTAGATGAAGAAAAAATGCAATTTGTTATTAAATCAGGGTTGGTAATAAGTTGCATGGTGTTGATGTGTTTGTTTATTAAAATTTATTTTGTTGGCGATTTCAATCGAATGGATTTTTTCTTTCTAGGCAAAAAATTCCATCCTAATTATCAAACGCTATATTTATTAGTTCCTTTGTTACTAGGATACAATATGTTAGATTGTTATATTGGTAAATTCAATAATATTTTTACGAAAATAGTTATTGTGGACTTTGTTTTAGGGTTGTTTGTGATTTTTAAAATGCAAACAAGGACACTGTTGTTAGTTTACTGTTTAACAGCTATATGGTTTATATCAAAAAAAATAGTTGAGCTAAAGAATAAAAATAAGTTAAAGAAATTTTTACTTATTAATAAAAGAAAAATTTACTTCTTCTTATCAATCATTTCAATATTGCTTATTGTTTTAATTGTAAAGGACAGTAGGTTAATTGATATATATTCTTTGCTAACAGATCATGGATCTGGAAGAACTGACTTGTGGTTGTTTGCTATTGATTTATCTGTTGAAAGATTTAATTTATTAGGCATAGGGATGACTGAGTATTTGAGTTCTTCTTATAATTATTTCATTAATATTAATCAATATCTAGTAAATATGGTTCCACATAATGCTTTTATAAGCTTGCTTATTGATTGTGGCTTCATTGGAGCTTCATTATTTATTACTTACTTGGTTAGAATTATGGCTAAATGTTTTAAACAAAATAAATGGGATATTATTTATTATGCAGATATATTAATTTGTATGTGTCTAGTTGATGGATTTACAACCCCCTATATATTTGTTATGATTATTTTTGCTCACTATGTGTGTAAAACCAAAGAGGCATACTATCATGCTTAAGAATGGTGTCTACAGGATTATACTTAATGTGTTTAATACGTTAGTTCCTATTATGACTGGAATGTATGTTTCTAGGATATTTTCATTAACCGCTTATGGTGTATTTAATTCGGCTAATGCTGATTTATCTATTTTCTTGATTTTTGCTAGCTTCGGTATATATAATTATGGAATTAGAGAAATAGGAAGAGCACAAAATAATTCAGAGAAAAAGAGTGAAATTTTCAGTAGCTTATTTGTTATAAGTATAATATCAAATGTTCTTGTTGTAGGTGTATTCGTTATTTATGTTGTTTTTGCAGTTGATGCTCAATTTATAGCGCTCTATCTAGTTTTAGTAATTAATTTCATAGCTAATGCATTTAATATAGAATGGGTAAATGAAGGATTAGAAAATTATAAGTTTATAACAATGAAAACAGTTATAATAAGATCAATATATGTTATTGCGTTATTTATATTTGTTAAGGATAGTAATGATGTTGTTCTTTATACCTTTTTACTTTCTATGTCTTTACTTATTAATAATTTAGTGAGTTTTATATTTGTTAAAAAGAATATCGAATTTAGTTTTAAGAAGGTCAGTATTATTAAACATATAGGACCATTAGTAGTAATGATGTTGATAATAAATATTAATTATCTTTATGGTCAATTAGATAAAGTTGTTATTAGCAAATTTGGTTCATATGTAGATGTATCTTTTTATCATATACCTAATTACATTGTGAATACAATATTTGTATTATTGTCATCTATTATCGTTGTTTCCATTCCAAAATTGTCATTTTTCAGTGGGAAAAATGAACCAGCTTATGAAAACATTTTGGAAAAGACGACATCTGTTTATTTTTTGTTCGCAATTCCTGTATTTTTAGGTATGGCCAGTCTAGCTGAAAATATAATGATTATATATGGTGGTGTTCAATATGGACCAGCATATCCTGTACTTATTGGTGCTTCATTGTATAAGATAATTGCTTCTTTTGAATATATATACGGTCATCAAGTTATGTACATTAAAAATAAACATAATGATTTAATGAAATTGTTTTTATTGGGTGGGATAATAAATTGCATTGGGTTGTTTGTTTTAGTTAATACGAATTGTTTATCACCATTAAATGCTACCATAGTTACATTAATTGCAGAGTCAGTTGTAGTGGCATCATTATATATATATAGTAGAATTAAATTGAAATTGAAGGTGAAAATATTCAGTAAAACAGTGTTAAAGTATATATTAATTTGTTTATTGTTTATTCCGATATGCTATATCGTTCGTCAGATGATAGATAGTGTAATTATAAGTTCAATTGTAGGAATTATTTTATGTTCAACTTACTATTTTATAGTATTATATTTAATGAAGGATCAGTGTTTTCTAAATTTAATAGAAAAGATTTTTGATATAGTTAGGAGAAGAAAATGAAAAAAAATGTTATCTTAATTGTAATGGATTCTATATATAATGAGAGTACAAAGGAACAAAATTATAAAAAGTGTCCGATGCCATTTCTTAATAAAATTAAAAATGAAGCAGTAACATACGAAAATGTATACTCTCAGGGGCCATTTACAGAAGCTGCACTTATGGCCATTGTTGCTGGACAATATACATTAAACAATAATGGCTATGCGAACAAATTTTTAGATACTAAAAGCAATATTTTTAAAACATTTTATGATAATGGATATGATACTTATCATGCTTTCCATCCAAATAATTATGTTATTAATAATATGCCAGAAATAACTAATGGTTTCTATTTACAAGGATTCGATTTAGGCATTGTATTTGAATATAGATTAAAGTATTATATTGAGAAGAAGGAGTGGAAGAAACTCAAAAAGTATGATTATTATGTTTTAACAAAAAATATTGAATTGTTTTTCAATTCATGTATCGGTTTTTTTTCTGATATTGCTGAACACAGTGAAAGATTGGATTTCATTGAAGAAAAGGAATACGAACAAATTGATTTAATAAAGACCATTAATGAATTAGAAGAAGAAAAAGAAATATTTGTAAATGACAAAATTAAATATTTAGATGAAATGTTAACTTCTTACGAAAATCATAAATTAAAGAAAATTAATACAATTGTAGAACAGAGCAAAGTAATAAACTCGGAAATATGGTTTAAATATGCAAAGGGAAAGTATGGCGAATTTTTGAATGAATGTTCAGAATTTGAAATTATGCAAAATAGTAAAAATAATAAGTTTGAGTTTAAGAAATTTATTAATTTATTAAGCATTGCATTGAAAACAAGAAGTAAAGAACATTTAAAAAAATCAGTAAAATTATTATTGAATTATTCTATTACTAGAAAGAAATCAAGATTATTTGATTTTCAAAATGGTAATACTATAGGGAAAGCAATGCCATCTGCCAATTCAACGTTTGATTTCTATATTGAATGCTTGAAGAAAAGAAATAAGGATAAACCTTTTTTCTGTAAAATACATCTCGATGATTGTCATTATAAGAGTACATATTTTTCTTATGATAGCCATATTAAAACTCTAATTGATGAAGAATTTGCAGTTTTAAAAAAATATAAACAGAGTTTAAATAGTAATTTTAAAGGTGATATTTGTTATGATTTCAGTTTGAGATATATGGATTATTCAATTGAACGATTTTTTAATAATTTAAAAAAAATTGGTGTTTTAGAAAATACAGAGATAATTATCACAGCAGATCATGGCTATTCTTACACTAATCTGCCTGTGCGAGAAAACTTTGTGAATAATTTCTATAAAGAAAATTATAATGTTCCACTTATAATTTTTAATAGTAAATCTAAAAGGATTGTCAATCATGGAATACATTCCAGTGTGGACTTACAAGCAACTATTTATTCTTCAGTTGGTATAAAGTCTAATTCTAATAAAGGTAGAGATATGATGAATTCTAGTAGAATTTATGCGCCAATAGAGTATGCAGGACCTGGCTGTCCAGATTTATTAGATAAAGCAATTTATTTGGGAGTTAGAAACAATGATTGTTTGCTTGTTTATGAATGTAAAGTGAATAATGAGTTTTCTAACGGGGTAGTTACTGAATTCTATGATTTAGTTAATGATCCACAAGCTTCTCGTAATTTGGCTTATTCAAAAATAATAAAGAACTATGACATAGAAAGTATGCTAAAATTTGTAAAGCAGAGATTTGATGAAATTAGAAATGATTTAAATCTAATAGGAGAGAAATATGAGTAAAATAAAAAATGTATATACTGTAACGTTTCAAAATTCTAAGAGCCTAGGTGCGTTGTTACAAACTTATGCTTTGCATAAGTTTCTTTTAGATGAGGGCTACAATGCAAAGGTAATAAATTATATTCCACCATATTTCGATGAATATAACCGTCTTATCAATCTAGACGGCTATAACCATTTAAGAATTATCAAAGGCTTAGTCAAGAATATTTTAGTTTTAAAAAATAAGGTAGTGTATAATAAAAAATTCAATTTTTTTAGAAAAAGATTTATTACCTGTTCAGAAGAAGTCCGTGATATAAAAGATTTAGAAAAACTAGATATAGATTCCTTCTTTATTGCAGGAAGTGATCAAATATGGAATAATGAGATAACTATCAAATTTGACGATATTCTTTTCATGAATAAGAATAATAAAAATAATACTATGGCATATGCAGGTAGTACAGGAAAAATTATAAAGAATGATGAAAATGACGAATTCAATTTGCTGTTGAGAAATTATCGTTACTTGAGTATTAGAGAAAAATCAACCTTAAATTATCTTAATGATTTCAATAAGAGACGAGCTAAGGTCGTGTGTGATCCTGTTTTTTTACTTGATAGAGAGGCTTGGATTAGCACAGTGAAAAAAAATAGATTTAATTTTAAGTACATATTGTTATATCAACTTGATAATAATGATGTGATAAAAAAAATGGTTTATGAATTTGCGGAGAAATCTGCTTTTCAAGTAATTGAGGTATGGAAATACGGATGTTTAAAGCATGGCGACAATTGTTATATTCCTTCACCGAATGAATTGGTTGAAATGATATACTATTCAGAAAGAGTTGTTACAAATTCTTTTCATGGTACATGTTTATCTATAATTCTAAATAAAGAAATGGATATTTATATCAATGAGAGTAGGGGGAATAGACTAACAGATTTACTTCTTTCATTCAATTTAGAAAGCAGGGTGTTAGAGAATGAAATTAATGGTGATCCAATTGATTATACATTTGCAAATAAGTGCTTAAAAGAACTTTATTATGATTCAAAAGATTTTATATTGAATGGGCTAACTGATTATGAAACTAATTAATGAAACACAATGCTTAGGTTGTAGTGCGTGTTCTAATGTTTGCCCAAATGGATCTGCAAGTATTAAATTGAATGATAAAGGATTTTATGAGGCAGTTATCAATGATGAGACTTGTTTGAAGTGTAATTTGTGTTATAATGCGTGTAGTATTGTTTCTTCTGGAAATAGTAGTGGGAGCGATTCATTGCTGGCTAATAAATTCTTCAGTGCAAAGAATAAGAACCTTTATGAGCAGAAATCATCTGCTTCTGGTGGAGTTTCATCTGGTCTAGCAAAAATAGTTATAGGCAAGGGTGGAGTTGTTTATGGTGCAGCTTATTCTGATTTAAAGGTCAAGACAATTAGAATAGATAAAATGAATGATATAGAGGAAATTAAAGGGTCGAAATATGTCCAAAGTTTTCTGGGGGATATTTTCATGAAAGTCAAATCTGATTTAGAAAGAGGTGTTTTAGTCCTTTTTACTGGGTTACCATGTCAATTATTTGGATTAAAGGTATTTCTAAAGAAAGATTATTCTAATCTAATTACTTGTCAATTGATTTGCCATGGAGTTTCAAGTGTCAAGTTTTATAATAACTATATTAATTACTTAGAGACTAAATATAAAGAAAAGGTTGAAGCAATTAATTTTAGAGGGAAAGAAATAGAAGGGTGGTCTAACGCTAATATAAAAATTAAATTCGTTAATAAAGAAAAGCAACTTTTAAAATTGCTAGGACAGACTTCGTTTGGAATAGCTTACTCTAAATGTCTTAATATTAGTGAAAATTGCTTTAAGTGTAAGTATTTATATTCAACTGAAGCTGATTTTACATTAGGAGATTATTGGGGCTGCTCGAGTGAAGTGATAGATGAAAATGGACTTTCTCTTATCATTGTAAATGGTGACAAAGCAGAGAAATTACTCTATAAACAAAATGTTATAGAATATAAATTGCTAAATGAACACGAAAAGAATTTAGCAATTACAGGAAATCCTAGATTGGTTAAAGGGAGGAATATTCCTTCCAATTATTTTGAATTCCAAAAAGATATGGAGAAATTAGATTTCAAGAAATTAATAAAAAAATATAAACTGCATCTGAGTAAATTACTCATAATTAAAATCAAGTTGCAACCGTTGAATGTATTATATAAAAAAATTAAACATTTTAACAAATGATAGGAGATAAATATGAAAATACTTTGGGTTGTTAATATCAGTTTTCCTGATGTTGTAAGCGAATTGAATCTAAATTCTGCTTGTTATGGCGGATGGCTTTTAGGGCTTTCAGGGGCATTAATTCGCGATGAATCAATAGAACTTGGAATATGTAATTTAAATAAAAGTATTACTAATATTGAAAAATTTAAAAAAAACGGAATCAAATATTATGTTTTACCCTTTGATAAAAATAAGAACAGTGAGTTCAGTTCGGGCACCACTGATTTATTTAAAGAAGTTTACAGGGATTTTCAGCCTGATATTGTTCATATTCATGGAACAGAGTTTGGTCACTCACTATCTGCTTTGCGCGCATGTTCGAAAACCACAAAAAATGTTATTTCGATACAAGGACTAACTAGCTTGTGTTCATACCATTATCTTGAAGGCATACCATTAAATGTTAAAATGATACCAACAATTAGAGACATAATACGAAGAGATAGTATCATGCTACAAGTTAGAAAATTTGAAAAGAGAGGCAAGCTAGAAATAAACTGTTTAAAAGAGACCCAAAATATTATAGGTAGAACTAATTGGGATGAAGCAGTTACATTTCTTCATAATAATAATAGAAGTTATTACTGTGTTAATGAAATTTTACGTGATGCTTTTTATACGGGGGAATGGCTTTATGAAAAATGTAATAAACACTCTATTTTTGTTAGTCAATCCAGTTATCCTATAAAAGGGTTTCATCTGTTGTTAAAATCTTTAGCGATTATAAAAAAAGAAATACCTGATATTAAGGTTCGCGTTTCTGGAGATTTGCCTTATATCAAGGGACTTAAGGGTACTTTGTTACAGACAAGGTATGGTAATTATATCAAGAAAACGATAAAAAAACTTAAACTTGAAGATACAATTGTTTTTTTAGGGAATATTGACGAAATGACAATGAAAGAAGAATTTTTAAAAGCGAATGTTTTTGTTTCACCGTCGATTGTTGAAAATGAGTCTAATTCTGTTAGTGAGGCGAAAATTTTAGGGGTTCCAGTTGTATCTTCATATGTTGGAGGAGTTGCTCAAAGAATTGAGCATGGGGTTGATGGTTTCACCTATCCACATATGGAATATTATATGTTGGCATTTTATGTTGTTAAACTTTTAAATAATACAGAATTGAGTAAAAAGATTGGGTATAATGCGCAGATTAATGCAAGAATTGTAAATGACGTTGGTACCAATATAAAGGCTCTAAAGAGCGCATATTTAAGTATTTTAAATAAGAAAGATTGATATTTTATCTGAAAAGAATCAAATAATTCCCAACGATTCAGGCAGGATTTCTTTAATTATATGAGTGAGCTCCAGATATGACTGTTGGCCATACTAATTATATTTCAGATAGATTAAGTTTTGGAACACATGTTATCAATCCTTATACTATGTTATTGAAGAAATCTTAGTTATATCCTATATAACATTTGTCAGACAGGATTCTGATAAGAAAAATATGAATATTAATGCTAAGTTAGAAGAACTTGGTAAAATAGTCAATATTGAATTTTATAATTTAGGATTAAAGAAAGATGAATTAAAAGTGATTTTTTAATATCTAATGATTTTAATATAAGATAGATTATTACATTTAAAACAATTATATTTGGTTAAATTATATAGTAAACGGTTTCAGTTATATAGATATTTACTTGATAACATAAGTATGTAGAAGTAAAGTAATAAAGAGAGGATTTGAACAATATGCATATAGATCAAGACAAGTGTAGTGGTTGTGGTTCTTGTATAGAGGGATGTCAAAACAATGCAATTAGACTAGATGAAAATAATAAAGTATACATAGAAATTTTTGATTGTGTTGAATGTTTGGCATGTATTGATGTTTGTCTAATGATGCTATTGACGAAGGAAATTCATTTTAATAATTATCTAGTAAATAGACTAAGCTACCATGAAAATTGGAAGTACAAAATATTAAAGAAAGGTATGTATTAATATTCATATAGACCAAGAAAAATGTACTAAGTGTGGCGTTGCATATGCCAATGTAAATCCGATAGTATAAAGATAGATGAGAATAACAAAGTCTATATAGTCGAAGAGACCTGGAATGATTGTTATTTATACTCAATCGTCTGCAATAGACTTGTTATACATTGAATCTATTAATTTAATTTAGCTGGATTAATATGAAGATGTATTAGTAATTAGATACAGGTAAAGAAAAAAGTACTGGGTGTATGACCTGTATTGATGTAATTGAATATGATGTTATAAAAATGGTGCTCCTATTATTTATACATAACGTACAATTTGATATAAGGTAAAGATAACTCGAAGATCATTTTAAATCAACCTATGAAAACGCAAGATCATTCTGCAAATGCTTTTAAGAAGCGGAAGTGATGTCGAATGAATTTATTTAACTCGAAAGAACAATTATAGCCGAATGGCTAAAAGGAGATATATATATGATTGAAGATGAATTAGCAAAAATGACTGATTTAGAAAGATTATATATGGGTAGGATATCAGTTGATGAAAATATATTGGAAGTTCTAAGTAGAGATGAGGTATGGTTTGTTATAGAAGGAGTGGCTTGTAACAGGGGTTGTTCGTGGTCATTACTTGAGGGCTTAGTAAGGATGGGGATGATGATGTAAAGCGATAGGATGATTTGAATATGAAGTATAGAATTCAAAAACAATAAGATAGAGAACATCATAATAAATATGGATATAAGAAGGGCAAACCCAAAGAAAGCATCAATGTTAAAGTAAGAATGTACAGTTTTATACTTTTTAATTGATTCTTAACATAGATAATTCTTTTTATTGTGAAGCTATGAATAAATAGTGATATACTAAAAATGTAAGAATTATAGAAGTAAAGAAAGTAGTATAATAAAATGAACATAGATAAAGAAAAGTGTACTGGTTGTATGAGCTGTATGGATGTATGTGAATATGATGCTATAATTATAGAAGAAGATAATAAACCAAAAATCTGTATAGAATATTGCCTTAACTGTGGGTTATGCCAATCAATATGTTGTGATGATGCTATAAAGGTGATCCTATGATTTGGTAGAACATTTTAAGTACTATCATAACATTAAAGAATAGTTATCTTGATAGTTTGATTAAAAACTGAACTGCTACTGCTAACTTCACTATAAAGAAGAGTGGTAAACCTAAAGCACCTAGTACAGGTATAATTAATGATAGATATATGGTATTAAGTATTATGCTACTAAGTGGAGTAATAATAATTAAACAACTAAAAGAAAACTAAAGATGAAGTGCACTTTCTAGAAGTGCACTTCTTTTATAAGGTTATGTATGTATTAATTATACTAATGAATATATAAACATAGATAGTAATTGAAAGGGGAATTTATATGATGTAAACTAAAGGTATTAATAGAATATATTAATCAAGGAGGACATTATGAATAATATAATTAGATTAAAGAAAACTCTCTTATCTTTAATTTTAGTGTTTATTCTTACTTTTAGTTTACTACCTACATCAGTAAAAGGTGCTAATGGAGATAGTTTATTAATAGGTGGAGTAGATATTATTACTAAGACAGAACATAAGATAGAATACAGTAATGGAGGATATGCTAAGTATGATATAGCTACAAAGACACTCGAGTTAAATAATGCAGATATTGTATGTGGAACAAATATTGCTGCTGGAATATCGGGTACTGTATCCGGTTCACTATCGATTAATGTTAAAGGTAGTAACCGCATATATTATTACGGGTCAGGGCCTGAATCTACTAGTGGTATAAATGTTCAAACGCCTGAACTTAATATTAATGGAACTGATTCATCTACTTCATTCTTGTTAATTGATAGATATGATTCTAGAGGGAGTTTCCTTGGCATTAACTCTTCTCAAGGAACTATTAACTTGAAAAATATTGGATGTTCAATAAATTTTAATAAGAATACTATGTTTTCTGGTGGATCTTATGGTATAAATACTAATGGTAATGACTTAAATATAAGTAATTCTAAATTAAACTTTAGTAATTTAAAAACGGGTCTTAATCTTGCTTCAAGTAAAGCAACTATAAATAATAGCACTCTAAAATTCAATGATGTTAATCATAATATATGGGGAGTTGATTCATCTTTATTATTAAAAGATAGTTTATTAAATCATGAATCAAATAAACCATCAGCCGATATATTTAGAGTGGACAATCCTTCGAAATTTGATGTGAATGTTAATAATTCAACTATTAATGCATTAGGAAGCTCTCTTAGAGTGGGGTTTAATGTTACTGATTTAAATATTAATAATGGGTCTAAGATTAACCTTAAATGTAGAAAAGAATGTATTACAGCAGATAAAGTAAGTATTATCGATAGCGCTATTAAAGTTGAAACATTTGAATCGAGTGCTAGTGCAATTGCCTCAAGTGGATTAATAGATATTAAAGATAGTACGATAGATGCTAGTAGTAAAGATATGGGTGCTATAATGGTACAAAATTCTATTATTGCTGGAGATCCTACACCTACTAGTATAATATTAAATAGTAATTTAGCTATTGAAGATGATTTAAAACTAGTCAATAATGGAAATAGTACTGATGTGGTGTATTTTTCGTCTTTCATACCTAACACTGAAAAGGAACTTGCTAGAGCAGCAGTCAATGCTTCTAATGTAGTTAAGATATATATTAAAGACGCTGATTATAGTACTGTTATAGCAGCCATAAACAGCATGCCAAATGATTTAACTATTTATACAGAAACTAGCGTAAATAGACTTGTGGACGCTATAACTGCTGTTGGAATAGGTAAAAATAAAACTGAACAAACATTAGTAGACCAATATGCTAAAGATATACTAGCAGCTATAGGTAACCTAGAACTATTGACAGTAGCACCTACTATTATAGATGGTAATAACCAAACTATAACAGAAGGTTCTGAAGGAATATTTAGATCTAATGCTAATATTAATGACTTTATTAAAGTAAGTGTAGATGGTAAAGATTTAGATAGTACTAACTATACTGCTACAAGTGGAAGTACTATAATAAAACTTAATAAGAATTATATAGCTACTCTAAGTGAAGGTAACCATAAAATAAGTATAGTAAGTAAAAATGGTACTGCTACTGCTAACTTTACTATAAAGAAGAGTAGTAAACCTAAAGCACCTAGTACAGGTATAACTAATGATAGTTATATGCTATTAAGTATTATGCTACTAAGTGGAGTAATAATAATTAAACAACTAAAAGAAAACTAAAGTATATGTGCACTCCAAGAGAGTGCACTTCTTTTATAAGGTTAGGTATGTATTAATTATACTAATGAATATATAAAAATAGATACTAATTGAAAGGGGAATTTATAAGATGTAAACTAAAGTTATTAATATAATATATTAATCAAGGAGAACATTATGAAGAATATAATAAGATTAAAGAAAAATCTCTTTTCTATAACTTTATTATTTATTCTTCAGTTAGTTTAATATCTATACAAGTTAAAGTAAGTAATGGAGATAGTTTATTGATAGAAGGAGAAGATATTATAACTAAAACAGTCCATAAGATAGAGTACGCTAATGGAGGATATGCTAAGTATGATAAAATTAATAAAACACTAGAACTAAACATTGTTAATATCAAATGTAAAACCAATACAGGAATAAGTGGAACAATAGAAGGAACACTAACCATAAAAATAAAAGGAATAAATACGATAACAATAAACCAACCAAACACTGAAAGATATGGAATAGATATAACAACAGATAAATTAAACATTATGGGAACAAAAGATAAAACAAGTAAATTAAATATAAATATAGAAAATTCAATAGAACCATTCTATGGAATAAGAGCCTTACATACAAACTTAAATATTAAAGATATATATTTAGATATTAAAGGTATAGGAGAATTCCAATACGGATATACATATTGAATATATACAGCTTATAAAGACTTAAATATAAATAACTCTAATATAAATATAGAAAATATAATGAATAATATCATTTTATATAAAGTTAAAACTAATATAGATAGTAGTAATTTTAGATTTAATGAATCTTATTATAATATTATGAGTACAGATGGGTATATAACATTTAATAATTCTATTATTATGCTTTAGATAATAGTTTATCATCTGGTATTAGTTCTTATAATTTAGATATTAATAATGATAGTATTATAAATCTTAATACTAAAGGAGATGGGATATCTTCTAATGATACTATGATTATTAAAGATAGTGATTTAAATGTTGTTACTACTGATTTTGATATTGGTGCTATTTCAACTGGTGGTACATTAGATATTATGGATAGTACTATAGAGGCTAGTAGTAATGGTATATTCTAGGAAAGTAATTAAGAAGGTGATCCTACTCCTACTAATATATTTCTTAATAGTAATATAACTACTAAAGGTAATTTAAAGATAGTTAATAATAGTACTCCTAGTTGTGATGTATATTATACTTATTTTATAGGTAGTAATGAAAGTATTACTAATGATGGTTCTAATAAAATTAGTATTTAATTAAGAATGCTGATTATAGTGCTGTAGATGCTATTATAAACAGTATACTTAAAGATTTAAGTATTTATACAGATGCTAGTCTAAAAGCTCTTAGCATGGCTAAAAAAGATGTTATAAGAGATAAGAATATTACTGAACAACTTATAGTAGATAAGTATGCTACTAATATACAAATAGTTATAAATAACTTAAAGCTAGTACCTATATTACCTAATATTATAGATGTTAATAACCAAACTATAAAAGAAGGTAATAATGCAGTATTTAAATCTAATGCTAATATTAATGACTTTATTAAAGTAAGTATAGATGGTAATGATATAGATATTACTAACTATACAGTAATAAGTGGAAGTACTATAATAACACTTAATAAGAATTATTTATCTACTCTTTGTGCAGGAAACCATAATATAAGTATAGTAAGTAAAAACGGTATTGTTACTACTAACTTTACTATAAAGAAATAGTTATATTTATAAAAAAAATTAGATTTAACTAATATATTTATCTAAAAAGAATAAACAAAAGACCCAATGGGGGAGGGTCTTTTGTTAAGTATGCTATTATTACATATTGTATATTATTAAAGCATATAATAGCAGTCCTGAAAGGAGGAAGATGTACAGCGGGGGGATGCGTATACAACTTCATATTTTGATGATAATTTCGCTTTAATAACTATTTAATTATAACAAATTTTTTAATAATATAATACACTAAATGCAAAAAAAAATAAATATAATGATAAAACGTAGTATTTTTATTGTTATTTGACCCTAAAAGCATATAAATCTTATAAAAAATAATATAATTATGTATATTGAACTAATATTTAAAATAATATATAATAATTTGGATTTATTATTTAGGAGGGCTTTATGAAAAAACTTGATCTACTTGTAAGAATTAGAGCAGTCATTCTTTTAACATTAGGATTATTAATGCTAATTGGTGGAGCAATACTTAAATCTTTATATTAATAAAAACCATTGACTAATACTCAATGGTTTTTTATTTATATATTATAATTACTACTTATTATATAAAAAGTACTTTACCTTGTATTTATAAAATATAAGTAATAAGATGTAAATATAACTATTATATAGTTTAGGAGAACAATATGAATATAACTAAATTAAAGAAAACTCTCTTATCTTTAATTATAGTATTAGTAGGACTATTACCTGTAAATGTTAATGCTTCTTCTATAGTAATTAAGTATGATAATAATCCTATAAAAGAAGGTACTACTAAAGTAGGAGAAGGTAATATAATCTTTGATTCTACTAATAATATATTAACTTTAGATAATGTTAATTTACAAGGTAATACTGAATGGCCTTGTTTAAGTATATTAGGTAATTCAGATGAGCTATTAACTATTAAGTTAATAGGCAATAACTTTATAACGTCTAACCAATATGGCTTAGATGCATCTATATCTATTAATTTTGAAGGCCCAGGTAATCTAACTATTAATAGTTTAAATGCGATAGCAGTAGTTGAAAATCTAAATATATCTAATACTAATATAAATCTTAAAGGAACAAATATAAATAAAGGAGAAGCATTAAAATGTTTAAGTATGCTTACTGTAAATAATAGTACTATTAATATAGAGTCATCTAATGTAGGTATTCAAAATGAGTATGGATCTACTACTATTAATGATAGTACTATAAACTTTAAAGATGTAAATGAAGGCTTATATTCTGGAATCCTTAGATATTTACCAACAACATTATCAAATACAACGATTAATGTTAATGAAACAAAGAGAATGAATGTTCTAATTGAATGCAAAGATTTAGTAATTAAACAGTGTAATATAAATCTATCTAATACATTACTTAGGTTAGGAGTAATTGGTAATAATATTGATATCATAAATAATTCTAATATAGAATTAAATAGTAGAGGTATTTCATTATTTACAAGAGGTAACCTAAATATAGCTGACAGTAATGTTAGTTTAACTTCTATTTTAGATAATGTTATTAAGTCTGAAGATTTAATTAATATTACTAATTCAGAAATATATTTAAAGACTAATAATAATGATGTTACTGCTATTTGGGCTTATAAATTACAAGATAAAACTTTACCTAGAAACAATCTTATTGTTCTTGATAAGAATTTAGAAGAGATTAATAATTATAAAGTTTATACTTCTGATTATGATATTACAAACATTAGTAATTCAACCTATAATAGTGTATTTACTCTTAATGGTTTACCTTTAGAATTTGATTTCTCTAATGCTGCTAAAGAACTACATTTAAGAGTTAAGAAAGCTGATTATACTGGTGTAGATACAGCTATAAGTTCTATACCTAAAGATTTAAGTATATATAGTACTACTAGTGTAAATTCTCTTAATGCTATTGTTAATGCTGTAGTAAGAGATTTAAAGATTACTGAACAAGCAACAGTAGATAAGTATGCTAATGATATAAATAAAGCTATAAATGATTTAAGGATTAAGGCACCAACCATGAGTGAAGGCAATAACCAAACAATAGTTGAAGGTAACGATGCTATATTTAGATCTGATGCTAAATTACAAGATTTTATAAAAGCAATGGTTGATGGTAAAGATGTGGATAAAAGTAATTATGAATTAGTTAGTGGTAGTACGATCCTAACATTAAAGAAGAGTTATTTAAATGGATTAAGCACAGGTACTCATACGCTATCTATAGTAAGTAAGAATGGAACAGCTACTGCTAACTTTACTACTAAAAAGAATAGTAAACCTATACTACCAAAACCAGTAGATCCAGTAACACCAGTAACACCAGGAGTACCTGATACTAGCATTAATACTTACTATAATTTAATATTAAGTTTAATGTTTATAAGCAGTATAGGAATAGTAAAAGTAATTAATAGAAAAGAATAATATAACTATAGAATAGTTAAGGAGAACGATATGAATAAAATTAAATTGAAGAATACTCTCTTATCTTTAATCATAATATTTATATTTACTATAGGATTAGTACCATTGAATGTTAATGCTTCTACTATTAATATTCTCTATAATGGAGTTTCTATAAATGAAGGAGATACTAAAATAGGCGATGGAAAAATAGTATTTGACAAAACTAATAATACATTAACTTTAGATAATGTTAATTTAACACAAAGTAATCCTATTAAAACAGTTTTAGAGATAAGTGGAAATCCAACTGATAAAATAAATATAATATTATCTGGTAATAATTCTATAACGACTACTGGTGAACAGAGTGCAATAAAATCTAATATCTCAGTTAATATTGAAGGAACAGGTAATCTATGTATCAATACTAGTTATAATGAACGTGAAACGAATGCTATTAGTGTATCTGGTGATTTAAATATAAGTAATACTAATATTAATTTAATGGGTAAAAATTCATTGGGTGGTACTGCTATTTATTGTGATAAGACGCTTACTATAAATAAGGGTACTATACATGTTGAATCATTCTTAAATGGACTTATTGCAGAAAATAGTTATTTCAATATTAGAGATAGTTCTATAAACTTTCAAAGAGTACATTCTGCTATGGCATCATATTCTGATTCTGATGAATTATCAACATTATATAATACTGATATAAATGTTGTTGGTTTATGGAATATGGGTGTAATTGTATCATCTTATAATTTGCTTATTGATGAATGTAATTTTGATACTCTTGAAGCAGTTTCTACAATGGGAATTGGTGGTGGCCATGTCACTATAAAGAATTCTAGCATTAAATTAAAGTGTGATCAAGCTGCTATTAAAGGGGATCAAAGAGTAGATATAATTGATAGTAATCTTATTTTAAATGTTACGTATGGATCTGGAATTGATATTAAAGGTCTCCTTAGTATTTTAAATTCTGATATTTATATCAAAGCTGATGGCTTTACTCCTGTTTATGCACATAAAGAACAAGCAATTACGCTGCCTAGGAATGATCTTATTGTTCTTGATAAGAATTTAGAAGAGGTTAATAATTATAAGGTTAGTACTTCTGAGTATCGTAGACCATCAAATACTACTTCATTATATGATAGTATATTTACTATAGATGGATTACCTCTTAAAGAAGATAGTAGTAATGCTGCTAAAGAACTACATTTAAGAGTTAAGAAAGCTGATTATACTGGTGTAGATACAGCTATAAGTTCTATACCTAAAGATTTAAGTATATATAGTACTACTAGTGTAAATTCTCTTAATGCTATTGTTAATGCTGTAGTAAGAGATTTAAAGATTACTGAACAAGCAACAGTAGATAAGTATGCTAATGATATAAATAAAGCTATAAATGATTTAAGGATTAAGGCACCAACCATGAGTGAAGGCAATAACCAAACAATAGTTGAAGGTAACGATGCTATATTTAGATCTGATGCTAAATTACAAGATTTTATAAAAGCAATGGTTGATGGTAAAGATGTGGATAAAAGTAATTATGAATTAGTTAGTGGTAGTACGATCCTAACATTAAAGAAGAGTTATTTAAATGGATTAAGCACAGGTACTCATACGCTATCTATAGTAAGTAAGAATGGAACAGCTACTGCTAACTTTACTACTAAAAAGAATAGTAAACCTATACTACCAAAACCAGTAGATCCAGTAACACCAGTAACACCAGTAACACCATTAACACCAGGAGTACCTGATACAGGTATAAGTACTAATTATAATCTAATGTTGAGTATTATGTTGATAAGTATTATAGGGATATTTAAAATTAGGAAAAGCAGTTCATTTAAACAATTAAAGAAATAATAAAAATTTGAAGAAAACAATAAAAAGAACTTTATAAGTTCTTTTTTATTACATGTATAGTGTAATAAGCAGTGTTATACTAAAAATGAAAAGAGGGATAACATGAAATATAGGTAAAATTGAATTAATCAAGATTTTAATAAAATGCAATAGCATTAGGAGGAACTAAAATGACTAAAAAAAGAATATCTTTTTATCCCAAATTATTATTTAATTCATCAACTAATAAGTATGTGTTAAGTATGGATTATGAACTATTTGATATGGATAAAACAACTATTATTATGAAAATTAATAATACAACGTATGAAACAGACTTTGAAGCTTATAATGATCTGACAAAAGGAAATATAAAATATGAATTAAATGATTTATCTGAATTCAAAAAAGATGATTTTCTATTTTATTATTTGATCGAAAACAAAGAGATTTATATAACAAGATTAGATTATTATAATATTAAAGATTATAATGAGTCTTTTTATGATATAAATAATTTAAAGAATAGTTTCATTTCTGATTATAATGATTGGAGTGTTGCTTAATGTCTAAGTCTATACTAAAATTTGATGCTTTAAGTGATGATGATATTAAATCTATTATAAATTCATTGCCTGTTGTAGCACTATCTACTCCTTTATTTAAGCATAAAATTTATTCATCGGCTAAAGGTATAGCGGGTTTTAGACCAGAGTCTGTTAAAGCAGAAACAGTAAGAGAAATATATTGTAAAGAAATACTAATTAAACGTAATAAGACTGGATTGAG
This sequence comes from Erysipelotrichaceae bacterium, assembly GCA_036639955.1. GTDB lineage: Bacteria > Bacillota_I > Bacilli_A > Erysipelotrichales > Erysipelotrichaceae > JAVWHP01. The sequence goes on from JAVWHP010000003.1 coordinate 21,276, forward strand.
GGATAAGATTATCTCTATTGTAGCTTTAGAATTACAATCTGTTCTTAAGTCTATTAGTAAAGATATTTCTAAACACTATGATAAAGGTGAATTATTAGATGAAGACAAAGCTACTATGATAGCTGCGTATGACCCTAAACGTTTACACTTTAGTAAAGCAATATATATAAAAATCTTAGGTATAGGAGACACAGAGTTAATTGATAAGATATCTAATGAAGAACTTAAGAAATCTAACGATAAATTAACAACTGAAAATAATGAATTAAAGACTGAATATAAAAATAAAGAAAAGAAATACTCAGAAGAAATAGCTAAACTAAAAGCAAGTAATAGTAAGTTAACGAAACAACTAGAGTCAGTAGAAAAGAAATTAGTTAAAGCAACTAACATAACAACTAACTCAACAACTACCATCCCTACTACCTCAAGTAGTAGGAAAGTTATCGATAACAAAGCATTACTCAATATTATTGAACAAGACATTAAGTCTTTAGATAACAATATATTAAAAGTATGTTTAGAAAAACAATTAAAGAAAGACATAGACTTAAATACTTTAATTCATTCATTAGATGAATTAAAGTATCCAACAACTATAAATAATAATTATAAAAAATTTAAAGAAATAATATTTATCCAGTATTCATTAATGATTCTAAAGGAGAAGAAATAATATGGAACTATACGAAATTGAGAATACATTAGAACAAGCTGAAGATAATTGCTTAATGATAGGTAGATTGCGTTACAATGGAGTATTCCCAATGAAAAATGCTGATCATGTAATGCTATTCGATATTGATTTATTATGTGATGAACCAAAAGTGATACGACGTAATAAGGCACTCTTTACTTCTGACATTTATCAAGGTCTAGATCAACATCAATTATCAAACCAGCTACCAGTAGATTATGACCGAGGTGGAAATAGAGGAACTTTAGTAGAGGATAGAATGCAAGAATTTAAAGACTTTTATCAAGATAAATACATCTTCTTTTTACCAGATTTAGCAAGTAGTGCTAATGAACAACTATACCATAAGAATTTAATCATAATAGAAAGTAGACCTATTCCACTAGGAACAGATATTAATACGATATATAAGGCTATACCTAAAATTAATTTAACGAAAGAAGTATTTGAAAATAAACTTATAAAGAAAGAATATTTTACATTAAGCCATTTCCCGGGTGATTTATATAATAATTTGGAATACATTTTATGTGAAAATTATTTATACCAAGCACCTAAATGGAATGCAAACCATGAAGATATAAACAGTTGGAAATGCGAAGATTATACTAAAGTTGTTCGATACCCAATAGAATTAAAAGAAAACTATGCACAAAGAGGCCCTACTGGATACCAAGACATTGTTTTTATAGATGAAGAAAAATTAAGAGAAATAGCAGTTGAAGGCGAAACAATAGAAAAGAAAGATGGATTAATAGTAAACAATGATAAAAAACAAGTGGAAGAAGAACGATTAATAGTGTTAGACGTAAATAATCAAGAATTTAAAATGTTAGAAGATCTTAAATATAATATTACTGCATCTAATCTTTGCTATGATGATGAAGATATAGACAATCTACACGTCTGTATTAAAAGTACACCATTAACAATACTTGCAGGTATGTCCGGAACAGGTAAAACACAATTAGCATTACAGTATGCTCAAATGCTAAATCTAAAAGAAAGTAATAATGATCTACTCTTTTTACCCATTAGTCCATCATATACAGAACCAGAAGATGTGCTAGGATATTTAAATCCAAATAATGGAATGTATACACCAGCTGCGACTCAGTTAGTAGATCTCCTATTAAGAGCCCAAAATAACACAGATAAAATGTTTATGGTAATCTTTGATGAAATGAATTTATCTCAAATAGAATATTGGTTCTCACCATTTATATCAATTTTAGAAAAAAAATCTAATGATAGAAGATTGACCCTATATTCTCAAGCAACAGAATGTAAAAATAAAAAAGACTATCCAGCTCAAATACAAATCTATGATAACATTATCTTTATTGGAACTATAAACTTAGATGAAACTACTAAAGACATATCAGACCGTTTATTAGACCGTTCTTTTGTTATAAACTTAAAGAAAAAGAAATTCAGTGACTTCTATAATCAACATAATAAAAAAGAACTAAAAGATATTAAACTGATGAACGTTTGTACTGGTTCAAAGATGTTTAATAAAACATGGAAATCTGCTAAAAATCCAATAGAAGCATTTAGCCAACGTGAAATAGAATTTCTAGATTTATTACATGAAGCTATTTCTATTTATGATGAACAAAAAGGAGTATCGTTTAGAGTTATTAAAAACATAGGAACTTACATTAATAATATACCGATTAATAGTGATGGAGAACTATTAATAGATCGTAGTCATGCGTTTGATTTAGTACTTAAACAAACTGTAATGAAGAAGCTATCTGGGCCAGAAACAATCTTAGCTCCTTTAGTAGGAACTTGTTCTAATCTTAAAGAAGAACCAACTAATAGTTCTATAAATGAATTATTTTCTAGCTATAGTGATGTTAGTGATTTTGCTAATTGTAAAGCAGCTATAAATGCTAAAGCGAAGGATTTATTAGTTTATGGCTATACAAGATAGTATTCGTATATTTAAAGGCAAGGAAAACCCCTTGTCATTTGATTACTATTTAGACAATAAATTAACCAATACTGTTATCTTTAGTTTTTCAGAATATGATTATATTGAATTAGGGTTTGAATCACCTTGTGATAATATTCTAACAATCGAGAATAGTATCGGAGAAATAATAAAGCTTAAAAATAAAGAATTAGTAATTTTCAATGACTATGATCATAGTCGTTCCAATGAGATGGACATTACATTTCTACCTGAAACATATTCATTTAGAATAGATAAAGACAATACAAGTATTAACTATTTATTCAAGGTTACTTCTTCGGCTTTAAGCGATAATGTAACTAATATTAGAGACATTGTTAGTGATTTTTCTAAAGGCTTAGAATTAGATATATTTTCTAAACAAAAAGGTAAAGGTATAATAGATACATCTAGTAGTTCATATCTTCCTTTATTTGAAAAAATCGTGAATAATAAAGAAATGATTTTACAAGAACTTAATTATATAACTAAAAATCCAATTGAAGAACTTGTTAAAGCTGAGGTATTAACTCATAGAGCTGGAAAACCAACACTTAAACAAGAGATAAGAAAGATAAGAAAGAATATAGAAGCCTTTACATCACTCAAGGCTCCTGTATTTAGATCAATGCCAACACTACAGAATAAAGAAAATCAAGTTCTAAAATCTACAATAAATAAGATTAACGTCAAACTTAATCGTATTGAGGAATATTTTCAAAGAACTATAGATGAAGAACAAACAAGAATGATGATAGCTGAAGATGAACTAAAACTAGCAAAAAGTAAGTATGAACCCAATGACACTAAATTAAGTAAATATTTTAGAGATAAAACATATACTGAATATCTAAATAAGAATGCCAAGTATCAATCTATTAAGGATAAACTAGATATAATGATAACTAAGCGTAATGATGTGAACCTTATGAGAAGATCGTTTCAATTTATTTTGAACGAAACTTGGTTAAGCAATATTAATGATAATTATACTGTTATACAAACACCTAAAACTATGAGTAATATTCATTATAAAAGAATAATGGATTTTTATAATAATATCAATACTAATTTTTCTAATGATAAGAATGCTATAAGTGGTTTTCGTTTTAGAGCTACTTATGAATTATATGAAATTTATGTTTTAATATTACTATTTAGAATCCTCATGGAAGATGGTTTTGTTAACATTGATAATGTTTCTGCTAATGATTTAATTCAGTTTCATCAGGAACAAGAGTTTAATTATGTTAAGGATAATATTCGTGTTAGAATTATTTATGATAAGACAGTTCCTTTATGTGATGAGAATCAGAATGATACTTTGGTGAATCAGAATAGTAGTTCTAATCGCCCTGATATTATTGTAATGATATATGTAGATGATAATTTTGTTAATTCAATAATTTATGAAGTAAAGTGTCGTAGACTTCATTCTATTTATAGTGAAGCGGGTGATACTCCAGTGTTTACTCAACTTCGTGATTATACTAATTTCTGGTATGCAACATCTCCTAAAACTAAACCGATAAAAGGTGCTGTAAGTAATGTTTATGCAATTTATCCTGATGATGATGCCTATACTAATTCTTTTTGCTTTATTAATTTATTAGCTTTATCTCCTATGTATAATTATAAAGAAGATGATGGATTTAATAATTTAAAGGATACATTGATGGAAGAAATTAAACTTTATTATTAATAGTGATGAAAATGCGAAGAAAATAAGCGTATGCTTATTTTTTTGTTATTAACACCTATATCTAAATGCTATTTCGCTTCTCTCTCATATGAATTATTTTGTATTGTTAAGGAACCGTTAATTTTAATTTACGGTTTTTTAACTTTATTGAAACGTTAATGAAATAAATTAATGATAAATTATATCCGTACCAAAAAGGACGGTAAATAAAATGAAAAAACTGATATTAGTAATAACATGTATTATAAGTATTATTGGATTAAGTGGATGTAACGCTAAAAAGGAAAATGAAAATGGATGGCCAGAAAAACTAGTGGTAGTGCAAATGCCAAATGAAAATAATCCTGATGCAGGAACTAAACATGCTGATTTTGTAAAAGCAATGTCAGCATATATTGGAATACCTGTAGAAGAAATGGAAGGAAATGACTACACAGTAGGAATAGAAGCTATGGCATCTAAAAAAGTAGATGTAATGCTAGTATCTCCAATGAGCTACTTTCAAGCAAAAGAAAGAGCTGGAGCTGAACTATTAGTCTCTACACCAATGGATGCAGAATACAGAACAAAGTTTATAGTAAAAGGGGATAGCCCAATTACGAAAATAGAAGAACTGAAAGGCAAAAGCTTCGCGTTCGTAGATCAAGCATCAAGTTCAGGATATCTATACCCTAAATCTATGCTAGTTAATAAATTAAAATTAGATGTAGATCAATTAGAACAAAGCAATTATTTCTTTAGCACAGTAGCTTTCTCAGGTAAACATGATTCATCAGTAATAGGAGTAACAATGGGAGACTATGATGGTGCTGCAGTAGCGGGGGCTACTATCAAAAAAATGGAAGAAGCTGGCGTAATAAAATCTACTGATGTAAAAGTAATAGGAGAAACAGAAACAATACCCAATCCAGCGTATGTCATAAGAAGTGATTTACCAACAGATTTAAAGGAAAAAATTAAAGAATTCTATTTACAATACAAAGATGAGAACTACTTCAAAACTATACACGGAAATAAAGATATTCGTTTTGTAGATGTAAAAGAAGAAGCATATGCACCAGCTAAAGAACTATTAGAAACTCTAAAAATAGATATGGGAGGAAAATAAAATGAGCGCAGAAATACTAAGACTAAAACAAGTAAACAAGATTTATAATAATCAAACACATGCTTTGAACGATCTTAGTGTAAGCATAAACAAGGGAGAATTCATTGTTGTAATAGGGCCAAGTGGAGCCGGGAAATCAACCTTTATTAGATGCATTAATCGAATGATAGATCCAAATAGCGGAGAAATTATATTTAATGATAAACATATTGAAAACCTAAAAGGTAAGGAACTAAGAAAATGCAGAAGTCAAATAGGAATGATATTTCAAAACTACAATTTAGTAAGCAGAACTAATGTTATAAAAAATGTTTTACACGGAAGATTAGGTTATATGAAATTCATAGACAGTATATTAGGACGCTATGCTAAAGAAGATATTATGGAAGCTTATAAGCTACTTAAACAGGTAGGATTAGAGGATCAAATATATAAAAGAGCTGATGAGTTAAGTGGAGGTCAAATGCAAAGGGTAGGAATATGCAGAGCAGTAATCCAAAATCCAAAATTGCTCTTAGCAGATGAACCTATAGCTTCGTTAGATCCAAGTAGTGCTACTCTAATAATGGATACATTAAGTACCATTGTAAAGGATAGAGAATTAACATGCATTGTTAATCTGCACCAAATAGATTTTGCGAAGAAGTATGCAACTAGAATTATTGGAATAAAAGAAGGGCAAATAGTATTTGATGGTAAACCTGAATGCTTAGATGAAAAAATGATATCTTATATCTACAAAGGTAGAGAAGAACAAATGTATCTTCCTGAAGAAAATCTAATACCGCAAACAAAAGCAACAGAAACACCAAAATTTAAACTAAAAGAAGGGCTATTGTAATGGAAGAAACATTAAATCTATCATATACAAGAACGAGAGTTAGCCCTAAATTAATCCTCTTAATAGTAATTATATTACTGCAAGCATTAGCTTTTATCTTTTTAAATATTAAAGTGACTGATGCATTATTAGGATTGCCTAACTTTATTAGTTTCTTCATTAATAAATTTTTATGGCCTGACTTCTCAAATATAGGTACTTACATACCAGCGGTTATAGATACTGTATTATTTGCAATAGTAGCTACCTATATTTCAACAGCATTATCATTATTATGTGGGTTATTGATGTCAGAAGTCTCTAATCCAATTATTCCATTAAGAATTATAACTAGAGCAATAATATCTTTTATAAGAAATATACCTATATTAGTTTGGGCATCTTTATTAGTGTATGCTTTTGGAATAGGTGAAATAGTTGGATTATTAGCACTAATTGTAGCTACTATTGGGTTCTTATCAAGATCCTATTCAGACAGTATTAATGAAGTAGCACACTCTAAATTAGAAGCACTTATTGCATCAGGTGCTAATTATGGACAACTAATGTTTCATGGATTATTACCTAATATGATACCAAGTTTAGTAAATTGGACTCTCTTTGCTTTTGAAATAAACATTAGAGCATCTACAATCTTAGGTATGGTAGGAGCTGGTGGAATTGGTTTATTGATTCAAACAAATATTAAATTATTTAAATATAGGGAAGCCTGTTCTATAATTATTATAGTAGTTATTATTGTTCTATTAACTGAATATATAACTAATAAAATAAGAACTAAATTAGGTTAGGAGAAAACTATGAATTCAACTAATATTAAAATTAATAAGAATCATCAGTCTTTAAAATACTTATTATTTATAGTTATTGCTACTATAATATTCTTAGGTAGTATATATCTTTTAGATTTAGATCTTACTAAGTTCATCATGCGTTTAAGTAATATTCCTACAGTCATTAATAGAATGTTAGTATTTGATGTTTCTTTAATTCCTAATATTTTAAGGGAGACTTTAGTTTCTATTACTTTAGCTTTTAGTGCTTTAACTTTAGGTACTGTTATATCGTTTGTCTTAGCTATTTTCTCTGCTTCTAATTTAGCTCCTAATAAATATTTAGCAGTAGTTATTAAGAATTTAGTTGCTCTCATTAGGGCTGTACCTGCTATTGTTTGGGTTTTAATGGTTGTTGCTAGTATTGGTTTTGGTAATACTGGTGGTATGATTGGTTTAATTTTCCCGACTGTTGGTTATCTTAGTAAAAGTTTTGCTGCTTCTTTAGAGGAGGATGGTTTTGATCATATTGAGGCTATTAAGTCTACTGGTGCTCCTTGGCTTAGTGTTGCTTTGTTTGGTATTGTTTCTGAATCTTTACCTAAGATTATTGCTTGGATTGCTATGCGTTTTGAAAATAACATAGCTGAGGGTATTTCTTTAGGTATGGTTGGTGTTGGTGGTGTTGGTTACTTACTTAATAAAGCTATTATGCAGTTTAATTATCCTGCTATATCTACTATAATAGTAGTTATATTCATCACTATGCTTTCTATGGAATTATTGACTCAAACTTTTAAGAATAAATTGCGTAACGCAAATGGAGGTTTTAAATGATTAATTATAACAGATTGCCTTTGGAACATGCTTATAATGTTAGGGATTTAGGTGGTTATGCTTCTGCTAATGGTATGCCTACTAATTATCATCGTTATCTACGTTCAGATGATATTTCTACTTTAACTAATGCTGATATTAAATTACTTTTAGATTATGGTGTTACTAAAGTTATTGATTTAAGAAGTGTAAGTGAAACTATGAATAATGTTGATAAGCTTAAAGACATGCCTAATATTACTTATGTTAATATTCCTTTTATGAAGGGTACTATTGATAATGTTATGAATGCTAAAAATATAGTCTTAAAAGATTTCTACATAGATTTATTAAAGGATAAATCATTAGTTAATTCTATCATGTCTGAATTAGCAAAACCTATTTCTGGTTGTCTTTTATTTCATTGTTCTGCTGGTAAGGATCGTACTGGTATTGTTTCTATGTTGTTATTATCTTTAGTTGGTGTTAGTTCTGCGGATATCATTTCTAACTATGAGGTTACGTTTACTTATTTGATGAGTAATCCTAAGCTTAGAAACTATATGGCTAATAGTAATTTTGATTTATCTCTTATGCATTCGGATCCATCTTCTATTTCTGCTTGTTTAGATTTCATCTATGATAATTACGCTTCAACTGAAAAATATCTTTTGGATTGTGGTCTTTCAATTGAACAGATTAATTCTATTAAGAAGAATTTTGTTAGCTAGTTTTTCGAGCTATTCTTATCTTTTATTATATTTCTACAGATAAGCCCTAGTGCTTATTTTTTTATTATATCCACTTTGTTAGTTTATTTGAACTAACAAAATTCTCTAATTTTTATATATTTTTGGATGTAATATGCCTTGTTTATCGGCATTTCTATCTTTTCAATGAAAAAAATATAAATTCCCCCTTGATATCCCACTGTATCTACTGTATAATCACAGTAGAACGGAGGTGTTCTATTGAATGTACATGTTTCTAGCTTTTCAAAAGTTCCTATCTATGAACAGATAAGAGTACAAATTAAACAAAATGTATTAAACAATACTATTATTCAAGGGGAACAACTTCCTTCTATAAGAGTAATGGCGAAAGAACTTCAAATAGGTATTGTAACAGTTAAGCGAGCTTATGAAGAATTAGAAGCTGAAGGAATAGTGATCAATATTCCAGGTAAAGGCTGTTACGTAAAATATATTGATGAAGAAAAAATCAAGGAAATTAATATTATTGAAGCATCGAAGATGGTTGATGAAATTATAGGTTATGCTAATACATGCAATATTTCTAAAAATGATATTATTAAACTTGTAAATGATAAATGGAGGTAATTATGGATAACTACGCACTAGATATATCTAATTTAAATTTAACTCAAGATAAATTTAAATTAGTAGATGTAAACTTTAAAATAGAAAAAGGAACTATTATGGGATTCATAGGACGTAATGGAGCTGGTAAAACAACAACTATTAATGCTATTATGTCATTCATTAGAAAAGATAGTGGAAAAATTCTTTTTGATGGAAAACCAATGTACGGTAATGAAGTAGAAGTGAAAAATAAAATAGGATACATTAATGACACTACTAATTTACCAAATCACTATACAATCAAGAAATGTATAAAAATTTTACCTCATTTATTTGATACATTTGATATTGAAATCTTTAAGAAACTATGTAAAGAATTAGAACTAAATGATGATAAACTAACTGTTGCTAAATATTCTTTAGGAAATAGAAAGAAACTAAATATAGCCACTGCATTAGCAAGAAATGTAGATATACTAATTTTAGATGAACCATTAGCTAATCTTGATCCTATAGCAAGAAATCAAATTATTGATTTATTAATGGATTATATGCAAGATGAAAATCATTCTATCTTGATATCATCACATATCTTAACAGATTTAGATAAGATATGTGATAACATAACTTTGATAGATCAAGGTAAAATTAAGTTCAGCATGGGAAAAGATATTATGCTTGATCAATATCGAATAGTTAATATACCAACTAATATATTTAAAGCAGAGTTTAAGGAACATATTATTGGATATCATACTACTAGTCTAGGGATTAAAGGCCTAACTACAGATGTTGATTATTTCAATAGCATAGCTCAAATATCTACAGAATTAGCAACAACAGAAGATATAATGTTATATTATTGTGAGAAAAACAATGACTAAGATGAAATATTCATTTAGAATCTTTAATAGATTGCAAAGAGTTCTTAATAACAATGAGAAACGTAGAAATTCAATAAGTGTAGTGTTATTCGTTATGCTATCCTTACTATTAGCTTTTAATAAATTATTCAATACATTTATAGATGTATTAGTAATTGCTTATATGGCAGAAACTATCGCTCATTTTAGTTTGGTGTTTAATGGTCCTGTTGATCCAGCTTTTGAACAGATACCATTAACATCTAAAGAAAAATTCAATATCTTATTTATTTCTCAAAATGTGAATCATCTTATTGTATCTATATTAATGGGTAGTGTATGTATATTGTTTCTTATATTCTCTGATCATGTCGCAATAGGCATAGCGATTATGTACTCTATTATTTTAGTATTAGTAGGAATAGCTATAAACAATGTAATACTATTAGTAAGTTTTATTAAGGATAATGCTAGATACATGACTAAGGCAATACTATTAGTATTATTCTTAGTAGTAAGCTATATAGTTATGAATTATTATCAAGCATATGAATCATCAACTAATTATGGAATATTAATGTTCCTAATAATAGATTTAATATGGGATCCTAAATTAACTATATTATTTGTAGGATTAGCTGCTATAGTATCAGTACTTATAGCTAGAACAATTGGTTATAAATTATATTTAAAGAATTATATATATTGAAAGGAATGATATTATGAAAAAGTGTCTCTATTTATCAATTTTAGATTACGATGAAAAAAATAGAGTTGGGTTTAATGCCAAAACGTTTATAACGGTAGTTCTTTGGACACTATTTGAAGTACTATTGCTCAACGTTAGTAACAAAGGCGAACTTATGATATATGGACCTATTCATATGGGTATGATTACTTCAGCTGTTATACAAATGCTAATGTGTAGAAATCTATTTAAGAGCAATTATTTTTTAAAGGAAAAACCTGTAAAGATTAATATACTAGTACTAACTGCATTAATTAAAGTATATATTTATTTAATATTGGGTTTGATAATGGTAGCTATGATTCTAAACTTTATTGAACCATTAGGCTTTAAACATTTACTAAATTCAGTATATATAATATTTGTTATATCAGCTATTGTGTTTAATTTTATATTTATCCTATCATTGATGAGGAATAAATATACAAAAATTATTCTATCATTAATATGTGGTATTACACCTATTATGTTAGCAAGTAAAACAACTCTATTAGGTAATATATTTAATGTTACTAATACTGATTATTTAGGCTTAACATTACTAGGAATAGTAATGTTTATTATAAGCTATATTATTATTAATTACTTATATCGTAGAGATATAAAATAACAAAGGAGATAAATATGAAACTAGAAGTAAAAGATTTGAGAAAAACCTTTGGAGAAACTGAAGTGCTACATGGTATTTCTTTCTCGATAGAGAGTGGTAAAGCTTTAGGTTTATTAGGTAGAAATGGTGCAGGTAAATCTACATCTATTAGAATATTAATGGATGTATTTAAAGCTAATTCTGGAGAAATATTAGTTGATGGTAAGAAGTTTATACCTAATGATTATCAAATTGGTTATTTACCTGAAGAACGTGGTTTATATCCTAAGAAGAAGGTATGTGATCAATTAATGTATATGGCACAGCTAAGAGGTTTTGATGCTAAAGCTGCTAAAGACAACGTTAATAAATGGTTAAAGAAACTAGGTATTGAAGAATATTATGATCGTAAATTAGAATCTTTATCTAAAGGTAATCAACAAAAGGTTCAGATTGTACAAACTTTAGTATGTGATCCTACTATAGTTATATTAGATGAACCATTTAGTGGTTTAGATCCAGTTAATTCTCAAATATTAAAGGATGTTATTAAAGAAATTATAGCTGAAGATAAGATTGTTATTTTCTCTTCTCACCAGATGTCTTATGTAGAAGAATTCTGTGAAGAAATAGTTATTATTAAAAAAGGTGAAGTTTGTTTAAGTGGTAATTTAAAAGAAATTAAAAAGACTGCTGGTAAGAACTATGTAATTCTTAGTAGTGAAAACCTTGGTCTAGAAGAGTTAGCTAATAAGATTAAAGATTTAACTAACTCTAAGTTAGATGTTATTGGTGATAATGGTGAAGAACTTATCATTAATACTAATGATTTAAGTAAGAATGAAGTATTATCATTGTTAATGAAGAATGCTATTGAGATTAATAAATTTGGTGACTTTGAACCTTCATTAACAGATATTTTCGTAGCAAAGGCTGGTGATTAATATGAAACAATTTATAACTGTATTAAAGTTTGAGTTATCTAGTTATTTTAAGAGCAAAGGTTATCTTATAACAACTATTCTTATGTGTGTTTTAATAGTTGGTTCTATGTTTATTCCTACTATTATTAGTTCATTTAAAGGTGATGATAATCCTGAAGAAAAGAAGATTATGGCTATTTATGATGAAAACAAAGTTATAACTGATCCTAAGATTATTGAAGGTGCAATGCCTGATACTGAATGGAAGTTTGTTGAATCTAAAGAAGCTTTAGAAACTAGTGTTAAAGATGAAACTGCTGAAGGTGGTTTTATTGTTAAGAGTAATACTCAGTTTGAATATTACGTAGTTAATTCAAGTGTTTCTGATAGTAATTCTGAAATGTTTAAGTCTGTAATGTCTACAATTAATCGTTATAATTTATTAAATGAAAAAGGTTATGATTATAATGAGGTTAATGCTATTTATAATGTTGAAGTAACTGGTGAGAAGGTTATTTTAGGTACTGATGGTGCTTCTAACTTTATGTATACTTATATATTAATCTTTGCTTTATATGCTGCTGTAATATTCTATGGACAACAGGTTTCTATTGCTGTTACTAATGAGAAATCAAATAAGTCTATTGAGGTGCTTATTACTAGTGCTAATCCTAATGCTTTAATATTTGGTAAAGTATTAGCTGGTGCTATAGCTGGTGTATTCCAAATAGGTTTAGTACTTATATCAGCTTTTGCTGCTTATCATTTTGCTGCTGATTCACTAAATCATATGTTAGATTTCTTATTTGATATACCGCCGTTAGTTATGGGTTCATTTGCTATCTTTGGTGTTCTAGGATATCTTCTATATGCGTTTATGTTTGGTTGTGCTGGAGCTATGGTTTCTAAAGTAGAAGATAGTGGTAAAGCATCAACTCCTATTATGTTAATTTATGTTATGACATTTATGCTAGCTATGTTCTCTTTAGATGATCCTAATGGTTTATTATTGAACGTTTCTTCTTATGTTCCTTTTAGTTCATTTATGACAATGTTCTTAAGAACTGCAATGGGAACTGCTTCTATTCTAGAAGTTGTTATATCTGCTAGTATCTTATTTGTTACAGTAATATTAGTAGGATTCTTAGCTGCTAAAATCTATCGTATGGGAACTTTAAGATATGGAAACCCAATGACTTGGAAAGAAGTATTTAATACTTTAACTGCTAATAAATTTAATAAGAAAAAGAAATAACTCTTAGGCTATGGATATCCCATAGCCTTTTATAATGTAAATAATTCAATAAAACGAGGCTATTTGTTAAATTTGTGTTAATTCAATAAATAAATATTTATTATTTTATATAAAAGGAATATAATATCAAAATAGACAAAGAGGTAATACAATGTTAACAAAAAAAGATTTTTTACTTAAAGTGGGAAATATTATTAAAAATAAACGGGTATCTTGTGGATTAACAAGAGCACAGCTTTGTAAGAAAGCTAGTATTAATGAAGTATATTATCGTGATTTAGAAATAGGTAATCGTAATTTATCGCTACTATCTCTAGAAAAAATTGCTAAAGGTTTAAACATGAGTGTCCGAGATTTATTAGACGAAGACTATGAAAAGGAGAAATAAATATGCTATCAACTAACTATGCTGTACTATATGATTTTGCTTGTAATATGAAAACAGCTAGAAAAGAGCAAAATATTTCTTTAGTTAAACTGTCAGATCTTACAGGACTTCATATCAATTTCTTATGTAAAGTGGAAAAAGGCCAAACTAATCCATCTATCTATAATATGTATAAAATAGCTATAGCCCTTAATATAAGAATAATTGATCTGCTAGATGTTAGAGATGTAATCTTTTATATATAATTGTAATAAAATTATGCTATAATAATACAGTTATAGGAGAATAAGCATTGAAAAAAAATATCATACGTTTTAATAAAGTAATATATAGTAAAAACATAAACCAATCTCTATATTTCTTTTTCTTAAAAAAAGAATTTAGACTAATAAAGTACTTACCACTAAGACTACTAGTAAGTATTTTATTTATGCTCCATCTGTATAATGAACAAAACTACATGAAAATACAATATAAGTATCTTAAAGATATTATATCTTTAGATAATAAACTTGTTATATATTGGGCTAAACATAAGCATCAATTAAATCGTATGATTATGAAAAGAAATCATCGCTACGATTTAATTGTTGATAATGCTCCAAGCATTATATTTAGCCCAATATTAAGTGAATATCTAATAGATATTCACATAGGTAACATCTATGATGTTACTAATAACAAGTTTATAAATTATAAATCTATTAAACAACAATGGTTATTTGCTGTCAAAGAACAAAGTGTTGTTAATGGCTTTGACTATTATAATTCTAGATTATTAGCTAATTGTAATAATAAATTTATAGTGCCTAATGATAAAAGAATCAGGAAGTTAGATATACATTACTATTTAAGATTTATTGTAGAAGTCTTATTTACGATAGCTATGTTTATATTTGTAAGTGCAATACTTACTTATATATCATTGATTAATGCTTGTCCTAATTTAGACCCTCAAGTTATAGTTACTTATTTTATGTCGATGGAATTATTACTATTAAATTATATGCCAGTAATAGTTTTAATGTTAATGGTGTACTTACTTAGCGGTAGACCTTATATAGCTTATGGTTTTACCTGTGCTGTAGTACTAATAACAACGATAATTAATAAAACTAAACTACAATTAAGGGATGATCCATTTGTATTTGCTGATGTAGCATTAGTTAATGAATCAATAGAAATGACAAAGAAATATACAGTATATGTAACACTATTTCAAGTAATATGTGTTCTATTATTTATAGGATTTGGATATATATTATATAAAAGATGTCGTAAAGATCAGTTATCTATATATTTAAGAATACCATTAATAATTATACTAGGAATGTTTGCTTTTGATTCTTATAATGAATACTATTTAGACAATAAGTTATATGCAAGACTAGGAGATAAAGAAAGCATCGCCGTTTTCTCAGATTCTCAACAATATCAAGTAAGAGGATTCATATATCCGTTTGTTAGAAGTATAGATCAAGCAATACCAAGACCACCATCAAACTACAATGAGAAAGAAGCGGCTGAGATATTAGATAAATTTGAGTTTAAAGATATAGAGGATAATCGAAAAGTTAATGTAGTAACTATAATGCTTGAATCTTATACAGATTTAAGACCTAATAGTACAGTTGAATTTAATCCAGAAACATATGCATTCCTAGACAATATTTACGAAGAAAGTTATCATGGCAATCTAGTAGATAATGTATTTGCTGGAGGAACGATATCAACAGAACGAAATGTTATAAATACCTTTAGTAATTCATCAAATCTAAACAGTAATGTTAATTCAGTAGCATGGTATTTTAAACAACAAGGATATACAACAGAAGCAATGCATCCATGCCTAGGCTGGTTCTATAATCGTAAAAATGGAAATAGATTCTTAGGCTATGATAAATTTTTATATGAAGAAAATGCATTCAATAAGGATCCTAACTATGTTCGCTATGATGATGGAACATTCTTTCCATACATTAAAGAAGGATATAATAATGCTATTAAATCAAACAAGAAGTACTTTAATTTTTCAGTAACCTATCAAAACCATGGACCTTATGCAGGACACGATACAGCTGATGATGAATATATTATAAATGATGATAGTTATGAACAATTACCATATGTTATAACTAATAATTATTTATCAGGAATTAAACATACTAATGATGAGTTAACGAAACTAATAGATTATTTTAGAACACAAAAAGAACCAACCGTAGTTATATTATTTGGAGACCATAGACCATTATTAGGAGATGACTTTAGTGGTTATAACTTCTTAGGACAAAAGACTGATGAAAGCATTGAAGGAATGAAAACTAGATATACTACACCATATATAATATGGGGGAATGCTAGTGCACAAGATACATTAAATGTTAGTTTTAAAGGGCAAGGTAGTGATATATCACCAACACTATTGATGCCAACAGCCTTTAAAGTAATGAACTATCAAGGAGATCAGTTCATGCAATATGAACAAGATTTTATGAAAAATATAGATGTAATACATAAAGAATACTATAAAGAGAATGGTAAGTATGTTAAAACACTAAGCGCTGAAGGCGCAAAGAAATTAGATGAAAGAACTAAACTAGAATACTATCAAAGCTTTAATTTTAATGATAAATATGAAGGAATTAAAACTAGTTATGATGAATTTCAGTAATTTAGTTTAGGGTATTGTAATTTGAAATAAATATGCTATAATTGTATGGCACTTACTTTGAACTCACACTGAGTTTAAGGCGGAAGGAGATAAATATGAAAGATGGAATACACCCAGAATATAACCGCATAATGGTTAAATGTTCAACTTGTGGAAATGAATTTGAAACAGGTTCAACAGTTAAAGAATTAAAAGTTGATACATGTTCTAATTGTCACCCATTCTATACTGGTAGACAACGTTTCGCTGCTGCACAAGGTAGAATCGAAAAATTCAACAAAAAATACGGCACGAACAAGTAATAAAGAAATAAGAACTATGTATAGTTCTTATTTTTTTGTTATAATATAAATAATCTAAAGGAGATAATGATATATGAGCATAATGATAGAAAGATTAGAAGGAATGGTAGATCGTTACCATGAAATTAATGATCAAATGATGCAACCAGATGTAGTTAGTGACAATAAGTTATTAGCTAAATTAGGAAGAGAACAAGCATCATTAGCACAACCAGTAGAAATATATGCTGAATATAAAACAGCTGCTACTAATTTAGAAGAAGCTAAACAATTATTAAATGAAGATGATAAAGATTTGAAAGAAATGGCTAAAATGGAAATAGATGAATTAGAACCAAGAATAACTGAACTATTAGCTAAATTAGAACTATGCTTAATACCTAAGGATCCAACTGATGATCGTAATGCTATTGTAGAAATTAGAGGAGCAGCAGGTGGAGACGAAGGTAATATATTTGCTGGAGATCTTTATAGAATGTATATAAGATATGCCGAATCACAAAATTGGAAAATAGAAATTATTGAAATGAATGAAGCTGAAGCTGGAGGTTTCGCCTTAGTATCCTTTTTAGTTAAAGGAGAAAATGCTTATGGTACATTAAAATGGGAATCTGGATCACATCGTGTTCAAAGAGTTCCTAAAACAGAATCAGCAGGAAGAATACATACATCAACTGCTACTGTTTTAGTATCTCCAGAAGTAGAAGAAGATGATTTTGAAATTAATATGAAAGACCTACAAGTAGAAACAATGCGTGCTAGTGGAGCTGGAGGACAACATATTAATAAAACAGATAGTGCTGTTAGAATTGTTCATATCCCTACTGGTATTCAAGTTAAATGTCAAGACGGTAGATCTCAACATGAAAATAGAGCAACAGCAATGATGACAATAAGATCAAGACTATATGAAGACCACCAAAGAAAAATTGAAGAAGAAAATGGTGCAGTAAGAAAAGATAAGATAGGAACCGGAGATAGATCTGAAAAGATACGTACCTATAACTATCCACAAAATAGAGTAACAGACCACCGTATTGGTTTAACAATTCAACAATTAGACCGTATAATGGAAGGTAAAATGCAAGATATAGTAACAGCATTACAAGAAGCTGATCAAAAAGCTAAGATTGCTGGACAAGAAAATAAATAATGTTAACCTATAAGAAATTATTAGAGGAAGCTAATGCTAAATTAAAAAATAATGATCTAGCAGAAAATGCTGCACAACTATTACTACTAGATGTACTAAATATGGAACCTCACCAACTATATATGATTATGGATCAAAACGTAGAAAAGACTATACTTAATAAATTCGAAACGAATTTATTAAGGGCTATGCAAGATGAACCAATCCAACATATATTAGGATATCAATACTTCTATGGTAATCGAATTAATGTAAACTCTAATGTATTGATACCAAGAGGAGAAACAGAAGAATTAGTAGAACAAACTATTAACCTATACCATAGGTATTTTCATGGACAAGAAAATACCTATGTATGTGATATGTGTACAGGAAGTGGAGCAATAGCAATAGCATTAAAAAAAGAACTACCCAATCTATTTTTATATGCAAGTGATATAAGTAAAGAAGCACTAGATATAGCGCACACTAATGCGACAAATAACGATGTAACACTAGCCTTTCTAAAAGGAGATTTACTAGAACCGTTAATTGAAAGAAACATTAAATTAGACATACTAGTAGCAAATCCACCATATATAGCAACTAAAGAAAAACTAACAAATAGTGTAGCTAAATACGAACCAAAACTAGCACTATATGCTGGAATTCAAGGATTAGACATATATGAAAAATTATTACTAAACATAAAAAAAGTAATAAACGATAAAGCACTGTTAATAATGGAAATAGGATACCAACAAGGAGAACTAATCCAAGAACTAGCAAGTAAATACTTCCCAACCAATCAAATACAAATCATAAAAGACTTAGAAAACAAAGATAGAATGGTAATAATAAAACATAATCTAGAAAAGATAAAAGATAAATAATTATATTATTAAACTATAAAAATAATTAATATTAAAATAATTGACCACTATATATAAACTTTAACAAAGACACCCTTAAAGGTGTCTTTTTACAACTAAAAATAGTATAATATAAGTAAGGAAATGGGAATAAATAAACAATAATACAATGAAAGGCAAGGCGATTCATATGATAAGTATGATAGGAACGTTCTTTGCTTATTTAGGAATAATCTTTTATATAACAAGATTCAAGACTATTATTCATTATGAGCAAGAATATGAACAAGCAAAAAGTAAAGATCTAAGATTACTATATCTTTTAAGTGTGCTATGTGGAGCAGTAGGATGCTTAATAAACTTTACATTCTATGCTAATACAAATCTTATATCTGAAGGAATAGTTATAGTAGCTACATTATTATTAGTAGTATATTATATTTATATTAATAGTGATTATTATAATTATCATAAGCCAAAGATAAAATATACTATAGAAAAAGAGATGCTATACATGCTAATATACTATAGTGTTATATTTGTTACTATAATTGTGAGTATTTGTTTCTAAAAACATGTTATAATATAGAAATAAATGGAGGAATAACATGTTAAAAAGAAAAGGAAATGAACTAAAAGAAATCGTTATACCAGAAAAAGATATTAAAGAAGCTAATAAGGCTAATACAAAAGAAACTAAAACTACTAAGGATGGAATAGTAGTTAAAAAGAAACGTAATTTGTTAAGTGTTACAAATGCAATAATTGTTATAGTTATAGCTGGACTAATTTTTACTTTATTAGCAGTAATATTTAATAAACCAACAAGTGATCCTATATCTAGTGGTAATGGAGAAAATAGTAGTGATTTAGATGTTAATACAGTAGCTTCAAGTGATACTAGAAATGTATTATATTATGGAGATTGGTCTATATGGGGAGGGCAAGGAAATTATTACCCTAAAGATATAGCGGCTTCTCAAATAACTCATTTAAATTTTGCGTTCCTAGACTTTGATGCTGATGCTAATCTAGTATTTACTGATCATGATGCTGCAATAGCTGCGCCAGTAGGAGAAAGCGGTGTAGAATGGTCAAGTGGTAAAGCAGGAATACTTAATGCGTTTATAGCATTAAGAGCTGCTAATCCAAATATGAAAATAGGAATATCGGTAGGAGGCTGGTCTAAATCAGGAGACTTCTCAGTAGTATGTGCAGACAGTAAATTAAGAAATAAGTTTGTTAAAAACTTAGCAGCATATGTTAAATATACAAATATGGATTTTGTAGATATAGATTGGGAATACCCTGGAGAAAAAAGAGATCCAGACAAAGTAGATAATGATAAAGATGAAGGAACAACTAAATCATCTAAAGCAGATAAAGATAATTATATTAAATTTTTAAGTGAATTAAAAACAGCACTTAATGAACAAGGAAAAACTTTAGGTAAAACTTATGAAGTAAGTGTAGCATTACCAGCTGGACAACCTAAATTAGAATCTGGAATAGATGTAAAAGAACTATTTAAGATTGTAGATTTTGCTAATATTATGACTTATGATATGCGTGGAGCATGGGATGAAACTAGTGGACATCAATCTAACTTATATCCTAACCCTAATGATAGTATGAAAGACTCTAAATTTTCAATTGATGAAACAGTTAATTACTTAATTGATAAAGGCGCTGATTCTAAAAAGATTGTTATAGGTAGTGCGTTCTATAGTCGAGGATGGAACCAAGTAGAAAAAGGAACTAATTCGGAACTACCAGGATTATTTACTAAAGCAAGCAAGAATAGTAAAGATGCAGACCAAACACCTAGTTTTGGAGCTGTAAATGAAGCACCATTAAAAGCAGGAGATGGAGGAAGAGCAAGTGGAGTATTTGCTTTTGGAAGTCTAGATAAAATTAAGAAAACATATCCTGATATAAAAGAATATTGGGATGATACAGCTAAAGCACCTTATATGTATGATGCTAAATCTGGAGTAATGTTTACTTATGATAATGAAAAATCAGTACAAGCTAAAGCAGCATATGTTAAAGAAAAGAACCTTGGTGGTATGATATCTTGGATGGCTTCTCAAGATAAAGTAGGTAAGAATGAAGGAAAACGTGATGTACTTATAAGTGCCCAAAAAGAAGCACTATTTGGAAGTGGAAAACTACCAGCTAAGCCTATAGTTTATACACCTATAAATATTAGTGCAGATATTAAAGCAACTGCAAGTGAATCAGGATCGGGTAATGCTCTATCTATCACTATAACTAATAATGAGAAGATGTCTGAAACTGATGCAGTATTGAAAGAATTAGAAATCATGTCTAAGACTGTTTCGTATCCTAAATTATATATTAAAACAAGTTCAAAATTATCAACAGGAGATTACCAAGCGGGCAAAGTATCTACCGAAGATGGGTTCACTGTAATAGATTTAACTGGAGTATATGATGCTAAAACTATTGCCCCAGGAGCTAGCTATACCTTTAAACTTAATGGTGGAGATGCTAAGAACATAACTAGTATAGAATTAGCGCAGTATTTAAGCCCTAAAGGTAATGAACTTAATAGGCAAGTAATATATGGTGAAGGTAAGGGTAAACCTGTAGCAACTAAAGGGGAAAGTACTAATACTGAAACAAAGCTTGAAACTAAAAAAGAAACAACTAAAGAAGAAACTAAAGAAGAAACAACTAAAGAAGAAACTAAAGAAGAAACTAAAGAAGAAACAAACACAACAAGTAGTGGAGTAGCTAAACAGATATGTGCTAATACATCATTAAGTAAATTCTTTAAAGGTGTTGATAACCAAGTTAAAGGTGAAGGTACTAATACTGAAACTCAGGAAGAAACCCAGGAAGAAACAAAGGAAGAAACTGAAGGCAATGGAGGCGGAGCACAAACCTATACAGGTGGACAAACAGCCAAAGCAAATGGAAAAACATATAAAGCTAAATGGTGGACACAGTCAACACCCGGAAGCGATGATTCATGGGAAGAAGTTAAGTAAAAAAGAAAACGATTACATAAGCACTTGTAAAGTTAGTAATAAATGTTATTATAATATAAAGGAGTGATAAGATGAATGCAATTCGCCTAACCTATCATAATTCAAAAGAGAATGAATCAATGTTTCCAACATGCTTTAAGAACCTATTGTTTGCTACTCCCTCAACGCTATGGATACTAAGTATAGATAGCTTTAAACTACCAGTAGAATGGATATTTGACGTAAAAGAAAAAGAGTTTAATGATGCTAAAATGTATGAAAATAAAGCATATATGCTTGTAGATACAATCTTTCTACAAAAATACGGAGAATATATGATTGATGATTATAATGAAATAGTAGCGCTAGACGTTGAGTATCATTATGCATTAGAAATCATGCAAGAATTATTAAAACAACAAAACAATGGCATAACAAGTTATATGTTAAAAAGAAAGAAACAAGGAGCAGGATGCTATAAAATATTATTACATAATCATTTTGGAGAATCGTGGGATGTTTTAGCTAACAAAGATATTGAAACATACTTTGAAGATAATGTAACAGTATCAGTACACCTACTAGATGAGATTGATTTTATTGATTTATATTCATAAGGTATTAGTCTAACTAATATCTTTTTTTGTATAACTGGAAAATATTAGGGAATAATTCCTTTAACATAGGAGGAATTACAATGAAAAAATACTTAATATTTGCTAGTATATGGCTATTAGTTTTAACGTTACCTACTATAGCTTCTAGTTATAGCAATATAGAATTCACTATAAAAATGGATTCAGAAATAGGTAATGTTTATGATACTAAAAAGGAGATGCAGGCTATATTTAATGAAATGGTAGATGGTTTAGATAAAGAAAGTTATGATGATATTATAAGAGATAATCTAGATATCTTTGAAGAAATTGAAGGTTCTACAGTACGTTTATTAGATAATAATTTAACAATTGTTATAGGCGATGGTAAAGGTACTAAAATACAAGGAACTTTAGATAAACAACAATATTGTATACCAACAGTTAAACCTAAGAGTTTTTTAAGTGATTTATTTAGCTGGTTTAAATAGATAATTATCTATTTAAAATTTATAAATAGATAATTTATAGAGATAATATTTGAAATTTTCATATAATGGCTTATAATTATAAAGTGATAAAGAGGTAGCCAATGAAAACACTAAGACTAGAAGCAGGAAATATTAATGAAACAGCTGAATTATTAAAGCAAGGAAAAGTAGTTGCTTTTCCTACTGATACCGTTTATGGATTAGGAGTAGTCTATGACAATGAGTTAGCTTTAAATAATTTAAAGATAGCTAAAACAAGAGATGAAGGTAAACCAATTCCTTTTATGATAGCTGATTTAGCTATCATAAAAGAAGTAGCTGAAGTTGGTAAAATTCAGTTAGCTTTAATGAATGCTTTTATGCCTGGTGCTTGTACATTGATTTTAAAGAAGAAGGAAACTTTAGCCTCCTACATTAGTAATGGTTTACCTACATTAGGAGTCAGAATGCCAAGTGATGAATATACTTTAGCTTTAATTAAAGCAGTAGGTAAACCATTACTAGTAACCAGTGCTAATATAAGTGGACAAAAAACAGGAACTACTTCTGATGAAGTAATTGAACAACTAGATGGAAGAATAAATGCTATAGTTCTAGGAAAGAGTGGTTTAGGAATAGCCTCTACTATTATTGATGCTACTACTAATAAACCTAGAATTATTAGAGAAGGTACTATCAGTGAACTAGATATTAAAAAAGTATTAAGAAAAGAGGAGAACTAATATGAAAATAGCTTTAGGATGTGACCATGGAGCATTAGAATACAAAGAAATACTTAAGAAAGAATTAGCTGAACAAGGACATACAATCCAAGATTTTGGTACTTATGATAAATCATCTTGTGATTATCCAGATTATGCATCAGCAGCAGCTAAATCTGTAGCTAATAAAGAAAATGATCGTGCAATCGTTATATGTGGAACTGGAATTGGTGTAAGTATTGCAGCTAATAAAGTTAAGGGGGTTAGATGTGCCCTTTGTTCTGAAACACTTAGTGCACAACTAACACGTGAACATAATGATACTAATGTATTAGCTATGGGACAACGTATTATTGGAGAAGAAATGATGAGGGCGATAGTTAAAGTTTGGTTAGAAACTCCCTTCTCTAATGGAGAAAGACACATTATTAGAATTAATAAATTAAGTAAATTAGAAGATTAAATATTAGAACTGCATTTAAGACATTTAAGACATTTAAGACATATAAGACCTATAAGATATAAGATATTAGACATATTGAACTATAACAATATTTATAGATGTACTAGAAGTAACTAGTAAGAGGAGAAAATAAGATGAAAGATTTATTAATTAAAGAGGTAATTGATAAGGAGTATACTAGACAGTGTAATAATATAGAGTTGATAGCTTCAGAAAACTTCGTTTCGGCTGATGTATTAGAAGCTGCTGGTAGTATATTAACTAATAAGTACGCTGAAGGATATCCTGCTAAAAGATATTATGGTGGTTGTGTTAATGTTGATGTTATAGAGAATATAGCTAAAGAAAGATTAACTGAGATGTTTCATGCAGAACATGTAAATGTCCAACCTCATTCAGGATCACAAGCTAATATGGGGGTATATTTTGCTATACTAGAACCTGGAGATACTGTGTTAGGAATGGACTTATCTAGTGGAGGACATTTATCACATGGACACCCAATGAACTTCTCAGGAATTATATATAACTTTGTTAGTTATGGAGTAGACCCTATTACAGAATATATTGATTATGATAATGTTAGAGAAGTAGCACTAGCTACTAAACCTAAATTAATTATAGCTGGAGCTAGTGCTTATTCTAGAATCATTGACTTTAAAAAGTTTAGAGATATAGCAGATGAAGTAGGAGCTTACTTGATGGTCGATATGGCTCATATTGCAGGATTAGTAGCTGCAGGGCTTCACCCTTCACCAGTCCCTTATGCTGACTTTGTAACAACTACTACACATAAAACATTAAGAGGCCCTCGTGGTGGAGTAATAATGTGTAAAGAAAAATATGCGGCGATAATTGATAAGAAAGTATTCCCAGGTATGCAAGGTGGACCTTTAATGCATATTATAGCAGCTAAAGCAGTATGTTTTGGTGAAGCATTACAACCAGAATTTAAAGAATATGCTTCACAAGTTATTAAGAATACTCATATAATGGCTGAAACATTAATCGCTGAAGGCTTTAGGATCGTTACTGGAGGAAGTGATAATCACTTAATCTTAGTAGATGTTAAAAAGAGTATAGGAATTAGTGGTAAGAAAGCAGAAAGATTATTAGATTTAGCTAATATTACATGTAATAAAAACACTATTCCAAATGATACAGAAAAGCCTTTTGTAACAAGTGGAATTAGATTAGGAAGTGCTGCTATGACAACAAGAGGATTTAAAGAAGCGGAATTTAAACAAGTAGCGCTATGGATCTCTGAGGTACTTAAAAGTAATGAAAATGAAGAAGTAATTGCTAAAGTAAAAAACGAAGTAGAAAAACTTACAAATAAGTACCCACTTATAAGAAAATAACAGTAATGTAATATTATTAAATTCAGTTGTTATACCTAACTATTTATGTTATGCTATAAATGTAAATAACATAAAAGAAAGGAGAATACCAATGAAGAAAAGAACAAAAAAAATCTTTGTGTTTTCTATCGCTGCTATTGCCTTAGTTACCTTCTCTACAGTATATAGTAAGAATAAGAAATAATATTAATTAAAGTACTTATTTGCTAAAATTACATACTATAGACGTTGTAGAAAGTAAAGAATAGCTAAAAGACTAAAAGATTAGAAAAGAAGAAGTAAGAAGGAGAAAGATGAAGAAATTCATCTTTTTTTTATTAGAGGTATATTATATATAGGAAAGGGGAAAAATTAATGATATAAAGACTATATAAATATAAGCCAATATTTTTGAATTATTAAAATTTCAGTGTTATAATGATACTGCTCAACTTGAAGCAAGAGGTGATTGTAAATGAAAGAAATTTTAATTATAATTACTACATTAAGGAGCAACCAACATGAATGGTTATAAACTAGCAACTAAACTAGTAACTATGTTACTATTTGGTATCTTGATAGCTATCTATTTAGGAGACAAAATAGATAGCTATCTAAATACTACACCGTGGGTAATGCTAGCAATGATTGTATATGTTATAGTTGGCTGCTTAATATTACTTGTAAAGGAAACTAACAAAAATGGAGAATAAAGAAATTCAAACATTTAGAGAGATTAGAAAAACCACACTTATTATTATAGTTGTAATGTTTGCTGTATCATTATTACTTAATGATTTTAAAACTTATAGTGTTGGTATTCTGTTAGGTGGAGTTACATCTTTGTTATCATTTCAAATGATAATTAATATGGTCTATCGACTAGGCGATCAAGATAAAGCAAGAGGAACAGCGACATCTAATTATGTATTTAGAATTATGTTGTGTGTATGTATCTTTGCATTAGGAGCTAGTGAAGGAGCCTCAATTATAGCAATGTTAGCAGGGTTCTTAACAAACAAACTAGCTATTATGATTTATAGTTTTAGACATTCAAAGGAGGATGATGAATGAGTGACACATTTGATGGAATAGTTCTGACTATTGGTAGTATAAAAATACCAATACAACAGTCTATTCTAGTCTGGTTAATCCTATGTGTTATATTTGCAATATTATTTATAGTAGTTGGGAAGAAATTCCAAAAGGCAGATCCTAGTGAAACACCTCATGGAGTAATATTACTTGCAGAAATTGTATATAACATGGCAATAAGCATTATAGGAGAAAACTTAGGCCAAAGAACTAAGAAGTTTTTACCATTTTTTGGTACACTTATATTGATGATGGGTGTATCCAATCTATGTGGTTTATTAGGTGTGCAACCACCAACATCAAATCTAAGTGTAACAGCAACATTCGGTATTATGATGTTCGCATTAATTCAGTATACAGCAATTAAAGAACAAAGTTTAAAAGGAAGATTAAAAGGACTGTTAGAACCAGTAGCAGCCTTAGCACCGCTAAATGTTATTGGAGAATTAGCATTACCATTATCCTTAGCATTTCGTTTATTTGGAAATATCCTAGGTGGAACAATTATTGTTTCATTAATATATTCTGTAATTAAAATGATTGCAGGAATATGCTTACCATTAATTGGACTAGGATATATAGTAACACCATTTGTGCATTGTTACTTTGATATATTCTCAGGACTAATGCAAACTTATATATTCTTTACATTGTCATCTTATTTCTTAGGTGATGTAACAGTACAAGATTAAAAAAACTAACAGGAGGAATTTAAAATGGAATTCAATGAGTTTTTCGTACAAGGTATGGCACTATTAGGTGCAGGTATTGCAATGATCGCAGGTTTAGGACCTGGAATCGGACAAGGAATTGCAGCAAGTAAGGGAGCTGAAGCAGTAGGAAGAAACCCTGAAGCAGCTGGAAAAATTAGATCAATTATGATCCTTGGAATCGCACTAGCAGAAACAACAGGTATATACGCATTCGTAATCGCATTAATATTAGTTTTCTTGAAAGGCTAATAAAAAAAGGAGGTTTGTCGCAACATGAGTATAAATATAGACAGTTATCTAAGACTTAATCTTGTTGACATGGCAATTATCTTCTTTTCAACATTGTTAATCGTATTTATAGCAAAAAAATTCTTTTGGAATTTTGTAACCGACTTTTTAGAAAAAAGAAAAGCAATTATTAAAGCAGATCTAGATAATGCAAAACTACAAAAAGAAGAAGCAATAAAAACTAAAGAAGAATACGCACAACAACTATTAGGCATTAAAGAAGAAGCAAAACAGATTATTGAAGTAGCTAAAAATAATGCTAAAAATGAAGGAAAAGAAATTGTTGAAAATGCTAAGAATGAAGCGAATTTAACATTAGATAAAGCAATGAAAAGTATAGAATTAGAAAAGCTACAAGCAAGAAAAGAAATAAAAGATGAAATAAGTGATGTAGCCTTTACATTAACTGAAAAGCTATTAGATAAAGAAATAGACAAAACAACACAAAAGAAGTTTGTACAAGACTTTATACAAAGCGCAGGAAATGAATAATGGGAACTAACATAGCTAAAGCTTATGCAGATGCAATATATTTGATAGGACAAGAAGATAACAAGACTAAAGAATATAATGAAGAACTTAAAATGATATGTGAAATTAATGAAAATAACTTAGAATTAATTCAAGTTATGAGTAGTCCTAAAATTAATAAAGATGAAAAGAAAGAACTACTAGTAAATATTTATAAAGATAAGATTGATATACATATATTAAATTTTATGAAACTATTAGTAGATAAGAACCATTATAAAGAATTAGTTAAGATTGGTATGTTGTTTGAAAAACAATATTATGAAGATGAAGGTATAGCGATAGCTAATGTTGCTAGTGCACTAGAATTAGATGATATGGAGATTGAACAACTAAAGAAGATGTTGGAAGCTAAAACAAATAAGAAGATTATAATGAAGGTTATAGTTGATAAAAGAGTTATAGCTGGAATACGAGTAGAAATTAATGGAGAAGTGATGGATAATACTATTGCTACTAAATTAGAAAAGATTAAGAATACGATAAACAATAGTGCTCTATAGAGTAATTGAGGTGAAATAAATGAGTATAAAACCTGAAGAAATAAGTAAGATTATTAAAGAACAAATCAAAAGATATGATGATAAGCTTGAAGTTAATGAAACTGGAACAATCATTACTATTGGAGATGGAATTGCTTTAATACATGGATTAGATAAAGCAATGGCTGGAGAATTATTATTATTTCCACAAGAAGTATATGGGATGGTACTAAATTTAGAAGAAGGTCATGTCGGAGCTGTTTTAATGGGAGATGATACTCATATTAAAGAAGGCGACGAAGTAAAAAGAACTGGTAAGATAGTTGAAGTGCCAGTTGGTGATATGATGTTAGGAAGAGTTGTAAATGCGTTAGGACAAGCAATAGATGGACTAGGAGCAATTACATCAAACAAATATCGACCAGTAGAAAGAGTAGCACCAGGAGTAATGACACGTAAGTCTGTACACCAACCAGTCCAAACTGGATTGAAGGTTATTGATTCAATGATCCCAATTGGTAAGGGACAACGTGAATTAATTATAGGAGATCGTCAAACTGGTAAAACAGCAATAGCAATCGATGCTATAATTAATCAAAAAGGAACTGGCATGAAATGTATATATGTAGCTATTGGACAAAAAGCAAGTACTGTAGCTCAAATAGTTGAAAAACTAAGACAACATGATGCATTAAAATATACTACTATTGTATCAAGTACAGCAAGTGATGCTGCACCACTACAATATATCGCACCATATGCAGGATGTGCAATCGGTGAAGAATGGATGGAAAACGGTGATGATGTACTAATCATATATGATGATCTAAGTAAACATGCTGTAGCCTACAGAACACTGTCATTACTATTGAAGAGACCTCCAGGAAGAGAAGCATACCCAGGAGACGTATTCTACCTACACTCACGTTTATTAGAAAGAGCTGCTAAGCTTAACGATGAACTAGGTGGAGGATCACTTACAGCACTACCATTAATTGAAACACAAGCAGGAGATATATCTGCTTATATTCCAACTAATGTTATATCTATTACCGACGGACAAATATTCTTACAAACAGAACTATTTAACGCCGGTAATCGTCCAGCAGTTGACTCTGGACTATCAGTATCAAGAGTTGGAAGTTCAGCACAAATTAAAGCGATGAAACAAGTAGCTGGCTCGTTAAAACTAGAATTAGCACAATATACTGAAATGCAAGCCTTCTCTAAATTTGGTAGTGATCTAGATAATACTACTAAAGCAACATTAGCACACGGAGAAAGACTAACAGAACTATTAAAACAAAATCAATATGAACCAATGAACGTATATGACCAAATTTTATCATTATTTTCAGCTAAATATGGCTATCTAAAAGAAGTTAAAGTTAGTGAAATTAAAATGTATGAAAAAGCAATGCTAAAATATATGAATGCTAACTATCAAGATATCTATAAAGAATTAATAGATAAACAAGCTATTGATGAAAAACTATCAACCCGCATTAAAGATGCGTTAGCTAAATTCTCAATCGAATTTAATAGCATACACGGTAACTAAAAGTGGCCGGTGGAAAATTAGCCATTAAAAGCAGAATACGTTCAGTAGATTCTACAAAAAAAATTACAAAAGCTATGCAACTAGTAGCAGCAAGTAAATTAACTAAAATTAAAAGTAAAATGCTAGAAAACAGAGAATATGCTAGTTATCTAAAAGACATAGTACAAGAAATACTAAGTAATATAGAAACAAGTGACCATCCATATCTAGTACAAACCAAAGATAAACCAAAACTATATGTTGTATTCACAAGTGATATGGGACTATGCGGAGGATATAACGCAAACGTATACAGACTACTAGAAACAACAATTAAACCTAGTGATAAAGTAATAATGCTAGGAAGCAGAGGAACAAGCTGGATAAAAACAAAGAACTATGATGTCATAGATAACTTTAATGATATAGAAGAAGGTGACTATGACATCATAGTTCAAGTAGCTAATAAAGCACTAGAACTATATACTAATAAAGAAATAGCAGGAATTAATATAGTTTATACAAGCTATGTTAATCCAATGGTGTTTAATGCTGAAGTAGTAGAACTATTACCAGTTAAAAAAGATAGTGAGATTGACAAAGTTGAAGAACCTGATGGTAAACTAAAATTTAGTGGAAGTGATACTATATTTGAACCAGCAGGAGATACTATATTAGATGAGTTAGTACCTATGTATTTGAAATCATTATTATATAGTTATTTATTAGAAACTAAGACTAGTGAATCTGCATCTAGAAGAACAGCAATGGAAAGTGCTACAGATAATGCTGAAGAATTAAAAGAAGCATTAGAGTTTAAATTTAACCAAGCTAGACAAGCGGCAATTACACAAGAGATATCTGAAATTGTAGCTGGTGCTAATGCATTATAGCGAAAGGAAGAAGAATAGATGAAAAAAAATGTAGGAAAAATAGTCCAAGTAATAGGACCGGTAGTAGATGTACTCTTTAATACAAATGAACTTCCATCCCTTTTAAATGCTATTGAAATTTCTTTAAAGGATAGTGAACCACTAGTAATAGAGGTTGCTCAGCATATTGGTGATGATCATGTACGTTGTATATCAATGGGTTCTACTGATGGTTTAGTACGTGGTATGGAAGCAATAGATACTAATGCTCCTATTAGTGTACCAGTAGGTAAAGAAGTACTAGGAAGAATGTTCAATGTACTAGGAAGAGAAATAGATGGATTAGGCAAACTAGATGATAGTGTTACTAGATTACCAATCCATCGTAAAGCTCCTGCTTTTGATGAACAACTTACATCTACTGAAGTACTAGAAACAGGAATTAAAGTAATAGACTTACTATGTCCTTATTCAAGAGGTGGTAAGATTGGATTATTCGGAGGAGCAGGAGTTGGTAAGACTGTACTTATCCAAGAATTAATTCATAATATAGCTAAAGAACATGGTGGTATGTCAGTAGTTACAGGTGTTGGTGAACGAACACGTGAAGGTAATGACATGTATCATGAAATGAAAGATTCAGGAGTATTAGATAAAACAGTATTAGTTTATGGACAAATGAATGAATCTCCCGGAGCTCGTATGCGTGTAGCACTAAGTGGATTAACAATGGCAGAATACTACCGTGACCATGATCACCAAGATGTTCTACTATTTGTTGATAACATCTTTAGGTTTACGCAAGCAGGTTCTGAAGTTTCAGCCTTATTAGGACGTATGCCTTCAGCAGTAGGTTACCAACCTACGCTAGCTACTGAAATGGGACAGCTTCAAGAACGTATAACTTCTACTAAGAATGGTTCTATTACATCAGTACAAGCTATATATGTTCCAGCTGATGACTTAACAGATCCAGCTCCAGCAACAGCTTTCTCGCATCTAGATGCTAAGACAGTATTAGACCGTGGTATCGCTGCTTTAGGTATATATCCTGCTGTAGATCCATTAGAATCTAGTTCTCGTATTTTAGATCCATTAGTGGTAGGTGAAGAACATTATGAAGTAGCACGTGGTGTTCAACAACTATTACAAAGATATAAAGAGCTTCAAGACATCATAGCAATTCTTGGTATGGATGAATTAAGCGAAGCTGACAAGGTAGTAGTTAATCGTGCACGTCGTGTAAGAAACTTCCTTTCTCAACCTTTTAATGTTGGTGAACAATTCACTGGTATGAAAGGTAAATACGTAAGTAGAGAAGATACTATACGTTCATTTAAAGAACTACTTGACGGTAAATATGATTCATTACCTGAACAAGCCTTTATGTTTGCTGGTAGTATTGAAGATGTAGTTGCTAAAGCCTCAGAACTAGGTGATTAATATGCTTCATGTTAAAATTATTACTCCTAAGGGCTTATATCATGAAACAGATTGTATCAGTCTACATGCAACAAGTGTAGAAGGAGAATTCACTCTATTAAGTGATCATATGAGCGTAGTAGCTATGCTTGTAGAATGCCCTTTAATAATTAATGATGGAACTACAGACAGCATATTTGCTATCTCTAAAGGTCTTCTTCATCTACTAAACAACAATATCGAAATACTAGTAGATGCTATTGAAGGTAAATCTGAAATCGATATTCCAAGAGCTCTAGCTGCTAAAAAACGAGCTGAAGAACGTTTATCTAAACGAGATAGTAGTATAGATAACAATCGAGTAGAAATAGCATTACATAAAGCTATAAATAGAATTGATGTAGCTAATAAGTAATATAAATTATATATGACCTATCATTTGATAGGTCATATTTTATTATTATGATGAACCTTATCATTAGCAATATTACATTATTGATATAATAGATTATCTAATTGTTTTATACTATATGTAATGGTATAATAGTTTAGAAAGTTTGAGGACTAACTTATCTTAAAATTTAGAGAGAATTTTGTTTATATTAAAAACAGCTTTAATGCTGATCAAATTATTATAATGCTAGTAACTGCTAGTATCTTTTTACCGTTTTATTTAACTTGTACAGCTCTATTAGCTACTGTTATATATCTTATAGCTACTAAAAAAATTATAGGGGTTATTAATGACATACCTAGATCACGTTGGTTATTAGGTTTCTGTGTATTTGGTGGTATCGTTTCTTTAGTTATGGGTAATTATTTAGGTGCTCTATGTAGCGTAGGTATCCTATTAATATGTATCTTTGTTTTATATTATAGAACAATCATTGATAAAAGATTGTTTAGAGTTTTAATTCATATAATATGTTTATGTAGTATGTTTAACTTTGCGTTTGCTGTATTAGAATATTATTCTATTGTGCATTCGTTAGGTTATCGTTTCTTATCTTTAAATATTGCTGATGATCCAGCATTTAGAGTTAATGCAAGTTTCTTTAATGCTAATTATTATGCTATGATTATTGAATTTGTTGTAATATGCTGTGCATATAAACTATTAGAATTTAGATCTTGGCAACGTCATTTTTATTATTTATTAATCATTGCTTGTAATTTATTTGCCTTATATTTATGTGGTTGTCGTACAGCCTGGCCAGCTATAATTGTTGCGTTACCTATCATGCTATTATTTAGTGGTAGAATTAAAGCTCTACTGTCAGTTATTGGAATTAGTGGAGCTGGAGTGTTAGCAATGTTAATTAATCCTGACTGGTTTCCACGTAATGATAGTTTTGCATTATACTTTGGAGTAAGAAAAGATATTTGGTTAACAGCTATAGAAGGAATTAAACAACATCCAATAGTAGGACAAGGACCATTAACTTATATGAAGATATATCCAGGTCTAGATGGTCCATCGACACAACATGCACATTCAGTATTCATAGATCCATTTCTATGCTTTGGAATAGTAGGAGTACTTATAGTTGCTGTATATTTAGGAGATTGTTTAAAACGTATATATAGAATGTTTAAAAGTAAAGTGAATCCTGAATTAAGTGCTTTAATAATTGGCGCAATAGTTGTAGTAGGTATCCATGGTTTATTAGATTATACTATATTTTGGATTCAAACAGCTATGTTGTTTCTAATTATATTTAGTTCATTTAGTATGTATGATAGAAAAGATTAAGCTGTGGTAGTATTAACTATAAGTAGTTATAGGAGGATTAATTCATGTTATATAATGTTGTTACAGTTATAGTTTATATAAGTTGTTTCGGTATAAGTTTATACGCATTAGAATCATTAAGGTTTGATAAACTATGTAGAGTTAATAATCCTACAAAGGTAACGGTTCTATTGTTTTTATTTAGTATGGCTTTAGGTTACCTAATAGCTGAGTTCATATTAGGGATAACAATGTTTATGAGATAGCACTTAGGTGCTATTTTTTTTACAATATGTTTAAAAAGTAGTATAAAATCAGTAAAAAACACCTTTGTAGAAGAAAAATACATCGAAAATTGCCATTATTTAAACAAATTTAAAATTTACTATGTAAAATCTTTACTTTTCTTGATATAATAGAATTAACGGAGGGCAACACTAATGAATATAGAATTAATCAAGAAAGCCCGTAAATTTAGATTACGGTCTAGATTACTAATTGGTTGTATTGTGTTACCAGTTACGTTATTACTTAGTATGTTTGTCGCCTACTATTATTACTCAAAGGAAGATATACTCTCAAAGACTATCCAATCTTCTTTAAAGGTTGTACAAATCGTAGAAGAAAATTTTTCACTAAATGCTTCTAGATTTGAACAGCAACTAGATGAGATAATAGAAGACCCTCTTGTAAAAAGTATTGTCCTAGGATTAGACCATACTAATTATGAGACCAGTAATACCTTAGTATTAGAATTTAAGACTTATCTTAGCTCTAAGAAAAGCTTATATAATAATGCTAAGGATGTAGCATTATATTCATCTGATATGATGCAAATGTATTCAATGAGTAACAAGTTTAATAAAACAGAGGTTCAAGGCTATCTAAAACAAGCAAGTACTAATCCGAATGAAAGTGTTTGGTTTCACACCAAAAACGGAAGTGAAGGAATGGTTACTCTAGTTAAACCAGTGTGTAATGATAATTCAACGATTATTGGTTATGCAGTAGTAGGATTAGAAGAAAAAGCATTTAGTGCTTCATTTGTTACATTAGATAGTAAAGAAGACTCAATCGTTATATTAAATGAATCGAATGAATACCTATTTGGAGCAGGAACAAATTTAAGCTATCGTCAAAAAGTCGATGTAATCGATAATACTACTAGCGTTAATGATACGGATTATATTGCTGTAACGGCTAAAGCTAATACTAGCACGTGGAATGTAGTGGATTTGATAGCTGAAGATTATGTAATTGAACAACTAAATAGTATTAAAAAGTTACTATTTGTATTCAGTATTATTTTAATTTTATGGATGCTTCTAGCAACAAGTGTTTTATATGTAAGTCTTATTGGACCACTAAATGAAATTATTAGATGTTTAAATTTGGTAATCGAGGGTAATTTAAACGTTAGAATTGAAGATGTTGGAGATGATGAATTACACGAATTAACAATTCAGTATAACTCTTTAATAGATTGGCTAGCCAATCTATTAAAGGCAGTAGAACAAGAACAGGGAAAGAAGCGAGAAGCAGAAATTAAAATGCTACAAGCCCAAATAAATCCACATTTCTTATTCAATACCTTAAATACATTAAAGGGAGTAGCACTAATGAATGATGATAAGCCCGTTGCTAAGGGATTACAAGCATTAGCTAAACTACTGAGAAATACGATTGTTAATTCAGATGAATTAGTAGAAATAAAAGAAGAGATTGAAAACCTGAATAATTATATTATTATTCAAAAGCTAAGATATGGTAATGGATTTGAAATTATATATAATGTAGAAGAAGAAACTAAGCATTATAAGATAATGAAATTCATTTTACAGCCAATAGTAGAGAATGCCATATTACATGCGTTTGAAGAAGATAAGGATGGTCAGGTAATTGAAGTAAACATATTCATTGAAAATGAATTTGTTGTTATAGTTATTGAAGACAATGGAATTGGATTTGATACTGAACTAAAAGATAAGGTAGTTAAAGGTAATTTAAGCGGAATTGGAATGAAAAACGTAGAAGAACGAATTCGCTTAACATTCTCAGCAAACTACAAAATGTACACAGAAAGTATAATTGGTAAGGGAACAAAAGTAACAATAAAGCTCCCAATTGTAGGCCAATAAGGAGGACAAGAAATGTACAAAGTATTAATCGTCGATGATGAAAAACTTATTAGAATTACATTAAAGAATATTATTGATTGGGAAGAACACGATTGTGAAATCGTAGGTCTTGCTAAAGATGGTGAAGAAGCATACAACATGTTTTTAGAACTTAACCCACAAATTATTATTACTGATCTTAAAATGCCGAAATTAGATGGATTAGAATTAATAAAGAAGGTTAAAGCAGTAAATAAAAATGTTCAAGTTGCGGTTTTAAGTAACTACAATGATTTTGATTTAGTAAGAACAGCTATGAAATTTGGTGCTTTTGATTACCTAATGAAGGTAACACTAGAAGACGAAGAACTAATCAAAACAATTGAACAAATGAAAGCTAAATGTGTACGTAAAGACGCAGAACTTAAAGTTACTCAAGAAAATATGGTAAACCAACTTAAACAATATCTATTATTAAGACAAGGTGGGGATGTAATTAATCAAAATGAATTCCTAGATGTTTTAATGAAGGATTGCCCAACTTATGTAGATGGAGACTATCAAATATTATACTTTAGAATAGACAACATAAATAAAGTTTATGAAGATAAAGTAATGAATAGAGAAAAACTTCGTCGTAATATGAATGATATAATATGTGATAATATTCCAACAATGTTTGACTATAAAATACTATTTATAAAGAATCATTCAGGATTAATAATCTTTAAAACAGCTGAGAAGAAGAAAATTCATAGTATAGCAAATCATTTAATGAAAAATATAGAGCAATACTTAGATCTTAATATGTCTATAACTATGTCTAAAATTTTACATTCACCTGAAGAATTTTACGAAGCTTATGAACAACTATTAGATATGCATGAAATGCGTTTCTATATTGGAGAACAAGTATTAATTGAAGTAGAATACTTCACAAGCTTTAATGATTTAGATCGTGATAACTTATACTACCATATGAAATTGATAGATAAATTAAGAGAAAGAGACTTTGAAGGTGTAGATAATATTAACCGTCAGTTATTAGCTTATATGAAAGAAAAATATATAAGACCTAAGAATGTAAAAGACTTATATGTATTTATATTAAATAATATTGAAGGCTATGAATCTCAAAAAGGATTAAAGAATACATATCGCTTTGAACACCTTAAAAACAGAATATTAGTAGTAGAAACACTTAAAGATTTAAGTACTACTTTAGATGGAGTTTTTGAAGCAATAGAAAGCTGGTTAAAAGATTCTAGTAATTCTAAATATCGTAAAGAAATTCAAGATGTTATAAACTTCGTTGATTGTAATATAGAAAAGAAAATTACATTAACTATGATTTCAGCAAACGTTAATATGAATGAAAGCTACTTAAGTAGAACATTTAAATCTGAAACGGGACAAAATTTAATTTACTATATTAATGAAAAGAAGATGAGAAAAGCTATGGAACTACTATCAGACTCAAGAATGATGGTAAAAGAAGCAGCATACCAAGTAGGTATAGAAGACCAATTCTACTTTAATAAAGTATTTAAGAAATTCTATAATGTTTCACCAACTGAGTTTAGAAAGAATTTATATAAAACTAAGATGAATAAAGACTAGCCTAGCTAGTCTTTTTTTTATAGATGATAACATATAATATAAAGGAGGCTTATATGAAAACATTTAAACTATTATATGTTATAATTCTATTAATTATTACTATATTATTATATATAGATTGTGTTCCTAGTTTTATAAATAACCATAATACTGTTACAGAAAGAACCGATGATGATAAAGAAGACGTTAAATCCGAAACTAGTTTTACAGATTATATAGTAGAAGTATCAAGAAAAGAAGGAACTGTTGAAATCCCATTAGAAACCTATTTAGAAGGAGTAGTAGGGAGTGAAATGCCGGCTAGCTATAATATAGAAGCTTTAAAAGCTCAAGCAATAGCTGCTCGAACATTTGTAGCTAATCGTGGTTTTAAAGTAGATGATAGTACTGCTTCTCAAGTCTATCATGATCCAACTGAACTAAAGAATATATGGAAAGATGAATACGACTCAAGAGCTATGACCATAAAGCAAGCGGTCAACGATACCACATCTCTAATAATGACTTACAATGGAGAGTACATAAGTGCTTTATTTTATAGCTCTTGTAATGGTAAAACAAATAATTCTCAAGACTACTGGAAAGGAGAAGTGCCATATTTGATAAGTGTAGAATCACCTTGGGATTTAAAAGATCCTAAAACTATACAAACTATAGAAAAGAATAAATTGGAAGTGGCTAAAACTTTAGGCTTTTCTAATATTATAAGTAATATAGCAATAGAACGCTATGATAATGGGTATGTTAAAACTATAACAATGGATAATATCCAATTCAGTGGAAGAGAAGTAAGAGAAAAACTAAAACTAAGAAGTAGTGATTTTACAATTATCGCTAAAGGCGATAATTATGAAATCACCACTAAAGGATATGGTCACGGTGTAGGGATGTCCCAAGTAGGAGCACAAGGAATGGCATTAGATGGAAATACCTACACCGAAATTTTAGAACACTATTATAGTGGAATAAATATTGAAAAATTAGTGTATAAGAAATAAAATGAAGGGAACAATGCTTGTAGAGGTGATATGAATGTACACATATACAAGAAAACAAAACAAAGCAAAATATACGCTTATTTATTCATTAGGGATATTCCTAATACTAACAATATTATTTATTGGGTATGTAGCTTATAAACCGAATGAAGAAATAGCAGTAGTAGCACCAACAGATACACCAGTGATGGATATACCAACAAAAGAAGAAAAGGTAACAAATCCATTTAGTGTTGAAGCAAAGATAGTGCTAGAATATTTTGATGGAACTACTAAAGAAATTCCAAGCATATCAGAATTTGAAGGTGTATATAGAGGAAATCAAGGAATAGACTATGGCTTTAATAAAACAGAATTTGAAGTTAAAGCAATGGCAAGTGGAAAGGTTGAAGATGTAGTAAACGATCCACTATTCGCAAACACTATAAAAATTAAAAGCGGTGATTATGTAATAACATATCAAAGCTTGAAAGAAACACATCTTAAAAAAGGTGATACAGTTAAACAAGGAGACACACTAGCATTATGTACTAGTAATGTTTACAATGCAGATCTAGGAAACCATTTACACATAGTTGTAACAAAAGGAAATAAAGTAATTGATCCTAAAAGTATTATTAATAAACCCTTAAATTAGACGAAAATAGTACTCAAGGGTACTATTTTGTTTAATTTAAGGTAATAATTAGATAATATGTGATATATAACATTAAGTTAGTTCTTTTTTAATAAAATAAATGTGTTATAATATTAATGCTATGAATGGAGGTAACGCTATGTTATTTACGAAAGAAGTCGGTATTGATTTAGGTACTGCCAATTTATTAATATATGTTAAAGGTGAAGGTATTGTAATTGATGAACCTTCAGTGGTATCTATAGATGCAGAAACTAAGAAACCAATTGCAGCAGGTCAACAAGCAAAAGATATGTTAGGAAGAACACCAGGAAGATTTCTTGCTATTCGTCCCCTAAAAGATGGAGTTATAGCAGATTTCGAAGTAACTGAAATAATGCTTAACTACTTCTTAACT
The DNA here is from genome assembly GCA_036639955.1 of Erysipelotrichaceae bacterium. Taxonomy (GTDB): domain Bacteria; phylum Bacillota_I; class Bacilli_A; order Erysipelotrichales; family Erysipelotrichaceae; genus JAVWHP01. The sequence goes on from JAVWHP010000003.1 coordinate 61,275, forward strand.
AAACTGAATATTAAAGGAATGTTTAAACGACCAACAATTTTAATCTGTTGTCCAAGTAACATTACACAAGTAGAAAGAAATGCGATTCGTGACTGTGCTTACCGTGCAGGAGCAAAGAAAGTATATATTGAAGAAGAACCTAAAGTTGCAGCTGTAGGAGCTGGACTGGATATTTCTAAACCAAGCGGTTGCATGGTACTAGATATAGGTGGAGGAACTACTGATGTAGCTGTACTTTCATTAGGAGAAATTGTAAGCTCAACTTCACTTAAGATTGCAGGAGATACATTAGATCGTGACATCATTAAATATGTTAAAGATGAAAAGAAACTATTGATTGGAGACCGTACTGCTGAAGAAATTAAATCATCAATCGGAACTGCATGGAAGAGCGCAAGAAATGAAACAATCGAAGTAAGTGGACGTGACCTAGTTACAGGATTACCACATACTATTTCATTAACTAGTGATCAAATAGAAGTAGCAATGAGAGAAAGCCTACAACAAATTGTACGTGCTTGTAAAACAGTTTTAGAACAAACACCACCAGAATTATCAGCTGATATCGTAACTAGAGGTATTGTGTTGACAGGTGGAGGAGCACTGTTACATGGAATTGATGAATTACTAAGAAATGAATTACATATACCAGTTTATGTTGCTGAAAATGCATTAAGATGTGTAGCTGAAGGAACAGGTATACTATTAGAAAACTTACACCTAGTTCGCTAATAAGGAAGAGGTGCTAATATGCAATGGATTTACTATCTAATAGTTCCATTTGTAATATCCCTATGCATTACACCACTAATTAAATTTATAGCAATTAAATTAGGCGTATATGCAGAAATGAATGAAAGAACAATACATAAGAAACCGATGGCTCGTATTGGAGGAGTAGCAATATATGTTGCATTCCTTCTAGGTATGACCATCTTTATGAAATTAGACGCATCATTAAAAGGAATATTACTAGGTGGAACAATAATGTTTTTCAGTGGATTAATTGATGATATGATTGATCTTAAACCTAAATATAAATTAATGTTTCAAGCATTAGCAGCAATAGTTGTAATGCAAGTAGGTAGCGTCTATTTAGGTGCGATTCATTTACCATTTGGAATAAGCATTAGTATGGGAATTATAAGTTATGCTATAACATTTGTATGGCTAGTGGGAATAACAAATGCAGTTAATCTAATAGATGGATTAGACGGATTAGCTGCAGGAATAAGCGCAATAGTTTTAATAGTTATTGCATCGTTATCTGTAATAGATGGACGTGTTGATATATGCAATCTATCATTATTATTAGCTGGAGCAACACTAGGATTCTTAATATTTAATACACATCCAGCTAAACTATTTATGGGAGATTGTGGAGCCTTATTCTTAGGATTTATGATTGCTTCTATATCACTAATGGGATTTAAATCTAGTACTTTTATAACATTAGGATTACCAATCCTAATGTTAGGAGTACCTATATTTGATACACTAGCAGCGATAGTTAGAAGAAAATTAAGCGGACATAAATTCAGTGATGCTGATAAGAATCATTTACATCATGTATTGATGAGAAGATTTGGACATCGGAATACGGTATTAATTTTATATGCAGTAACTGCTTTATTTGGGGTAGTTGCATACTTATATATATTAAATAAACCATTAGGAGTAATATCACTGATTATATTAGCAATAGCTGTAGAACTATTTATGGAGTTTTCACATATGATTGCTAATCAGTATCATCCTATAATATCATTATTATGTTTAATTCTACATAAAGATCATATAGCTGATATAAAAGCTCCACATTTAGAAACTGTTACAGAGCACTGTGATGAGCCTATAACACCAGAAATACTCATAGAAGAACAAAACAAAAGGAAAACTCTAGAATTGAATGATAACGATAATACAACAAAAATCAAAGTTATAAGTGAGATTAATGAAGATATCAAAGTTATAGAAAATATAGAAGATTTAAAGAATATTAAATAAATTAAGGGTAAGCACAAAGTGCTTACCCTTTTAGATATGTATGCTTAATATAATATGTAGTAGCCTCTAATCCATTATCACGTAAATAAGTAAGTAAAAACTCAATATTATCAGATGTAAACTTTGATATTATAGTATGAGATTTGCCATTTAGCCAATAGTTAAGAGGACTAGCATCAGTATATTTATCCTTTTGATAAATTTTACAAGCACCTATCCTATCACAAACCATTTCAGCTATATAACATTTAGGCATATCTACACCACGAATAGTACCAGTCTTATCTATTTCACTATCAAGATAATACTCCCAATGATGTTTGTTACGACCTTTATGATGTAACCACCCATTAGAGTACCCTATAGCCTCTTTCTCAGCATCTATAGGACTTCTATTACCCTGATAGTATTTAACTCCATTATGGAACTCTACCCAACTATATTTAGATAAATCATGAAGTATACCTTGTTTATATAAACCACAATCAAAACATAACTTAGTAACAACTATCTTATGATGTGTAATCGTTTTAAAATGCATATAAAGTTTATTCATAAATATATCTCCTTCTATAATTCTATAGTATGCTCAAGCTTATCATTAACATCAAAAACCTCTACCTTACCTAAATTAGGATAAACATGAATCTTGAACAATACTACGCGTTCTTCAATCGTCTTATTTAACATTGAAGAATCCATAATATAATAAGTGGTATCATATAAAACATTATCCATAATATCAAGCTTTAAGAAATAAGTAGCTATCTCATAACGCGCATCTAAAGTCAATTCACTATAATTCTCAATATAAGCATTCATTAACTGTAAATTTTTAGAATTATCATGATAACCATAATCAATATCACATACATACTTATAACTAGGAAGAACATCATAAAACATCCCTTTTAAACTATGATCATCTATATAATCTATAGTGCCTAAATCTATATCTAAATACTCTAGTTGATAAGGAATTAAACCCTCTATACTAACAGACTTATTAGCTTTCTCAAACATTATATTACCTCTAAATAAAGAATTACTATTATTATATACTTTTAAAGTATAAATATTCTTATTCTTTTCAACTATACTAATCTCTATATTATTAATATTTATATTAGTATTAGGAGTACTACTAAATTTTTCATTAATATATATTAAACGTTTATTACTAACTGACTTTAATTTATAATCACTAGTACTATTAATTGAAGAACTATCATTAGTATTAGTATTTGTATTATTAGAAGCATTAGGATCATTAGATTTAGATGAACATCCATATAAACATAATAATATAATAATAGAGCATTTATAAAGTTTTTTCATAGGTACCTCGCTTGAATTATTATAACATTATTTAATAGTTGTTTCAATTTATTAAAAGCATGGTAAAATATTAATGAGGTGATATTATGTTAAAGGATACTATATGTGCTATATCTACTAGTTTACAAGAAGGCGCTATATCTATTATTAGATTAAGTGGTGATGAAGCTATAGAGATAGTTAATAGAATATTTAATAAAGATTTAACTAAAGTAAGTAGTCATACTATTAGTTATGGCTATATTATAGATAATGATGAATTAGTTGATGAAGTATTAGTTTCTGTATTTAAAGGACCTAAGAGTTTTACTAAAGATGATGTAGTAGAGATTAACTGCCATGGTGGTGTATTTATAACAAAGAAAGTATTAAGTTTATGTTTAGCTAATGGAGCTAGATTAGCTAAGAAGGGAGAGTTTAGTTCTCGAGCTTTTATTAATGGGAGAATTGATTTAACGCAAGCAGAAGCTATTAATGATATGATACTAGCAGATAATGAAAGTACTGCTAAACTAGCTATACAAGGAATGAAAGGCTCTATACAGAAACTTATAGACCCATTTGTAAAAGAAATTTTGGATATTATAGCTAATATAGAAGTGAATATAGATTACCCAGAATATGAAGATATCGAAGATTTAACAACTAATAAACTATTACCTGTAGCTAATGATTGGATAAATAAAATGAATGGTTTATTAGAAAGAGCTTATAGTGGCCAAATTATAAGAGAAGGTATATACACAGCTATTGTAGGTAAACCTAATGTAGGTAAATCTAGTCTATTAAATAGTTTATTAGAAGAAGATAAAGCTATAGTAAGCCATATAGCAGGAACAACAAGAGATCTAGTAGAAGGAAATATAAATATAGGAAACATTAAACTACACCTAATAGATACAGCAGGAATAAGAGACAGTGAAGACTATGTAGAAAAGATAGGGATAGAGAGATCTAAAAAAGCTATAGAAAATGCACAACTAGTTATATTAGTATTAGATGCTACTAAAGAGATTGATCAAGATGAACAGATACTATTAGAACTATGTAAAGATAAAACTATAATTAAAGTTTATAATAAGATGGATCTTATAGAAGATAAAGATATGGATAAGAGTATAGATAGTATTTATATAAGTGCTATAAATAATAATATAGATACTTTGATTAATAGGATACATACTATATTTGATAAACATTTAATAGTATTAAAGGAGCCTGCATTAAATAATGAAAGACATATAGGGTTATTAAAGAAAGCATTAGTTAGTATGACTAATGCTAAAGAAGCTATGGAAGCTAATATTCAACCAGATTTAGTAGAGATAGATATTCAAGAAGCTTATAATTCTTTAAAAGAAATTAGTGGTGAAGTTAATAGAGATGATCTATTAGATACTTTATTTAGTAATTTCTGTTTAGGTAAATAATATGATAGATACTCATTGTCATATAGTTTGTGATGAACTATATCCTGAAGTAGATAGAATCATTAAAGATTCTTTAGCTATAGGTATAACTAAATTATTAGTTATTTGTATAAATTTAATTGAAGCAGAGCGAGGATTAAATTTATACTATAAATACCCTAACCTTATTGAGTTAGCTATAGGATTTCACCCTAGTGATCTATCTAGCTTTAATGATAAAGATTATGAAGAACTAGAACGTTACTTAAAGCTAGACTGCTTTGTAGCATTAGGAGAAATAGGACTAGACTATCATTATGAAGATACTAATAAGGATGAACAAGCTAAAGGATTTATAAAACAAATAGAGATAGCTAATAGGATAGGTAAACCTATAATAGTACATATGAGAGAAGCAACAGAAGATACATTGAATATATTGAAGAAGTATTTAAAAGTTAAAGGAATAATGCATTGTTATAGTGGAAGCTATGAAACTGCTATGGAAGTAATAAAGTTAGGAATGCTAATATCGGTAGGAGGACCTATAACATTTAAAAATGCTAGAGGACTACCAGAAGTAATCCAAAGAATAGATACACATAAACTATTAATAGAAACAGACTGCCCTTATCTAACACCTCATCCTCTACGAGGAGTTAGAAATGAGCCTAAATATATTGCTTATACTTTTAATAAAATGGTAGATATAACTAATTTAGAAAGAGATGAGTTAGAAGTGATAATGTTAAATAGTTATAATGAACTATTCAAATAGGAGAGATGTAATTGCTTACATCTTTTTTTTTACTTTTATAAAGAAGTGTAGTATAATACTTTATGTATATGTTTTTAATGCTAAATGATTGAAAAATGTTGATGTAATAAAATTTCACATATTTCACATATTTGGCGAAAAGTTTGTTAAGATTAGAATAATAATATTGTTTGCTTGTGAATAATTATTAAAATTTATCAAGTATGAATTACGCCTAGTTTATCGTTTATTTAAGCTATTTTAACGGTTTGTAAGTGTTTTCGATGTAATGAAATTGAATTTTTAAATGAATTGTGTATAAAATATAGAATTCTTGGGTAGAATACAATTAAAGATATGTGAAATATCTAAAAATTGGACAAGCTAAAATTTTTATGCTAAACTGTAGAAGTCTCAAAACAAGGAGGAATTTATGAACATAAAACGAAGAGTATTCGCTTTATTCATTTGTTTGTTTGGATTAGTAGGCTGTATGAATGCCTATGCTAGTACAGACAGTAATGATGATATTGTTCTTGCTAAGGCTAGTGATGATAGTAACACATCAATTGTTTCAAAGTCGCTAGTTAACCATGAGGTCGAAAGTGTTGTAAATGATTATGGGGATGACCCGGGAACAATATATGCTGAGTATGATGGACGTGATGGCTATGATTGGATAGCTACACAAACATTTGAAGGAAGCACAACTAAGGAAATTGAAGATTTCCATGTGACAAAGGACAACTTTGGTCACGTTATATCTAGAACTGCGGTTTTAGGTTCTAAAAGGATTGAGGAAGCTAAACCTGCAGTAATGCAGTTTGGTGGTAATGTAGAAGAAGGAGCTGAGTTCTTTCCAAAGACTACTACTTATGGTGTAGATTGTGTTGGTTGTTACCATGACAATGGCATGGGCAGTACAGCTATGAGTATCAAAGTAGATGCTAACAGGGGAGTTCAACAGCCAAGTGGCGTTTGGGCCGAAGGTATTAAATATGGAGACTATTACATAATAGCTGCTGATACTGCTATTCCACTTTGTAGTGTAATAGAAATTAGTGATCACGGCTATAGTGGTGAAGGCTTAAGCCCAGAAAAACCATTTAAAGCAATTGTATTAGATCGTGGTGGTGGAGTTTCTAGCGGTCATTTAGATTTATTTGTAGGTAGCGAAAAAGCTTATAATATTTCTATAGATCGTTCTATTCATTCGCCAAAAGCAACTATTAAAAGAGTTGGAGGCTTCGTCTCAAAGGGCGTGTGTTCTCTCTAATTAGCTAAGTCATTACGAACTCGTTCGTAATGGCTTTTTAAATAATGAAATTTATGTTAAAATATAGTCGAAAGCGAAGCGATTAACATGAAAAAAATTAATGAAGTAATTGTTGTAGAAGGAAAACATGATACCCAAGCACTCAAAAAGATTTTTGATTGTGAAACAATCGAAACGCAGGGAACACATCTAAGTAAGAAAAACTTAGAGTTCATAAAATATATTAATGAGAAACGTGGAATTATTATATTTACTGATCCTGATTATCCAGGTGAAAGAATAAGAAAAATAGTTAATGCTTATATACCTTCAGCTAAAAATGCTTTTATTGAAAAAAGTAAAGCTATTGGTCGCCGCAAGGTAGGTGTCGAGCATGCTCAAGCTGTTGACCTTATTGAAGCATTAGAAAATGTTGTAACATTTTCTAATGCTTCTCATTGCGTGCTCGAATATTCCGAACTTGTAAAGCACAAGCTCAATGGTGCAACAAACTCAAAGGCATTACGTAGTGCCTTAGCTAAACAACTCTTTATTAGTGAGTGTAATGCTAAAACCTTATGGAAACGTTTAAACATGCTTGGTGTCAATGCTGAGCAGTTAGATAAAATGATGGAGGAAATACAATGACTAAAATGATTGCTACACCATCAAGAACTAAGGAAATTCTGGATAGATATTCACTTAGAGCTAAAAAGAACTTTGGTCAGAATTTCCTTATTGAACCAGGCATTGTTGAAAAAATTGCTCAAAATGCAATTATTGAACATCCTTGTGTTGTTATGGAAATTGGACCTGGTATTGGTGCCTTAACTCAAGCTTTAGCTACATATGCTGATAAAGTAGTGTCTTTTGAAATAGACCCTCGTCTTATTGATGTGTTAAATGCTGAATTAAGCGAATATGATAATATCGAAATACGACTTCAAGATTTTTTAGAATTAGATCTTAAACATGAAGTAGATAATTATAAAAAACAAGGTTACCATGTTTATATAGCTGCTAATCTACCTTACTATATAACTACACCTTTACTATTTAAAATATTCGAAGCTCAAGCAGATATTGAAGCTATTACTGTTATGATGCAAAAAGAAGTCGGTGATCGCTTTAGTGCTAGTGTTAATACTAAGGACTATAATGCGCTTTCAATCATTTCACAGTACCGCTGTGAAATAAGAAACGTTATGAAAGTACCTAAAACAGTTTTTAATCCTAAACCAAATGTAGATAGTTGTGTCCTACAATTTAAATTCAAGGCTAATACTGATATCTTAGATGAAGAATCGTTTTTTCTTATGGTTAAAGCTTGCTTTAAACAACGTAGAAAAACGATTCTTAATAACTATGGTGAATATCTTAACGATAAATTAAAGGCTAAGACTATTCTAGGCTTAGCCAACATTGCTGAGAACGCTCGAGGTGAATCTTTAACATTAGAAACCTTTAAAAGATTATATGAGGTACAAACAAATGAAAATATATTGCTACGCTAAAATTAATCTAGGCTTAGATATTATAGAACGCATGGCTAATGGATTTCATCTTCTTGATATGATTATGACTCCAATTAATCTTTATGATACTTTAGATATAGTTCCGAATGAATTGGACCATGATGTCTTAAGTTTTACTGATCCTAGTATAAATATAGGAAATAATAATACTATTTTAAATTCATTAGCGTTAATGAGAAGTACTTTTAACATTCAGCAGCACTTCAGTATTGTTTGTGATAAGAGGATACCTATGCAAGCAGGATTAGGTGGGGGAAGTGCTGATGGTGCGGGGATTATTAATTTTATTAATGATTATTATAAATTGGGTTTAAGCTTAGAAGAACTTATTGTTATTGGTAAGAAGATAGGTGCTGATGTTCCATTCTGTATTATTAATCATTGTTCAAGAGTAAAGGGGATTGGTGAAGAAATCAAACCTTTTAATATTGTTCCTATGGGAATAATATTAATTAAAGATAGTGAAGGTGTATCAACTGCACAAGCCTTTAAACAATGTAATCTTACAACTTGTGATCATCCTAATATGAACTCTCTTCAAACCTCATTAGCGCAACATAATTATGAACAAGCATCACTATTAAGCGCTAATTCCTTAGAAGAAAGTTCATTTAAATTAGTACAAAATATAGCAATCATTAAAAACGAATTAAAAGAAATGGGCTTTTATTACACTTTGATGTCCGGAAGTGGTTCTAGTGTCTATGCAATAAGTGAAGATTATGCTAAACTAAATGCGGCAGCAACAAAGCTAAAAGAAAAATATGAATACGTATATGTCACAAGTATTTTAAATGAGGTAAGATATGATCGAAAATATTAAAATAAATCTAAAAGCAAATATATTATTAAAAAAATATATGATGAATCAAATAAATCATGCTGATTTAGATCGCTATGAAAAAAATAAGAAGTTCTATCGAACATTATTTATAGCCATATGTTTATTAGCAATTCTATTATTTATGTTAGCAGTATTCTTTAGCAATGTATCAATATATAATGATATCATTGGGATTACAGCTGACTTATTTGCATTAATTCTAGTAATACTAATACCAATAGAAGTATTTACATCAATCTATTACAGCTATCTAAAATATAGAATAAGCTATTATGTTAACTATGACTCAAAACAAGAAGCACTTAAAACAAGACTAATAAGAAAACAAGTAAATATAAAAGATAGCAACATAATGAAAAAAGCAGGATTATTTGGAATCATGGTATTTGTATTTCATACTATATTTAGGCTATTAGCTCTTATAGAATGTGCATTAGTTCTATTAGTAATAATAAGAACCGAATTTTTAGGAATCAAAACAATAGCAATGCTAACAAGTCTAAGCGCAATTAATATGACATTATTTATATGCTGGATATTAGGTTATATAACTTTACAATACTTATTTCCACTAATTAACATTAGTCAAATACAAAATGCATTAAAAGAAGATAAAACGAATAATAATACTCAAAAAAACGATGAAATATAAAGAAAATTTAATTTAACCTTTTTTTAATACAAAAATTTGTTAAAATAGATGTGGAGGAAAATATATGAACTCTATTATTATCTTGAAAGAAGATCAAAAGATTAATGTTGATCTAGAAACTGTTACATTAGTACATAGTAAACCTTTAGATTATATTAAAGGGACTTTAAAAGAACTTGGACTTAATGATGAAATTAAATTCATAAAAGAAGAAGAACTAAAGAAGACACTTAATAAAGAAGATAAAGTTTTAATATGGGATTTGGCAGTACCCTTTGTAAAAGCTTGGGATGTTAGTAAGCTATTAAAAGGAGATTCATTTTTAGTTGATGAAGATGGAAAAGATATAGGTATTTATTGTTTTAGTTTAAAAAAGAATAAAACATGTTTAAAAGCTAAGACTTTAAAAGATATTGAAGAATATGCTCATGGTAAAATGCTAAATGTCTGTATTGAAAAGAATGAAACAACTAGAAGAATAACAAGTTATAAAGATGTAGTAGAGATAAGTAATGATCTAAAGCTAGCTATTAATAATAACTGGATAGAATTAGGAGTGCAAATTATGGATCCTAATAATACTTATATTGATATTAGAGCTAGAATTGAAGAGAATGCCATTATTTTCCCAAACGTTTCAATAATTGGTTTTAGTAAAATTGCAAAATGTGTTACAATAGGTTCGGGAAGTTATATTGAAAATGCTATTATTGGTGAATATACAAGTATAGAAGCTTCTAAGATTGTAGATAGTAGAGTAGATGCTCATTGTAGTGTTGGACCTTATGCTCATCTTAGAGGTAATACACATGTTCATGATAATGCAAGGATAGGTAACTTTGTTGAATTTAAGAATTGTGATTTTAATGAAGGTAGTAAGTGCGCTCATTTAACTTATTTAGGTGATAGTGAAGTAGGTAGTAAGGTCAATATTGGATGTGGTGTTGTTACTGTAAACTATGATGGTAAAGATAAGTTTAAGACGATTATTAAAGATGGTGCTTTTATAGGCAGTAATGTTAATATTATTGCACCAGTAATCGTTGGTGAGAATGCAGTATTAGCTGCTGGATCTACAATTACTAAAGACGTTTCAAATGGTGATTTAGCAATAGCTAGATCACGCCAAAGTGTCAAACAAGGATTTGGCACAATCTATAAAAACAAAACGAAAAGGAGTAATTAAAAATGGTCGAACAAACAGTTGTTTTCGCTTTAACATCTAGCGTAGACTTAGCAAACGAAATTGCTAGTCAATTAGGAATACCTCTAGGAAGATGTGATGTAAAACATTTTGCAGATGGTGAAATTATGGTTGAATTAGGAGAGTCAGTAAGAGGTAAACATGTTTATATTGTTCAATCTACTTGTTGTCCTGTTTCAAGCAATGTAATGGAAGTTTTAATTGCTATAGATGCTTGTAAGAGAGCATCAGCTGGAACAATCAACGTAGTAATGCCATACTTTGGATATGCTAGACAAGATCGTAAAGCAAGACCAAGACAGCCAATTACATCTAAATTGATGGCTGACTTACTTGAAAAAGCAGGAGCTAATAGAATACTTACTATGGAATTACATGCAACTCAAATTCAAGGATTCTTTAATATACCAGCTGATGATATGAGTGCTATTTGTATTATAGCTAATTACTTTAAAGCTAAGAAGTTAGATAACATGGTAGTAGTATCACCAGACCACGGTGGGACTACTAGAGCTAGAAAACTAGCTGAAAGACTACACTGTCCTTTAGCAATTATTGATAAACGTAGACCTAAACCAAACGTAGCGGAAGCAATGAACTTAATTGGAGATGTACGTGGTAAAAGAGCTATTATGGTGGATGACATTGTAGATACTGCAGGAACACTAGTAGCTGGAATAGACATGCTATATGCTCAAGGAGCAACTGAAGTATATGCATCATGTGTACATGGAGTATTATCAGGACCAGCTATTGAACGTTTAAATACTTCTAAGATTGTAGAATTTATTTGTACAAATACTATACCTCAGGATAAGAAACAACCATTGATATCTAAAATGACTGTATTATCAGTCGGAGAACTATTAGGTAAAACAATTAAAGCAATGGAAGAATCAAGATCAGTAAGTGAAGTTATTGCTGAATTTAACGACTAATTTAAATACTTTAGGAAGTAATCGAAAGATTACTTCCTTTTTCTTTGTAATCTTTAATGTAATGAAGTATAATTAAGAAAAGGATATACGTTTCAAATATAAGGAGGACAAACGTATGAAAAAAATTATTTATTGTATTGGAAGACAGTATGGAAGTGCAGGCAAGGACATTGGTAAGCAACTCTCTCAAAAGCTTAACATTCCTTTCTATGATAAAGAACTATTAGTGTTAGCTGCTAAGGAAAGTGGTATTGACACTGATTTATTTGAAAAGTGTGATGAGAAGGTAGATTTTAGTTATTATTATTTAAATGCTATTGGTTATACAATCGGTTCTAATATGGCTGGACTTGCTGATGTATCTTTAAATGATCGTTTATTTGTTATTCAATCTAAGATTATTGAAGATATAGCAGATAAAGGTAGTTGTGTTATTGTTGGCCGTTGTGCTGATTATATTTTGAGGGATAATCCTAATGCTGTTAGTGTATTTATTCATGCTGATATTGATGATAGAATTAATCGAGTTAAAGATGTTTATAAAGAAGAAAGTAGAGATTTTGAAAATTTAATAGCTAAGACTGATAAACGTCGTACTAACTATTATAATTATTACACTGATCGTAAGTGGGCTAGAGCTGATAGTTATGATTTAACTATAAGTTCTTCTAAGTTTGGTATTGATGGCGCTGTAGAGTTATTAATGGATTTAGCTAAATAGCTAAATAGTTAAATAGTTATTGGGTGTCTCATAAGACACCCTTTAGTATGTTATAAGAATATTAAGGAGATCAACAATGAATAAAAAATACTTTTTCTTTGATATAGATGGTACACTCACGCAAGGTGCACCTGGATCATATGTAAGTGATAAAACTAAGAGCACCTTGCGTGAACTAGAATCAAAAGGACATTTTGTTGCTATTGCTACTGGACGTGCACACTTCCTAGCAATGCAGATAGCAAGAGAAGTGGGTATTAAAAATTTAGTTTGTGAGGGCGGAAATAGTTTAGTACTTAATAATGAACTGTTGAGCTATGAACCATTAGAACTAGACTTCTGTATCCGTATTATAGAAGAAGCAGAAAAAGCAGGGTTTGGGTACGCATTATCAATGGATGACACTAGAATCTCGCATACACATAATAATAAATTTATCGATCAAGCTGGTACATTTGAAATATTTATGACCATAAATGTAGATTCGCGATTTGATTATCATAATATAAAAGAGATAAGGCGAATCTACATTAGCATAGCACCAGAACAAGAGTATTTATTACCTGATCTAAGTAAACATGGTGCTATGCGATATGGTCCTAAATTTATAATTATAGAACCTAGTGATAAGTTTAAAGGAATAGCAAAACTTATGAATAAATTAGAAGCACCGATAGAAGATGTAGTAGTGTTTGGTGATGGTATGAATGATATAAGAATGTTTAAGGATGCCCCATTCAGTATAGCAATGGGGAACGCAATACCGGAACTAAAAGAACTAGCAAATTATGTTACGAAGCGAAATGATGAAGAAGGAATTCTCTATGCTTGTAAACATTTTAACTGGTTATAATAAAGGCAGCCTATTAGGCTGCCTTTATAAATTTATTAAGATGGAATGAATAAATATAAGATGTTATAGTTCTATTAGTATACATAAGTTTTAAAGCCTCAGTATACAAATATAACTGTTCACTATAGCTACTCAAGAATTTATCCTCATCATTAAATGTATCACTCTTATAATCTATAAGTACTATCGTGTTTGCACTTACCCCAACGAAATCCATATAACCATGAACTATATCCCCTCTAAGCTTAACCATGAATGACAATTCATGGTTAAGCTCATAACTATCATCCTCTACAATATCCCTAAATAATTTATTATTAACAAGTGAATGTATCTGTCCAACCTGCCCACTACTCAATTCTAAATTTAAAGAGTTGGCCAGGTTGACAATACTTTCACTACTAGTATCCTGCTTCTTGATATGCTCCATAACTTTATGCATGCTATTACCAACGTTAGTAGCATATGAAGAAGCAAAGGAAAGACTACTAGGTATCCTGATTTTATGAGTAGAACTAGCTGTTTTAGAAGCAGTGGTATTATGTTCAATTGTATGAAGTTTAGGAGTTGAAGTAACAAGTTCCTCTACAATTGAAACATAAGGATTAGCCTCATAAGGCGAATCAATTGGGATGATTTTAAAACTAGGAGAAATCATAGTAGAATGATTAGCTATAATCCAAGAAGTATAGCCATTGCGATTATAAATTAATGGAGCATTTAAAGGAACACTAAGCTTATCAATATCCTTAACAACATCAACCATAATAAGACGCTCTTCACATCTAGTAGTAGCAACATAAAGAACACGCATCTCCTCTTCAAGGTTTTGGCGGTTAATCTTATGTTCAATAGCAATTCTAGCAATACTCTTGTGAGAAATACGATATGGAGCTCGTATACAATTCATTCCAATACCCAAAGCTTCGTCACAAACAATAAACTCACTAACCTCTATATTAGAAAAACTAGAAGAAGAATATAAATAAACAACAGGAAACTGAAGCCCCTTAGACTGATGAATAGTCATAATTCTAACTACATTATCATTCTTACCCATTGGCACACTTTGTGAAGTATCATCATTAGAAATATCCTCAATCAAAGTTAAAAAGCCTATAACATCTCCACCATTACTATTCTCATAATCTAAAGCATAATTATATAATGCATCTAAATTAGTCTGATTCTGTAAATTACAATAACTATGATAATAATCATTAATATCATATAATTCACTCAATAACTTACTAATAGAATAAAAAGATAAATTATTATGATATTCAGTAATGATATCTAAATCATTAGAATGCTTAGAAATATAATCATAATAACTAATATACTCATCACTCTTTTTAATCTCTATTTTAATCGCAGCTAATTTATTATCATCATATTTAAATAATTCAGAACTAAGAACAGCGACTAAACTTAAATCATGCGAAGGATTAACAATACAAGTAAGTAAAGCAATCATAATAGAGACAGATTTACTTTCATAAAAACCATGTTTAATATCAACAAAGAAAGGAATGTTTAAACGATTAAAACAATCAACTAAAGCATCCTTCTTAGCATTAGATCTAACTAAAATAGCGAAGTCTTTCCAATCATATTTAGTAGTCTCTTTTAATTCCATCATATGTTTAGATATAAATTTAGCTTTCAATTCATCATTACTTTCATTATTTTCAGCACACTTACTAGAGTTAATTGCATATAAATCTATAGGACTCATATCTTTAAGTTGTTCTTCACGACCGGCTTCTGCAAGATCATAATCATTAAAGTTTTTAGAAAAACCTTCGATACTCATTAGCTTATTGTAAAAACTATTATTGAATTCAATAATGTTAGACTTACTTCTAAAGTTCTTTTGTAAATATATTATTTTATCTAGTTCAGTAGCATTATCTAATAGATTACGCATAATAGAAGGTTTAGCATGTCTAAACCCATATATACTTTGTTTAATATCACCAACTCTAAAAACATTATTATTACGTGATATTAGAGCTACTAATTCATTTTGTATTTCATTACTATCTTGAAATTCATCAACCATTATCTCTTCGATATTATTTATATAACGTTTAGCAATATAATTATCATTAGCTCTTAAAATTTCTATAGCCATATGTTCCATATCATTAAAATCTATAACTTCATTAGCTATCTTTATCTCATTATAATTATTCATATAAGTTTTACACATCATAATTAATTTATTAATAGCTGGATAACTATATTTTAAATCATTAACTAATACTTCATCACTAAATAGAACATTAGCTATACTATCTTCATCATTAACGATAGATTTACGAATGTCCTTCATATATTCTATATTATCTAATCTTGGTAATGTAGGTAAAGCGATTTTAAACCCGCATAAAATTTGAGTATAGAAAGCTTTATAATCTTTCTTATTTAAATATTCTATAGAAGATATTAAATTATCTAATTTAACACTAATTAAACTAGTTTTCTTTTCATCACATACGGTATTTAAAAAGAAATCTTTATATATACTTAAATTATTATAATAACTATTAGCCATAGCTCCAATATAATCATAGTAATAGCAAAGTACTAAAGTAGGCATCTCATTAATTGACGAACTTACATTATAACTAGCTAGTATTTTATTATATAAACTATCTTCATCACTAGTAGTATCAACAAGTGATGCTAAACTTAAAATAGCTTTTTCTAAAGCACTAGTACTATCTAAAGCGCTAGTACTCATATCTAATAGAAGTTTAAATGAAGGATCATTTAATTTATATTCTTCTTTAAAACAAAGATCTAACGCATCTTTTTTATATTTTTGTGCTAAAGAACTATCTAATATCGTATTAGCTCTTTTAGGACTTACATTAATAATGTATGAATAATCTTGAATGATAGATAAAGCAAAGGAGTGGATAGTTGATATATGAGCTCCATTTAACAATGTTAATTGGGAGTTAATATATATTTTATCTTCTTCGTTAGCTAATTCATAAGCGTTGTTTAATGCTAATGATAATCTTTTTTTCATTTCAGAAGCGGCAGCCTCAGTAAAGGTCATAGCAATAATTTTATCTAATGATATACGATCTTTTACAACTCTTTTCATTAAACGTTCAATAAGAACAGCTGTTTTACCAGAACCAGCTGAAGCACATACTAAAACATTATGATCAATTGTATTAATTGCTTCGGATTGCTCTTTAGTCCAATTCGGCATTGTCTTCATCTCCCTCTTCACTTACATTTATAATTGGTTGTTTCTTAGTAAAAGTTCCTTTGAATCTACATATCTTTAAATAAGGACAGAATTTACAAGCATCAGTATTAGGTTCTAATTTTATATTTCCATTGCTAATATTAGTAGCAATCATTATTAAGGCTTTATCGATTTGAGGACCTATATAATCTAAATCGTAAATATTTTTAGTTACAACTTCTCCATCTTTATTCATTCTAATTGAGGCAATATGACTACCATCATCATCTTGAATATTAAGTTCGGGTTTAAAATTCCAACCATTAAATCTTCTCGATTTATACATTGCTTTTTTTTCATCTTCTAATGTGTAAGGTGTAAAGTCTAAAGGTCTTCTAGATAATTTACCATAAGTAAATGGTAATGTTTCTTTCTTTAAAGAAAAGTAATAAGCTCCTAAAGGCTTCTTCTTTACTATTTTAGAAAGCACTAATAAATAAGTTAATAGTTGTAGTTGTTGACCTGATTCAACACTATCTTTACTTAGTTTCTTTTGACTAGACTTATAATCTATTATTCTAAAGTACTGTTCACTTTCATCTATTCTATCTATAAAACCTTTAAAACTTATTTTTAATTTATCTTTAGATTCTAATTGATAATCAAATTCATATTCACATTTTGTTGGTTTCATTAAACTATGTTCTTCAGCATCTTTTAATATAGTTAATGTTATCATCATATTTTCTAGTGTTCTTTCTCCTATTAATATAAATCTATCATTATAAGCTGGATATACTAGTTTAACTTCATCTATTTGTTGGTCTATTATCTCTTTTACTTCTTCTTTACTTGTATTTGGATATTCTTTTCCATGTTTATTAATTATAGTTTCCATTACAAAATGCATTAAAGTTCCTAGCTTTCTAATGTCAAAGCCATACTCTACATCTTCTTTAATCTTTAACCCATATTTAATAAAATAAGAATAAGGACATTTAATATACATTTCAAAAGCACTAACAGAACCATTTAGGTTATTAGAATTAATGAATAATTCTTTAGCTATATTACTTTCTAAGGTATGAATATCCTTTTGTTCATGAAATTTATGAATAAAAGGATATTCTTTTATTTGTATATTATTTGATTTAGCTAACATATCTAATTCAATAGCTGCTTCCATGTTTTTACCATCATAACTAGATAAAGAATAGGAATAGATTATGTTTGAGGTAGTATAAAGGTGCATCATCATTATATGAATATACTGATGATAACGATTTTCTAAGGATGGGTAGTTTGTTTTCTTTAAATATTGTTCATCAAATATACCTTTAGCATTATTAAAACTAGGGAAACTATTTTGGTTTAGCCCTAATACAAAGTGATATTTTTTCTTAGTTATAATTTCGTTAATGCTACTTATTGTTATTATTCCTTCATTAGAATTATTTGCTTTAATATTAGCAAATAATTCTATAATGAAGGGTATAGCTTTTAGACTATCTACTTCATCCAATATGGTTTTAGCAGTATTAGTTATTTGGTTAAATTGATTGTAGCTAGACGTATTTATTTCATAATTACTTTTAGCTACAATTTCATATATTACTTCTAAGGTTGCTTTGAGGGATGTAGTGTTTAGTAGATTATTAATATCAATATTTATGTTGGTATAACAAGTACGTGCTTTATCTTCTAGTTTGATCATTTGCTCTAATTCATATTTATTAATTATGTTTTCACTAATATTAATATTAGTAAAAATATCATAACTATTATTAATATCTAAATTATGAAGTTTAAGATAAGTACATAGTTCTTTAGTATAAAAACTATTGAAAGTTGAAATCTTAATTGCTTCTAATAAATCATTACAATTCATGGTATAACGATATCGTAATAAAGCGTTAAATCTCTTTACAATAATACTAGTGCTACTATTATTAATAAAATTATAAGATATATTATAATAATTAAATATACGCATAATATTAGAACAATAATTAGGATTCATATAACTTATAGAAACATCCTCTAAATTTAAATTATTATTAATTATATATTGCGCACAACTTTCAATTTCTATTCTCATATTTCTACTATTAAATATCTTATAATTACTATTAGTACTATCAGTACTAATCAACTCAATTGGTTTCCCACCAAGCCCATTAATCTTCTCAAATACCATATGATTGAAATAATCCAATTCATAATCAATATAATAAACATTAGATAACTTATCTAAGTGATTAATACAATCTAACGTTTGTTCAGCAACAGTCTTAATCGGCAATAACAAATTAATAATAAATTTTAACTCAGATTCATATTCATTTGAACAAGGTAAAACATCAATATTAAAATAATGAATACTAATAATCATATCATAAAGCTGTTTAATAAAAGAAGCTTGTAAAGCGATACCCTTATAATAAACTAATTCATTAAGATGAACACAAAGAATATTATAATACTTTAAATAAACAGAATTAGGATCAATTAAAGTATCATTATAATTACTAAAAATAAAAGTATTTAAAGATATAATCTTTAAATTAGTATAAGCGTTAGAAGAAATAAGTAAGGAACTACGAAGTTCCTTATGAAGATAAGAAGGAGCAATAATTGTAGAATTATTACCAATAGAAAACAGATCAAACATATAGCCACCTCAATTAAAGAATTTCTTTAATATATTATAACATAAGTATTATCTTTTTATTTAAATTCGTGTATAATAAAAATGCAAATATTCACTATGATTATTATATTTCTGAGCATATTATGCATATGTTTAAGTATATTGAAATATAATAATAGTGAATATATAAGAAATTATATGCTTTTACTTAATATTCTATTTCTTTTAGGATGTAAATAGTGTATAAATAAATTATAAGAGGAGTGATCTCAATGGCTATATTCGATATTTTAAGTGGTATGAAAGACTCAAGAAGTGAAGAACCTAAATGCTCATTTAATGGATATTTAGAAGATTATTTATTAAAGATTGAAGATGAAGAAGAACTTAAAGAAGAGTATGACTTATTATCTGAAATCTTTAAAATAGATGATAGTTTAAAGATAGCAAAAGATTTAGCATTAAATATTAATGTACAAGCGATAGCTAACCAAATTATTAGATATAAAGATAGTTTTAAATTAAGTCCAGGTACTATTAAGATTCCATACATTATATATGGTAACTTTAACAATGTACAAAGAGCAATAATATTAGTTAAAGGTGAAAGAAAAGAATATGTAAATGCGAAAGCGTTATATTATTTAATGAGTGAACCAGATAATGAATTTGAAGGAACAAGTAATGAAGTTGTGGCAATGAACTTTAATAAAACTAATATTAAAGTAGTTGTTGAGATGACTGAAAGATTCTTTAATAAATTAGATAAAGCTGGAAATATGCAAAGAAGTTTAGATCGAATAGAGTTCGCTAGTTTTAAAGAAATGTATGAGGAAATAGTCAGAAGTAATAAAATAATTAAAGATGATTTAAATGAACAAATAATCAATAGTAGCGATGCTAATGCGACTATTAATGGAATTATAGCCCAGTGGTTCTTATATAAGAAGTTTACTTATGTACAATATATGATGGATAAAAACTTATTAAGAAGCGAGCATGAAAATAATGTGAAGAAGCAAAGACAAAAAGCAAAAGAGTTAAGTGATGGGGTAGATTTTATATCTTTCTCAGAGCTGTGGAAGATAGCAAGAAATAATTAATAGTGAAAAAGCAGTGAATAATGTTAATAAAAGCACCAAATGTAAAGTTTTCCTTTACATTTGGTGCTTTTTTATATATGATATATAACGGATGTAAAAATGACTAAAATTGACAATTAGTCAGTTTTTCAAAAATTGTGTCCTCAATAAAGGTTATGATAGCTTTACCATTAGTAAACTCTGTAATATTTTCAATTAAAAGGGGATTACTAATAAGAACGTTATAAGTAACTGATTCATTATAGTCTATATGATCAATGATAAGATCTAAACTTCTTAAATAGTTATTAAACTGATCATTTAAAGAATAACTTATAGTAATTAAATAGCGTTTGGTAGATATCATTTCATATTTATCAATGTTATTAATTGCGTTAGTAGCACTTTGAGTATAGGCACGAATTAAACCACCAGTACCAAGTTTAATTCCACCAAAATAACGAACAACAACTATGCAACAATTATTAATATTTGCGTGAACTAGTGATTCTAGAATGGGTCTACCTGCAGTTCCACTAGGTTCACCATCATCATTACTGCGTTGAATGCTATTAGTAATAAAAGCATAGCAGTAATGTGATGCATTAGGATGAAGCTTCTTTATAGAAGTTAAATAGAGTTTGAAAGAAGCTTCATCCAAACAAATATTAATATAACTTATGAATTTTGATTTACTTAATTCAATTGAATAAGATTCTTGAGAATGTACTGTATACATATTATCACCTGTATACATTATATTACAGAAATTTCTAATATGAAAGAAATAGAGAGGTAATTATATGAAAATAGCAGTTATATGTGACAGTGCAACAGGATATACTATGAAAGAAGCAGAGGCTTTAGGTATGTTTTATTTACCTTTACAAGTAATAGAGAATGATAAAGTTTATCTAGATGGAATCGATATAACATTACAAGAAGTTTGGGATAAAATTTCTAAAGGTATTATGTTAGGAACATCTATGCCGCCAATTGGTTTAATTGAAGAACTATTTGAAAAACTTATTGCTTCTGGTTATGACCAAATAATAGCAATCCCTTTATCAGGAGGGTTATCTTCTACTTCTAAGATGTTACAAGCAACAGCAAATCGTCTAAATATCAATCTTTATATAGTTGAGACTTTTACTACTTGTAATGTTCAAAAATATTTAGCCTTACGTACACAGGAATTAGTTGATGCTAATACAGATTATGATATTATTATAAATAAATTAGAAGATGCTATTAAACACTGTGATACTATTATAGTGCCTAATGATTTAGACCACTTAGCTAAGGGGGGGCGTTTAACTCCCTTAGCAGCAACATTAGGAGGACTACTTAAAATTAAACCTATCCTAATGCTAAATGAATCAACCTCAGGTAAAATAGATGTTTATCAAAAAGTTCGTACTATGAGTAAAGCACTAAAACGTATTATCGAACTTTTTGAAAAACAATCTATCGAAGAAGATTGGGAAATAAATATTTTGCATACAGGAGCTGAAAAAGAAGCTAAAGAATTAGCCATTCTAGTAGCAGAAAAGTTTCCGAATAACCCAATTATATTAGGTAACATTAACCCAGTTATTTCATGCCATACAGGACTCGGATGTTTAGGAATCCAATATATAAAGAAAATCAAATAAGATACATAATATATAAAATCTAACTAAGCACTATATAATAGTGCTTTTATGTTATTTATAATTGCTAATTTCTATTCTATTCTTTCTAATTTTATGATATCCTTATAAAAAGGAAGTGTAATTATGGAATATACAGCTATTGTTTTAGCAGCAGGAAGTGGAACTAGATTAGCATTAGGTTATAATAAATTATTATATGAAATAAGAGATAATTGGACTATTATACAAGAAACTATAAAACTATTTTTAGAAGATATAAAATGTTCACAACTATTATTAGTATGTAATGAAGTTGATATGGTTAACATTAAATCAATGTTTGTTCATGATAAAGTAGAATATATAATAGGCGGAGCGAGACGTCAAGACTCAGTATCTGCAGGACTTAAACATGTGAAGAATCCTTATGTATTGATACATGATGGAGCAAGACCATATTTAAAACAATCAAGTGTTGATAATCTTTTAAAAGCTTTGAGAGATAATGATGCATGTATCCTAGCAGTACCAATGAAAGATACAGTAAAACAAGTAAAGAATGGGTACGTTATCAATACGCCAAAAAGAAGCGAATTAGTAGCTGCTCAAACTCCACAAGGATTTTTAACAACAGCTATCCAAGATGCTTATGCAAGAATGGAACAATTACAAATTGAGGTGAGTGATGATGCCTCAGTAATAGAATTATGCACTAATATACCTGTTAAAATCATAGAAGGATATTATGATAATATTAAAATAACTACCAAAGAAGATTTAAATAGAAATTAAGTTGATAATGTTGTAGAAAAGTGACTAGTTTTAAGTAGTCACTTTTCTAATTATTATAAATGATGTATACTGTAAAAACACAAGTTAAGAAGGGAAGCATATGAAAAATAACAAAAAGAAATTCGTCCAATTATATATGGGTATTATTATCTTTATAATTATAGTAAGTTTTGCAGCATTTTTCTATGTAACTCGTCTAAATGACATGTTAAAGAAAGAGAATGATGTATACGTAAGTGAAGTTAATACAGCAATAGCTAGTAGAATAGATCTTATGATAGATTCTCATTTAAATACTATTAGTGTTTTAGCTGCTCAAATGGATGAGGATGATTTAAGCAGCGGTGATGCTATTGTAACTTTCATGCGTAATACTAAAGAAATGATATCTAATAAGAGCTTAGGTATTGTAGATAAAAATGGTGAACTATATGCAAATATGGCATATCGTGGTAATAAGAGTAAATCCGAATATTTTAAACAAGGTATGGCAAAGAAACAATCTTTAACATATATCCATCGTAAAACCGGAGTTAAAGCATTCACTGTAGGTACTCCTATAATTAATGAAAATAATGAACCTATAGGAGTTCTTATGGAAGCCATAGTTGATAAGGAGTTCTTTGATTTATTATCAACTAAGCATTTTGACAATCAAGGCCAAGTATCTTTAGTTGATAGTGATGGTAATATAATAGTTCATGAACAAGGTAAGGAAATGATTTTTGATAAACCAAATATATTTGAATCTTTATCTACTAGTAGTAATTTAAATGAAACAGAATTAAAAGATATAGAAGCAGATTTTGCTTTAAATGGTTCTAATAATTTTGAATATCGTATTAATGGAGTAAATTATTATACTAGTTATATGCCTATTAAGTATAATAATTGGAAGGTAGCAGTTACTTTCCCAATTAGTGCTATGCAAAACTCAGGTAAAGATTTTATATATAGTACTGCTTTTATTTGTTTCGCTATAATTATTGCATTTGTGTCTTTAGTTGCTTATATATTATATATTCAAAAGAAACATAATAATAAGTTAGAAAAGATTGCTTATGTCGATGGTATTACGGGCTTAGATAACTGGAATGCTTTTAAAATTAAAGCTAAAGAAAATTTTAGAATTAACACTGATAAAAAGTACGCTATGATTTATTTAGATATTAGAAGATTTAAAATTATAAATGATATGTATGGTTATACAGCAGGTGATCTTACTATTAAATATATAGGTGAAACGATTAATAAGAGTTTAAATGATGGTGAAGTCTTTACTAGATTGTTTGCTGATAAGTTTAATATTATTATGGAGTATGAAAGTGATGATATAATTATAGAGCGTTATTCTAAACTTATAAAAGCTATCAATAGTTTTCAAAATGCTAGTACTTCTTTTGAAATAGTTATTTCTGCAGGTATTTATCGTATTACTGATTTAAAAATGAGTATTTCATTAATGAGTGATCGTGCTAATATAGCGAAAAAAGAAATTAAAAATACACATGTTTCTGATTATAAATTTTATCAAGATGATATAAGAAATAAGATGATTAAAGAGAATGAATTAGAAACTCATATGCAAGAAGGTATTAGTAATAATGAATTCATTATCTTCTTACAACCTAAATATGATGTCAATACATTAGTTGTTACAGGTGCTGAAGCATTAGTAAGATGGAAAACAAGCACAGGTTTATTATTACCTGATGATTTCATTCCTCTATTTGAAGAAAATGGTTTCATTGTTGAGATGGATAAATATATCTTTGAGAATGTTTGTAAGTTATTAAGAAGATGGTTAGACCAAGGCGTTGATCCTGTTTGTATATCAGTTAATTTATCAAAGGTTCACTTTAGAAATCTGTCTTTCTTAAATGAATATCAATCTATTATAGATCGTTATGGTGTACCAGCTAAATATATCGAATTAGAAATTACTGAAAGCGTAGCTGTTGAAAATATGGACATCCTTGTAACAGTAATTAATCGTATAAAAGAAATTGGGTTTAGTTGTTCATTAGATGACTTTGGAAGTGGATACTCTTCTTTAAATATTTTGAAGGAAGTACCAGTTGATGTAATTAAACTTGATAAAGTTTTCTTTAAGGATAGTATAAATTCTAAGCGAAGAAATAAAGTAGTATGTTCAGTTATAGCATTAGCAAAAGAACTTAATATGAAAACAGTAAGTGAAGGAATAGAAACTAAGAACCAATTAGATTTCTTAAGAAGTGTTGGCTGTGATATGGTACAAGGCTATATATTTTCTAGACCTATTAGTGTTGAAGAGTTTGAAACTATTATTATTAACGGAGCAGTTCATAAAGGGAAATCATAACTATAATGATTTCCCTTTATGCTATAAATACAGATGTAAATGGAATTGAAAAAAAGTATTTACTGATGATTAATAATATGGTATAATCTTAGAACGAGTGAATATGTGAATATTTGCTCCTTGCCTTTCACTAGATGAAAGACCAAAAGACCATAAGGAGGTGTACAAAATGAAAAAATATGAAATCATGTACATCGTGAACGCATCTCTAGAAGATGCTGCTTGCCAGGAAGTTATGAGTAACTTAGCTGCTATTATTACAAACCATGAAGGAACTGTTGATAAAGTAGATGACTGGGGAGTTAAAGACTTCGCGTATGAAATCAATCACATGACAAAAGGACATTACGTAGTATTAAACGTAACATCTAACAATGAAGGAATTAAAGAATTCGATCGTTTAGTTCGTATTAACAACAACGTAGTTCGTCACATGATCTTAGTTGACGAAGCTAAATAAGAAGAGGCGCACATTATGATTAATCGAGTTGTCCTAATTGGACGTTTAACGAAAGATCCAATGCTAAAGAAGACTGCAACTGGTAAGTCTGTCGTATCATTTACGATGGCTGTCAATAAAAGTTTCCAAAGCGCAGGATCTGAACAAAAAGCAGATTTTATAAATTGCGTAGCATGGAATAAAACTGCAGATTTTATGGGCCAATACTTAGCTAAAGGCGCATTAATTAGTTTAGAAGGACGTATAAATACACGTACATACGATGATCAAAGTGGTAAGCGTGTTTACGTGACTGAAGTAGTAGCTGATGATGTACAAGGATTAGAACCTAAAGGAACTAATACAAGAAGTGCAAGTACACAGTCTACACAATTTACACAAAGTAATGAATTTAGTAATACGGATACTAGTACAAATAGTAACCAGTTTAGTGATGATAACTCATTCGCAGACGATACATTTGATATCGCAAGTGATGATTTACCATTCTAGAACGAAAGGAGAATTACCATGGCATTTAAAAAACAACGTATGGGACGCAAGAAAGTTTGCTACTTTACAAAAAATAAAATTGAGAGTATTGATTACAAGGATATTGAATTATTAAAACGTTTCATTTCAGCAAACGGAAAAATTATTCCTAGACGTGTAACAGGAACTCGTGCTAAATACCAACGTATGCTTGCAACTGCAATCAAACGTGCGCGTCAAATGGCATTGTTACCTTACGTAGCAGAATAGTAATGAATTGAAACCCTCACCTAATTAGGAGAGGGTTTTATTAATTGATAGAAAGGAGATTCTAATGAATAATAATGTTAAAAGAATAAGCGAAGGTGCAATGATGATTGCTTTCATTGGAGTATTTTTATTTTTAAATCTACAAACAGGAACTATCTTAGAATCTTCTTTGTATTGGTTACTAAGTTTTCCAATCATTATATATACAACTAAATATGGTTGGAAAGACTCAATAGTAGTAGGAGTAGCAATGCTAATATTAACCATGATTTTAGCCCCAATAACAACACTATTTTATGTTGGAAGTAGTGTAATAGTAGGAATAGTTTATGGAGGATTTGCTCATGATCATAAAAGTAATATAATGCTATTAGGATCATGCTTTATATTTACGTTAATAACTTATGTTGTAACTATGCTATTATTTGCTACTGTATTTGGCTATGATATAGCAACAACAGGCCAAGACATAACAAATATCTTAACACAATTAAATATGGATATACCAAGTAATATTATGCAACTAGCTTTAATGGGAACAATCTTATGCATAATATTACTTAGTGCATTACAAAGTGCATGTGTACACCTATTATCAATTATATTACTAGCTAAATTAAGAATAACAAAGATTAAGGTGAAAAACGTATTTGAGATATATATGCCGAAGTATTTGGCATATATATCTATTGGAGTTTATACAATTAGTTTAATAAATAGATTTATAGTATTAGATACTAATGTATCTTTAGCTATTACTACAGCATTCTATGCTATATTAATAATAAATATTGCTTATGGTAGTATTTTTCTTACGTGTGCTATGGTATTATATAATAAGAAAAACTATATGATAGCATTGGTTATAGCAATCTTTGTACCTGGAGTACAAACTATTATTGCTATGATAGGTATTGCTGATTGCTTAATGAATTGGAAAGACCAAATGAAAGAAGGTGCTTTTAATGGAAAGATTAGAAAACTTTAAGGTACAAATAGGAATATTAATAATTGCTCAAGTATTAAGTGTAGTAGTTATATTTATTTTAGGTTATACAGGCTTAGGCTATGGTATAGCTGCATATTTGATTATTGATATAGCTATAGTCGTTTGGATAATGTATCGCTTTGAACAAGACAAAACAATACGTGACATAGATATATCACGTATCTTGGGAAGTGATGCTAAAGATGCATTAATTTATGGAGAAATAGGAATAATAACTTATGATGAAAACTATAATGTTACCTGGATAAATGACTTTCTAGAAAGTAGAAATTTAAACATTATTGGTAAGAAAGCAACTAACTGGTTACCTGAAATAAATGAATTATTTCAAGGAGATGTAGATGTTATAGAAGCTAATGATGGTACTTATATGTATGAAGTAACAAGAAAAGAAAATGCACAAGTATTATATATTAAAGATGTAAGTCGTTATAATGAATTGAAATATAGATATACCCAAGAAGGATTAGTAGTAGGATTACTCCATTTAGATAATTATATGGAAGTATCCCAATATGAAGATGAAGCTAAAATATCTTTAATTAATACTAACCTACGACAACCATTAGTAGACTGGGCAAAGAAACACGGAATGTTTATAAGAAGACTAAGAAGTGATCGATACCTAATAATATTAGATGAAAAGATATACCAAGAAATAGTAGAAGATCATTTCTCAATTCTAAATACAATAAGAATAGCAAGTGGAGAAATAGAAGCAGCAATAACATTATCAATGGCATTTGCAAGAGGAAGTAAAGATTTAAGAGTGCTAGACGCAATGGTTAACGATGTACTAGAACTTGCTCAAAGTAGAGGAGGAGACCAAGTAGCAATCCGTAAATACGGAGACGACGTCAAATTCTTTGGAGGAAACACTGAAGCTCCAGAAAAAAGAAGTAGAGTAAGAGTAAGAGTAATGTCACAAGCAATTAAAGAAGCAATCCTAGAAGCAGAAAACGTATTTATTGTTGGACATAAAAATATGGACTTTGACTGTATGGGGTCAGCTCTATTTATGAGTAGTTTAGTACAGGCTTATGATAAGAAGGCTTATATTGTATCCACTAGTGGTGGAATTGAGCAACAGTTGGCTGAAGCAATGCATAAATATCAAACGATATTGAATAAGAGACATAAGTTTATTAGCGATGGTGAAGCATTAAAGACAGCTAAGAGTGGAGATTTAGTTATAGCAGTAGACCATCATAATCCTAGTCAATCTAATGCTCCTGAAATATTAAGTAAGTTAGATAAGGTTATAGTTATAGATCATCATAGAAGAAGTGAAGATTTTATATATAATCCATTACTAGTATATGTAGAATCAGCAGCGAGTTCAGTTAGTGAATTAGTAGTGGAGTTTATACCCTATCAAACTAACAAACTACATATCTATGAAGAAGAAGCTACTATTATGTATTTAGGAATACTTATAGATACTAATAGATTTAAAACTAGAACTGGAAGTAGAACATTTGAAGCAGCAGCTAGTCTTAAAAAATTAGGTGTAGATCCTATTACAGCTGAAGGACTATTAAAAGAAAGCTTTGATGATGTAGCAGGAAAGACATTAATATTAAAGTATGCTAAAATGTATGGTAAGAACATAGTTATAGCAGCATTAAAAGAAGAAACAGTAGTAACAAGAACACTAATGTCACAAGTAGCTGATTACTTATTAACAATTAAAGGAATTGAAGCAAGCTTTGTTATAGCTAAGGATGGGCCAGTAACTACTGCAATTTCTGCACGTTCTACCGGGCTTATTAATGTTCAAGTAATAATGGAATCGATGCATGGAGGAGGACACTTTACAGCCGCTGCACTACAACGTGTAGACACAACTGTAGATATCCTAGAAAAAGAATGTAAAGAAATGATAGATTCATATTTAAAGGAGGAAAAACAAAATGAAAGTAATACTAATAAATGATGTTAAAAATGTAGGTAAAAAAGGAGAAATCGTAGAAGTAGCAGATGGCTATGGACGTAATTTCTTAGTTAAAAATAAATTAGCAGTTGAAGCAACTAAACGCAGTAAAGAAATACTAGATAGACAAAATGCAGACAGTGAAGCATTAGAAGAAGAAAAAGAAGCAACAGCAATAGCATTGAAAGCGAAATTAGAAGAGTTAACATTAGAATTTAAAGTAAAAGTAGGAGCTGAAGGAAGAACCTTTGGTGCTATATCAATGAAACATGTTGTAGAAGCACTAGTTAAACAACATGATATTAAAGTTGATAAAAGAAAAATTATTGATGCTACGTCAATAAGTGGGCTAGGAGTAACCTACGTTAAAATAGATTTATATAAAAATAAAGTAATTGGTAGTATTAAAGTTCATGTAAGTGGTAAGTAATCATGATAAAGCAATTACCTAATGCTATAGAAGCAGAACAAGCAATATTAGGAGCTATGCTAATATATCCTAATGTTATAAGAACAGTACATGATCAAGATTTAAGCAAAGATGAATTTTATGAAAATAAACATCAATTAATATTCAATGCAATGATAGAATTAAATGATGAAGGACAAGCAGTAGATGCTACTACATTAGTAACAAGACTAAATGATACTAAAAAATTAGAAATGAGTGGAGGAGCAGATTATATATTAAGATTGTGTGATTGTGCTATTTCATCAGCGAATGCAATTGCTTATATTGAACTAATACAAAGTAAGTCACAAATTAGAAATTTAATAGAAACAGCAGAGAAGATTGCAAAAGAAGGCTTTGATAATAGTTATGATTTAGATGTAATATTAGATATGTCAGAGAAATCTATCTTAGATGTTACAAGAAAAAGAAGAGCACGTGATTTTAAAAGCAGTAAAGAAGTAGTAACTGATGTAATGGAAGAATTAGTAAAACTAAGAGCTAGTGAGGATTCTATAACAGGAATTAAAGTAGGATACCATGAACTAGATAAAGTAACCAATGGGTTCCAAAGAGGAGATTTAATAATATTAGGAGCACGTCCTGCAATGGGAAAAACTGCATTTGCTCTAAACTTAGCAATGAATGCAGCTCAATACAATGAAGGAGCAGTAGCTATCTTTTCATTAGAGATGCCTGCCGAATCTCTAATGAAAAGAATATTATCAGCTAAATCAGAAATACTTAGTACTAAATTTCGAAATGGTAATTTAAAAGATGATGAATTTAATACAATATATGAAGCAGCAAATGAATTGATGATGGCACAATTATATGTAGATGATTCAGCAACACTGAAAGTACCAGAAATATTCTCAAAATGTAGAAAATTAAAATCAGAACATGGATTAGACCTAGTTGTAATCGATTATCTACAACTTATTAGCTCAAATGGTAAAAGTAGTGGGGACAATCGACAACAAGAAGTATCAGAAATATCACGTGCATTAAAAGCATTAGCAAGAGAATTAGAAGTGCCTGTAATAGCGTTATCACAGTTAGCCCGTGGAGTAGAATCTAGAACAGATAAGCGTCCAATGCTATCCGACTTGCGTGAATCGGGAGCTATTGAACAAGATGCTGATATTGTTATGTTCTTATATAGAGAAGAATATTATACAAAAGATGCAGATAGTCAAGATGATCCAAAACATTTAGATACTACAGAAGTAGATATAGCTAAACACCGTAATGGACAAACAAAAAGATTAGAATTAGGATTCCAAAAGAGTATAAGTCGATTCTTTAATATGTAGATTTATACAGTTAGGAGATGTAATGAAACAAACAATTATATGCGTAGTATTTGCGTTGATATTAAGTGCAATATTAACCTTTGCACTACCCAATACAAGTAATGCAGCAAAACTAGAACTAGAAGAAAACATTAAAAAAACAAAAGATGATGATATTATTATAAAACAAGCAATGATTGGAACTAGTGAAACTGCACATGAAGTATATACAATCTATTTAAAAGAAAAAAGAATAGGTATTTTACATGACTATTCTAAGTTAGAAAAACTATTAGATAAAGTACATGATGAACGCTATCTAGAAAACTTCCCTGATTCTAAACTAGGACTTGGAGAAGACATACACGTAGAAAAAGAACTCACCTTTATAAACTATGAAGATAAAGATGAAGAGATATTGGAATGTTTGGATCGAAATGATCTATTCTCAGTAGAAGTAAATAAAATAGAATTTAGTAATGGAGCTGTAACTTACGTAAAGAATGTAGATGATTTTATAGATGCAAGAGAAGACTTTGCTTTAAATTTTATCTCTAAAAGTAGTTATGAAATTTTAAAGAATAAACAAAAAACTCCAGAACTAGTAAACTATGGTACAAGAGATGTAAGCTTTGAATTTTTGGAAGATGCTAAAATATCAAAAGGTTTAGCACCTGAATCTAAAATTCTTAAAGATAAGAATGAAGCTAATTACTATTTAACTTATGGATATGATACAGCTATAGAATACTATGAAGTAAAAGAATTTGATACTGTAGAAGGAGTTGCTTGGCAACATGGAATTTCAATGAAACGTTTAATGTCTATTAATGCTGAAACATTAAAAAGTGAAACCCAACTATTAACAGCAGGAATGAAATTAAATGTTTCTGAACTTAATAGTCCGATTGATATAAAAGTAGTTAAAGAGAATTTAAAGAAAGAAACAGTTTATCCTGATGCAAGTGAACAAATATTAGATGCTTCACTACCTGAAGGACAAACTATTGTAGTACAAGAAGAATTATTAGGTTATAAGAATGTTAAGTATGAAGAAGTATATATTAATGGAGAATTAAAGAGTGGAGAAGCAATCTCTAGTATGGTTATTGAAGAACCTCAAAAAGAAATTGTTAGAGTTGGTACTTATGTAGAGCCTTCTGTCGGTAATGGAAACTTTAGATATCCAGTTAATAATGCAATTGTTACCTGTAGAGTAGGTTGTTACTATGGACATAATGGAACTGATATACAGGACTCATATAATAATTGGGGAGCTGTATTAGCAAGTGATAGAGGAGTAGTTATAAACAATAGTTATGATTCTATGGGTGGCTATCATATAACTATAGACCATGGTAATGGCTTTACAACGTACTATGGACATATGTCTGGACCTGGTTTCTTTTACCCAGGAGCTGTTGTAGGCAAAGGACAACAAATAGGTAATATCGGAGATACCGGTTATGCTTTTGGTGCTCATGTTCACTTTGAGGTAAGATATGGCGGAAGCGTTGTTGACGGCTGTGATTATTTAGGATGTTAATATGAAGTTTAGACTATTAGCCTCGGGATCTAAAGGCAATTGCTGCATTATTGAAAGTAGTACAACAAAGCTAGTAATCGACTGTGGAACTACTAAGAAGTATTTAACAAGTAAATTTGAAGAAGAACAATTCTGTATAGATGAAGCTAAGGCATTATTAGTTACTCATGCACATAAGGATCATATATCACAACTTAAATTATTTAATGATGTAGAAACTTATGCAAGCTGTTATTTAGAAACTAATAATTATCATCATATAGAACCTTATGAAGAATTTGATATTGATAACCTGCATATTCAATGTATACCTTTATCACATGACTCACCTAATACTAATGGTTATATAATACACGATAGTAAAGAAAAATTAGTATATATAACTGATACAGGTTATGTAAGTGATAAGAATTTAAAGTATATAGAAGATGCTGATTATTATATATTTGAAAGTAACCATGATATAGAAATGTTAATGGAAACTAGTAGACCTTACTATATTAAAACTAGAATATTAAATGATGAAGGCCATCTATGTAATGGTGATAGTGCACAACTATTAAGTAGAATTATAAGTGCTAATACAAAAGAAATAGTATTAGCACATATAAGTGCAGAAGCTAATAGTTGTGCATTAGCAGCTAATACATTAGTGGAAAAGCTTAATAAAATGGATGGAGTAAATCCTAACATTAGAGCAGCTAAACAGTATGAAACCATAATTGGTGGTAATAATGAACTAAAATAAGGAGCTAAAGCTCCTTTTTTTGCTAAAAACAAGGGTAGTAGTTTACTAAAAATTAGAGTAGTGATATAATTAGAATGCAATTTTAAGGAGGAATTATAAATGGCAAAAAGAACTGTAAAAGATTTAGAAGTTAGCGGTAAAAGAGTAATCGTACGTGTTGACTTCAATGTACCTAGAAAAGATGGAGTTATCACTAATGATAACCGTATTATTCAAGCACTACCTACAATTAAATATCTTGTAGAAAACAAAGCAAAAGTAATATTAATGTCTCACTTAGGAAAAGTTGATCACAAAGATGCAGATAAGACTGCTTCTGACAAAGCTAAGAACAACATGGATATTGTTGCAACTCGTTTAGCAGAAGTTGTAGATACTAAAGTAACATTTGTTCCTGTAACTAGAGGACCTGAATTAGAAGAAGCTGTAGAAAACTTACAAGATGGTCAAATTGTGTTAATGCAAAATACACGTTATGAAAAAGGTGAATCTAAAAATGATCCTGAATTAGCTAAATACTGGGCTTCTCTTGGTGATTTATTTGTAGAAGATGCATTTGGTTCTGTACATAGAGCTCATGCTTCAACTGCTGGTATTCCATCAATTTTACCTTCAGCATTAGGATTCCTTGTTGAAAAAGAAGTAAAAATGTTAGGAGCTGCAGTAGATACTCCAGTACGTCCATTCGTTGCTATTATTGGTGGTGCTAAAGTATCTGATAAGATTGCTGTAGTTGATAACTTATTAAAGATTGCTGATAAAGTACTTATTGGTGGAGGAATGGCTTATACATTCTTAAAAGCTCAAGGGTATAATGTTGGTAAATCATTAGTAGAAGAAGATAAATTAGAATTAGCTAAAGAATACTTAGCTAAAGCTGATGGTAAATTATTATTACCAATTGATCATGTATGTGCTGATAACTTTGCTGAAGATGCTAAAACTGTTATCGCTGCAAATGATGCAATTCCTGCTGATTACATGGGATTAGATATTGGACCTAAATCAATTGAATTATATAAAGAAGCTTTAGCTGGTGCTAAAACTGTAGTTTGGAATGGTCCTATGGGAGTATTCGAAATGAAACCTTTTGCTAAAGGTACATTAGAAGTTTGTACTGCTATAGCTGCATTACCTGGAGCTACTACTGTTATTGGTGGAGGAGACTCTGCAGCAGCTGCTATCCAATTAGGATTTGCAGAAAAGTTCTCTCACATCTCAACAGGTGGAGGAGCTTCATTAGAATATATGGAAGGAAAAGAATTACCTGGTATTGCGGTAATTGCGGAGAAATAAAATGAGAAAACCTATTATAGTTGGAAACTGGAAAATGAACAAAACAGTTGCTGAAGCAGTTGAATTTATTAAAGCTGTTGATGGAACTTGTCACAATAATGCTACTTTTGGAGTAGGAGCTACATTCTTATCTTTAGCTGAATCAGTTAAAAATGCAAAAAACTTAATTGTTGCTGCTGAAAACTGTCACTTTGAAGATACTGGAGCTTTCACTGGTGAAGTATCAGTACCTATGTTACAAGAAATTGGTGTAGAATACTGTATTATTGGTCACTCAGAACGTCGTCAAATGTTCGGAGATACTAATGAAACTGTTAATAAAAAAGCACTTAGATTATTAGCTGCTAACATGACTCCAATTCTTTGTATTGGTGAAACAGAAGCTGAATTTGATGCTGGTAAAACTGCTGAAGTTATTAAAACTCAATTAACAGGTAGCTTAGCTAATATTGCTGCTGCTGATATGGAAAAAGTAGTTATAGCTTATGAACCTATTTGGGCTATTGGTACTGGTAAATCTGCTACTAAAGAAATTGCACAAGACTGCTGTAAAACAGTACGTGATGTTGTAGCAACTATCTTTGGTAAAGAAGTAGCTGATAAAGTACGTATCCAATATGGTGGATCAGTTAAACCAAACAACATTGTTGAATACATGGCAATGGAAGATATCGATGGTGCTTTAATTGGAGGAGCTAGTTTACAAGCTGATTCTTTTAAAGAAATTATTGAAAAAACTAAATAATTATAAATTATAATATTATTTGGACGAAAGAAAAGACGCCAGTTTAAAGCGTCTTTTTTTTCGTCCATAACTAAGTTGTATTAGGGAGTTTTATGAACTTGAAACAATCGTTTTGTTTTACAACTAAACATAATATAACATAAGGTTATAAACTATACTATAGCTTAAATAAAAAGTAAAAAATATATCTTAAAAATAACTAAAGTTTGATTGGGTGGTGGGTGGGCATAGTTTAGATTGCTTGGAGGTAATATTATTTAGGGATGGTGATATGTGGTTAAACTTATGGTGGTATGTAACTAAATGATAGAAAAAATTAAAAAAGATGGTAATGAGACTTGAAAATTTTTTCAGAACGTATATACTTATTACATGAAGGAAAAAAGGTGACTATATGAAAACTATATTTAAAAGATTAGGTGTGTCATGTCTAGCGTTAGCGATGCTAGTAGGATGTGGAGGTCCAAAGAAGGACGACAGTAAAATTCAAATTGGTTTAAACTATGAACAATCAGGTGGAGTTGCTCAATATGGAATTGCTCATATTGAAGGAATTGAAATGGCAATTGAGGAAATCAATGCAGCTGGTGGAATTAACGGTAAACAGGTAGAACTATTAAAAATAGATAACAAATCTGATACTAAGGAAGTTAAATCAGTAGCACAAAGATTAGCTGATCAAGGAGCTGTGATGATTTTAGGACCATCAACAAGTGGTAACACTATGGCAGCATATTCACAAGCTAAGATTACTAAGATACCAACTATTAGTGCTTCAGCTACACAAGATAGTGCGACTTTAGAAGCAGATGGTAGTACTACAGCTTATGGATTTAAAACTTGTTTTAATGATTCATTCCAAGGACAAGCATTAGCAAACTTTGCTACTGAAAAGGGATTTAAAAAAGTAGCGGTAATTTATGATAGTGCAAGTGATTACGCTAATGGAGTTAAAACTGCATTTGCTGGTAAATATACTGGTGAAGTAGTAGCTACAGAAGCATATGCAAAGGATGAGAAAGACTTTAACTCTATCCTTACTAAGATTAAGAATAAAGGATTTGATGCAATAGTAGTAGCAGGTTACTATGAACAAGCAGGATTACTAGTTAAACAAGCAAGAGAAAGTGGAATCAATGCACCAATTTTAGGAACTGATGGATTTGATGATTCTAAGTTTGTAGATTTAGCAGGAGCTAAAAACTTAGATAACATATATTATACTACTCACTTCTCAAGTTTAGATAAAGATGAAAAAGTAGCTACATTTATTGAAAAATTCAATACTAAATACAAGAAAGCTCCAGGAGCATTCGCAGCATTAGGATACGACTTAGCATACTATGCTAAAGATGTTATCGAAAGAGCAAATTCAACAGAACCAGATAAGCTAGTAGCAGCACTAGAAGATACTAAGAGCTTTAAAGGAGTAACAGGTGAATTTTCAATGGATAAAAACCACGTTGCAAAGAAACAAATTAAAGTAGTACAATTAACACAAGGAAAACAAACAACTGTAGAAACAATCAACTACTAGAATTAAAACAGAAATTATGATAAAATAAGGTGAAATATTCGTATTTCGCCTTATTTACGTTAGGAGTGAAATTATGCAACAACTATTACAACAACTAGTTAATGGGCTATCACTAGGAAGCATCTTTGCTTTAGTAGCCTTAGGATACACAATGGTATATGGAATTATTAAATTAATAAACTTTGCCCACGGTGATATCTATATGATTGGAGCCTACGTTGGTTATATGACCATCACATCTTTAAAAGTTGGACTAATTCCAGCATTATTAATAGCAATGGTAGTATGTGGACTATTAGGAGTACTAATAGAGAAGGTGGCATACAAGCCGTTAAGAAACGCATCAAGAATTACATCATTGATTACGGCTATCGGAGTTTCGATGTTTTTAGAATATGGTATGATGTACTTTATGGGTGCAAGTGTAAGGACTTTTCCAGAGGTTATAGATAATAAAATATTTACTATAGGTGGAGTTAATATATCAACTATACAAATATTAATTTTCGTTACTACAATCGTATTGATGGTATTGTTACAGTTTATTGTACACAAGACTAAGATTGGTAAAGCAATGAGAGCAGTATCAGTAGATCCAGATGCAGCTCAACTTATGGGAATAAATGTAGACTCTACTATATCTTATACATTCCTTATTGGATCAGCATTAGCAGGAGCAGCCGGAGTATTAGTAGGGATTTACTATAACTCTATATCTCCATTAATGGGATTCACACCAGGATTAAAAGCATTTATAGCAGCAGTATTTGGAGGAATTGGAAGTATTCCAGGAGCACTTATCGGAGGAGTATCAATTGGTGTAATTGAAACTCTAGTAAGTGGATATGCATCATCACTATTAAAAGATGCAGTAGTATACATCGTATTAATCATTATATTAGTATTTAAGCCTACAGGATTATTAGGTAAGAATGTTAAGGAAAAAGTGTAGGTGGTAGCGATGAAAAAAATGTTAAATAAAAAGAATTTGAGCTGGACAATTTTTGCGGCAACCTTATTTACAATTATTCAAATATTAATATCAACTAAAGTTATAGGATACTTTCATCAAATTACATTATTTACCGTATGTATAAATATATTATTAGCATTAGGACTAAATCTTATCGTAGGATTTAGTGGACAATTCTCTCTTGGACACGCCGGATTTATGGCAGTAGGTGCCTATAGTGCAGCAATTATGTTAGTTAAAATTCCTAATTATTTAGGACTACTACTAGGTATCCTTTTAGGAATCATTATAACTACTATTGTAGCATTAGTTATAGCAATACCAACCTTTAGACTTAGAGGAGATTACTTAGCTATAGCAACTTTAGGATTTTCAGAAATCATTAGAATAGCAGTATTAAATATGAAAATAACTAATGGAGCAGCTGGTATGAGCAATATACCAGTGTTAACTAAGTGGCCAATCATATTTATAGCAATGGTATTAGCAATAGTAATTATAGTTAATTTTGCTAAATCAAGTCATGGTAGAGCAACAGCATCTGTACGTGAAGATGAAATAGCATCAGAATCAGTAGGAATCAATACAACAAAATATAAGACAATAAGTTTTATAATTGGAGCAGGTATTGCAAGTGTAGCAGGAGCATTATATGCATCTTACTTTAGTATTATTGCACCAGAAGCATTTAATGTTCAAATGTCAATCGATATATTAGTAATCGTAGTATTTGGTGGAATGGGATCATTAAGTGGTAGTGTAGTAGCAGCTATAGTATTAGGATTAATTAATATGGCTCTACAATCTTACTCATCAATAAGAAACATATTATATGCAGCAGCTATTATAGCTATTATGGTATTTAGACCTAAAGGACTATTTGGAAATAAAGAAATAGATATAACTAAAGTTAAAGATATACCAAGTATAATAAAGACTAAGATTATAAATATTAAGAAGAAATTTAGTAAAAAGGAGGTAAGCTAATATGTCAGTACTATCAGTTAAAAATTTAACTAAGAATTTTGGTGGACTATGCGCTAACTCTAATATTAATTTAGAAGTGAATGAAAATGAATTAATCGGATTAATCGGACCTAATGGAGCCGGAAAAACAACATTATTTAATATGTTAACAGGAGTATATGTACCAACTAGTGGAACAATAGAATTTACTTATGATGGTAAAACAACTTTATTAAACAATAAGAAGCCATATAATATATGTGAACTAGGAATAGCAAGAACATTCCAAAACATAAGATTATTTAGTGAACTTACAGTATTAGATAATGTTAAAATAGCAATGAATAAAGATAATAAAAGTGGAGTATTAGCAAGTATTCTAAGACTGCCAATCTTTTATAAAGAAGAAGAAAGAATAGAAAAAGTAGCACTTGAACTTTTAGAAATATTTCATTTAAAAGATAAAGCTAATGAATTAGCAAAAAACTTACCTTATGGAGAACAACGTTGTTTAGAGATTACTAGAGCATTAGCTACTAATCCTAAATTATTATTTTTAGATGAACCAGCAGCAGGAATGAATCCACAAGAAACAGCAGAACTGACAAAACTAATTAGACAAGTAAAGAAACAATTTAATTTATCTATCGTTTTAATAGAACATGATATGTCTTTAGTAATGCCACTATGTGATAGAATATATGTTTTAGAATATGGTAAAGGAATAGCTGAAGGAACACCAAAAGAAATACAAACTAATAAGAGAGTTATAGAAGCATATCTAGGAGAGGAGGTTTAATATGTTAGTAATTAAAGATTTAAAGATTAATTATGGAGCAATTAAAGCTATTAAAGGAATCTCTATAGAAGTTAATGAAGGTGAAATAGTAACACTAATTGGAGCTAATGGAGCTGGTAAAACTAGTATACTTAAAGCTATATCTGGTTTAGCTAAAATTAGTGAAGGAACTATAAGTTATCAAGGAAAAGAGTTGAATCATCTTAGTGCTAAGGATATAATGAAGGTAGGGATATCTCATGTACCTGAAGGACGAAGAATCTTTGCTGGTATGAGTGTATTAGAAAATTTAGAATTAGGTGCTTATATTAGAAAAGATAAGGATGGTATAAAGGAAGATCTTAAGAAAGTTTATGAAAGATTTCCTATATTAGAAAAGAGAAGTAAACAGAATGCTGCTACACTTAGTGGTGGAGAACAACAAATGTTAGCTATGGGTCGTGCTTTAATGAGTAAGCCTAAGTTATTAATATTGGATGAACCATCTATGGGATTAGCACCTATTTTAGTTAAAGAGATTTTCTCAATTATTAAAGATATTAGAGAACAAGGTACTACTGTATTGTTAGTTGAACAGAATGCTCGTATGGCTTTATCTGTTGCTGATCGTGCTTATGTTCTTGAGACTGGTAATGTTGTATTAAGCGGAACTGGTGAAGAATTAGCACAAAGTGAGGATATCCAAAAAGCATACTTAGGAGGATAATTCTATGTACGTAAAAGACAAGATGATTACTGAACTTATTAGTGTAAGTGAAGACACAAGTATTAATCAAGCTATTGATTTAATGAAGAATAAGAATTTACATCGTATTCCAGTAGTTAAAGATGGTAAACTTGTTGGTTTAATTACTAAAGGTTTAATTTCTAAAAAGACTGCTAGTGATTCTACAACTTTAGAAGTTTTTGAACTTAATTATCTTTTAGAAAAGATGAAGGTTGGTAGTATTATGGAAAAGAAGCTTGTTACTATTAATGGTGATGCTTTATTGGAAGATGCTGCTTCTTTAATGTTAAGTAATGATATTGGTTGTTTACCTGTCGTTACTGAGGATAATACCTTAGTAGGTATTATCACTCAGAATGACTTATTATCTAGTTTCCTTGATATTTTAGGTTATCGTTCTATTGGTAGTCGTTTAGAAATAGAAGTAACTGATCGTCTTGGTGTGATTGGTGAAATATCTAAAATATTAGTTAATTATAAGGTTAACACAACTCATATTGGTGTGTATACTCAACCTAATAATAAATATCAATTAGTTTATCGTATTGATAGTATTGCTAGTGATGAGCTTATTAATGAATTAAATAGTAATGGTTTTAAAGTTACTAGTGTATCTAAGAATATAAACTAAACTAGCTTAGGCTAGTTTTTGTTTATATTCTATATATTAAAAAACTGCGTAATATGTGATATTACGCAGTTTTTTTAAGATAGCAGTTGATATCTAGACTATTTATCTAATATAACATCTATCGGTTTTTGTCTAGATATCTTGAATATTGGAAATAGATTAGCTATAAATACTAATAAAGCACTTAAAGCTAATATAACTATAGGTTGTTTAAGTGTAATAATAATTAAGTCTACTTCAATCGACATTACATTATTTATCCAATTATTAAAGAAGTAACTACATCCAAGTGATCCTAATAAAGCTATTACTATAGATATAAGTGCTAAGAAGATTCCTTCCCATATAAATATTTTCATAATATCTGTACTAGTAGCACCGATAGATCTTAAGATACCTATATCTTTTTTACGATAATTTATACTCGTAGTAATAAAATTCATCATTAATAAACTAGAGAAGATTAGTAGTCCTAAACCTACATAAAATAATACAGGAGTTAAAGTATCACTAATATAACTTACCATTTGGACATCACTAGCATATATAGAATTAACTCTATAATCTACATTATTAGCTAAGCAATCTAAGGCACTATCAACATCTTTTTTATCTAACATTAAACTACTTATATTAAGTTTATCAGGAATCATAGTAGATAAATAACTTTTAGGGAAATATATATCTAAATTATTTTCATCATTAATATATCCTATAATTTTAAATTCCTTTACATCAGTTGGCTTGTTATTATCGTTTGTATGTTCATCAATTCTTGAATAATGTTTTATCTTTCCTATACTTGGAGTTCTATTCATTTTAGTAGTTATATATTTAACAGCAACCTTATCACGATCTTCTTTAGTTGCATTTCCTACTTTGTTTAGTTCTTCATAAAATGCAGTAGAATTTAGATTATTAGCATTAATAATCATTTCATTATCAGCTAGTTTTTCAATAGTTTTAGTATTACCTTCATAATCTATATAGGTAATAGGTTCATCAGAATAACGTGCATGATAACTATATTCTGTTTCATAATAATTATGCTTATTTAAAGATTCAGTATTTATTAAATTATTTTTTACGAACTCTATATAATGATTAGATTCTTCATTAATTTTATTAATAGCAGTCTTTGTTGTATATATATTATTAGTTACTATATTTTGGTAACTAGTATATTTTGAATTTAATAGATTTAATTCGTCATCATTTCTTATTGAATCGAATGTAGCTGTTTTTAACTTATCAAAGTGACTTACATCTACGTTATTTATTCCTACTATTTTTACTTGTTTTAGTGGTCCTAAATCAATTGGTTTGTTTTCACTTAGTATAGCATTAATACTTGTTGGTTTATATGCTTCATAATTACCATGTACTAATAGTTCTGCTAAATAGGATGTAATTACTATTTCATCATCTGCTTTAGGTAGTCTTCCTACTATGTTTTTTAGTTCTTCAGTATTATCTGCTATATCATTAATAAACATTAGAGTACCTAAAGTATTATAATATAAATTATTATCTTCTTTAAAATTATAGATATTTGTTGATACATTATTGTTGTCTTGTGAACTTAGTTCATTAATATATACGTATCTTGGTCGATAATCTAGTTTAGTTATTTCTTTAATTTTATTTAAATCAGTTGAAGATAAATTAACTAGCATTCCTGGCCTCATATCATCTGAATATCCTACTATTTCTGCTTGGCTTAGTGCTTCGTTTTTATTTAGTACTGTTTTATGTGCAATAACTTTTTCAAAGCTACTAGTTGCTGAAGATAGTGCTAGCATTACTAAAGTAAAACTGGTTAGAAGTACTGACATTACTAGTTTGAACTTCTTATGTCTAAGATTAGATATACCAAACTTAGCTGCTTGTCTAACATTAAGTGAAGGCGTAATATTCTGTTTGCTTATACTTAGTGCTTCGGTATCTTCATTATAAGTTGTATCATTTGCTATTCTACCATCTTCTATTTTGATAATGCGATCACCATAAGTTTTAGCAAACTCTTCATCATGTGTTATTACTAATACTAGATGATCTTTAGCACGTTCTTTTAAACATTTAAATATTGCGTTTCCTGTTTGTGTATCTAAGGATCCAGTAGGTTCATCAGCCAACAGTACTTTAGGTTTTTTTATTAATGCTCTAGCAATTGCTACTCTTTGTCTTTGTCCTCCTGATAATTCATTAGGTAATGAATTACCAATACCTTCTAAATCTAATGATGCTAATACTGCATCCATTTCTTCATAACTTGCTTTTATTCCTTGTAGAGATAGAGCTAACTCAATATTTTGATAAACTGTATAACTATCTATCAAATTGAATTCTTGAAATATAAATCCAATATAGCTATTCCTATAAGCGTCCATTTCTTTTCTACTGAATTTACTTAGTTCTTGTTCATCAACTAAAATTTGACCACTATCGCTTTTATCTAATCCTCCTAATAAATTAAGTAATGTAGATTTCCCACTTCCTGATCTTCCTAATATGAATACTAAACCACACTGTTCAAGGTTTAAATTCACATCAACTAATGCTTTTGTTTTAATTTTTCTTTTGTTTGTATAAGTTTTATTAATTCCAATAAGTTTTATCATATATATTCCTCTTTTCGTTTTAATTATAAATAGTTTTTCTTAAGATTATGAGTAGTGTTTCTTAATTTTCTCTTAAGATTATTCATTATGATTATGGTCAAAATTTAAATATTTAGTAGTGCCTATGAATAAACTAACAATAAACTAACAATTAACGGGCAATTATATGAAATTGAACTAACAATAAACTAACAAATATCTTGTATAATGGCTTTATTTGGTGGTTTTGATAA
Organism: Erysipelotrichaceae bacterium; assembly: GCA_036639955.1. Lineage (GTDB taxonomy): Bacteria > Bacillota_I > Bacilli_A > Erysipelotrichales > Erysipelotrichaceae > JAVWHP01. Next base: position 105,212 of record JAVWHP010000003.1, read on the forward strand.
TTTAATGTGTATCCCTCGACAATAAATTCATAAATGATTGGGTATACTAATAATAGGAGGGATTATATGAAGACAAAGATTGGGGCATTAAGCATGTTAATTGGAATATTATTATTGATACAACCTAGTATTGATGAAAGAGCAATTGCTAAATTGAGTTTATTAGGTGCTAAGTATTGGCCTATTCTATTAATAATAGTAGGATATCGACTAATAGTTAAAACTCATAAATCAAAGTATCATTAATACATAGTAGCAATTAACATAGAAGGAGAAAATATGCCAAATATTATTAGTGTTTTTGCACAAGAGGTCCTAGATTCTAGAGGTAACCCCACAATTGAAGTAGAAGTAATAAGTGAAATAGGTGCTATTGGTAGAGCTATTGTACCTAGTGGTGCGTCTACAGGAGTAAAAGAAGCATTAGAACTGCGTGATCATGATCCCAAACGTTATAATGGTTTAGGAGTACTTAAAGCAGTTTCAAATGTAAATGAAATTATAGCTGATATCATTATAGGTATACCTTGCTATGAACAAAGAAGTATTGATTCTATATTATTATCTTTAGATGGAACTGCTGATAAATCTAAACTAGGTGCTAATGCTATATTAGGAGTATCTTTAGCAGTTGCTAGATGTGCTGCAGCCTATTTTGAATTACCATTATATAGATATTTAGGTGGTGTTAATGCTTGTACATTACCAATGCCGATGATGAATGTACTTAATGGAGGATCCCATGCTTCATCTTCTGTAGACTTTCAAGAATATATGATAGTACCTGTAAGTGCTCCTAATATTACTACAGCCATTAGAATGGGTTCTGAAGTATTTCATGCCTTATCTAAAGTATTAAAGAAAGATAAACATATTACTGCTGTAGGTGATGAAGGTGGATATGCACCTAACTTATCTAGTAATGAAGAAGCTTTAGATAAAATTATAGAAGCTATAGAATTAGCTAATTATAAACCTGGTATAGACTTTATGATTGCTATGGATGTAGCTGCTAGTGAATTTTATAATCCTACTACTAAGTTATATGAATTAAATAAGTCTAAACAAGGTAGTAAGACTAGTGATGAAATGATTGCTTGGTTTGAACAACTAGTGTCTAAGTATCCTATCTTTTCAATTGAAGATGGATTAGATGAAGCAGACTGGGATGGCTGGATTAAACTTACTGCTAAACTTAAGGATAAGGTCCAACTTGTTGGTGATGACTTATTTGTTACTAATCCTGTTTTTATAAAGGAGGGTATTGATAAGCATGCTGCTAATGCTGTCCTTATTAAGGTCAACCAAATAGGTACTTTAAGCGAAACGATAGATGCAATAGAATTAGCTGTTAGTAATGGTTATCGTGTTATTATTTCTCATCGTTCTGGTGAAAGTGAAGATACTACTATAGCAGATATTGCTGTTGCATTTAATGCTGGACAAATTAAAACTGGTTCGCTTTCTAGAAGTGATAGAATTGCTAAATATAATCAATTAATAAGAATTGAACAAGAACTGGGTCCTATTAGTAAATTTGGTAATGTTAAGGATTATCATAATCAGTAATATTAAGGGCTAGGGTGCCCTTAATATTTATTGGTATAGTATTATATTTCTTAGGTGTATTTGGTATTTTACATAATATAAATTATATGATATAATTTTTTTGCTTAAAGGGAAAGTAGGAATAGATTATGAGAAAAATTATATTGTTATTTGTTTGTTTATTATGTGTTAGTGGATGTAGTAGTAGTAATAAGAAAATGGTTTGTTCTAGTATAAAAGGAAATGATATTCCAAAATCATCAAATATAAGTACTTTTGAATATAAAGATGAAAAAGTAACTAAGATTCATAGTGAGTTAATTTATAAAGGCGAAGAAATCCAATTATCTATGATTAAAGCTATGTTTTCTGAGGCGTTTAGTGATTTAGATGAAAATGAATTAAAATTAGTTGAAAAAGATGATGAACTAAAGTATATTATTGATGTAGCTATGGAAGATGGAAATGATGATCATCTTATAAAGTTATTTGGTATCTTTGATTCTAATAATGATGTAGCAACAATTAAACAAGAATTAGAAGCTAAGGAATATGTTTGTGAATAATTTTTAATGAGTATTATTATATAGAAATATTAATGCTAAATTGATGAATTAACCAAAATAGGCGCTCAGGTGCCTATTTTTATTTAACAAGTTGTTGTATTTAAGGTTGACATTTGCTATAATAGTATAGCGAAAGAAAGGAGGATAAATATGATAGACATAATTTTAATAATAGTTGCGGTCGTATTAATTATTCTCTCTTTGTTACAAAGTGGAAAATCAGATGGTATAAACAGTGCCTTTACAGGTGGTGAAGGGTTAGACCTATTCGCTAATGTTAAGGAAAGAGGAGCCGAAAAGGTGATGATTAACTTAACTCTTGTTGTTGGTGCTGCTTTCATGATTCTAGTAATAATAGCGAGTATGAAATAGAGACCAATAAAGGTCTTTTTTTATTAAAGATATAAGATATATGTTTTAACCGGTGCAGAAACGAGGTATGTGATGGATTATAAAAATTTAATAACAGAAACATTAGAAGCGACTATTGAAGGTACGCTTATGGTAGATGAGTTAAAAACTCTTTTTCAAATTGATGAATCAACTGAAGAAGCTTTTTTACTTGCATTAAAAGAATTAAAGGAAGATTACATAGTTATAGAAGAAGAAGGTAAAGTAACTGATTCTAATAAGTGTGGTTATAAAAGAGGTGTTCTAAAAGTTAATCCTAAAGGATTTGGTTTTATTGAGAATGCTGATGGTAGTGTATATGTAAACCAAGTTAATATGCTTCATGCAATGAATAATGATGAAGTAGTAGCAACTATTAGATCTAATAAAGATGATTCAGTAGAAGGTAAAATTATTAAGATTACTAAACATGCTAATGCTACAATCATTGGTGTAATTAAAGTTAAAGATGATGCTAAGTACTTTTTAGCTGATCAGTCTACTGGTGATCACCGTATTAAAATATTAAACTTTGATGACTTTAAATTAGTTAATGATACTAAGGTTGTAATTAAGGTAGAAACTTATGGAGCTACTTTAGGTTGTAACATCCAAAAAATTATTGGATATAAGTATGAACCAGGAGTAGACATTACTTCTATATTATTTGAACATGGTGTAGACTGTGTATTCCCTGATGAAGTAAGTGATGAAGCACAACAAGTGCCTGATCATGTTTTAGAGAAAGATAAGGTAGGTCGTAATGACTTCACTAATAAAACTATTATTACAGTAGATAGTGAAGAAGCTAAAGATTTAGATGATGCTATAAGTGTAGAAAAGATTGAACATGGATATAGATTAGGCGTTCATATAGCAGATGTATCTTATTATGTAACTAAAGGAACTAAGGTTGATGAAGAAGCTTATAAGCGTGGAACATCAGTATATGTAGTAGATAGAGTAGTACCTATGCTTCCACAAATTTTATCTAATGGAATGTGTTCATTAAATCCTAAGGTAGAAAGATTAACACTTAGTGCTATGATGGATTTAGATATGAGTGGAAATATGATGGATTATAAAATTGTACCTTCATTCATTAAAACTACTGAAAGAATGAGTTATAATAAAGTTAATGAAATTATAGCTAAAGATGAAACAGCACTTAAAGAATATCCTCATCTTATAGAATTAATTGATAATATGGTTGCTTGTGCTAAAATTATTAGAGATCGTCGTATATCTTTAGGTAATATTGATTTTGATAAAACTGAAGCAAAGATTATAGTTAATGCTAAGGGTAAACCAATAGATATCGTACCAGTAACACGTGGTTTAGCAGAACTTATTATCGAGGACTTCATGATAGCTGCTAATGAATGTGTTGCTGCTCACGTAAGTAAAGCAGAACTACCTAGTATATATCGTGTACATGAAACACCAGATCCAGAAAGAATGCGTGACTTTGCAGCATTAACTGGATTATTAGGACATAAACTATTAGGTGATGTAAATGATATTAAACCGATAGATTGTCAAAGACTATTAACTGAAGTAAAAGGATTACCTGAATACCAAGTTATATCAACATCTTTATTAAGAAGTATGGCTAAAGCACGCTATGATGATAAATGCTTAGGACACTTTGGATTAGGACTAGAATACTATACACATTTTACTTCTCCTATAAGAAGATATCCAGATTTAATCGTACATAGAATGTTACGTAAATACTGCTTTACTAAACTAGAAGATAAATCTATCATGAAAAAAGACAACGCTTGGATAAGCGAATGTGCTTTAAATGCTTCTATAAAAGAAAGACAAGCTATCGAAGCGGAACGTGATGTTGATGATATGAAGAAAGCCGAATATATGGAACAGTTCATTGGTGTAACTTACGACGGTATAATTTCTTCTATTACTAAATTTGGAATGTTCGTAGAGTTACCCAATACTATTGAAGGCTTAGTTCATATCTCTAATATGAAAGATGATTTCTATCATTATGAAGAAACAAGTAAATCATTAATGGGAGAAAGAACTGGTCAGAAATATGCAATGGGAGATAAAGTAGTAGTTAAAGTAAATGATGCAAGTAGATTTAAAAAACAAATAGATTTTGTATTAAAAGATAAGAACGGTAACTTTGGAGTAGGATGTTCATTTAATGATCGTAATAAAACTAATTCTAAAGATAAAGCAGGATTTAAAAAAGCATATAAATCAAATGGGAATGGTAAACCAAAGAGGAAATAATATGAAAAAACTTGTTGCGTTATTAATGCTTGTTGTATTAGTAGGTTGTTCTACATCTAAAGATAAACCTATTGAAGAAAAGAAGAATGAAGTAGTAGCTAAAGAAGACATAGACGTAAGCTTTATGGCTGTTGGTGATAACTTAATTCATAATTCTTTGTACTTTGATGCTAAAATAGAGAATGGTTATGACTTCAATCCGATGTTTGTACCTATAAAACCATATGTAGAAAAAGCTGATATAGCTTATATTAATCAAGAAACTATTCTTGGTGGTACTGAATTAGAATTAAGTAATTATCCTTGTTTTAATTCTCCACAAGAAGCTGGAGATGCGTTAGTAGCTACAGGTTTTGATTGGATTAATCAAGCTACTAATCATTCATTAGATCGTGGAGAAGCAGGAATAGTAAGTGCAATGAATTTTTGGGATAAATACCCAGATATCGTAACAACAGGAATTAATCGTAATAAGGAAGAAGAACAAAAATTTCGTTATATAAAACGTAAAGATATTAACTTTGGATTATTAAGCTATACTTATGGTACTAATGGAATAGAAGAACCAGAAGGTAAAGCATACCTTGTTAATAATATTGATAAGGATCAAATGAAAAAAGATGTTGAAGCAATAAAAAAGACTTGCGATGTAATTATTGTTAGTATGCATTGGGGTAATGAATACCAAACTACTCCTAGTGATGAACAAAAAGATATCGCTCAATATTTAAGTGACTTAGGTGTTAAAGTGATTATCGGTTCTCATCCTCATGTTATACAGCCAGTAAACTATGTTACTAGTAAGAGTGGTAATAAGACTTTGGTAATATATTCCCTAGGAAATTTTATATCAGCACAAAATGATACAATTAATATGCTAGGTGGTATGTCAACATTTACTATTCATAAAGATGGTAAAACTAATGAATACTCTGTAGTTGATCCTGAATTTTATCCAACTGTTACACATTTTGAAGCTAATCAAACTAACTTTAAAACTTATGTATTAAAGGATTATAGTGATGAACTAGCTAGTAAACATTATCTTAATGGTCTTAATGGAACAGGAAGTATTACAAAGGAGATTCTAACAAATAAATGTAAAGAGATTATGGGAGATGAAATCCGCGTTGTTTACTAAGGAGGGATATCATGAGTAAACTAGTAGTAAAGAATCGAAAAGCTGCACATGAATATTTCCTAGAGGAAAGTTTTGAAGCAGGTATGGTTTTAGTTGGTACTGAGATTAAAGCTATTCGTAAGGGGAGTGTCCAGCTTAAAGATGCTTTTATTAGTTTTGTTAATAATGAAGCATTTATTAAGCAGATGCATATATCACCTTATGAATTTGGTAATCAATTTAATCATGATGAAACTAGAGATCGTAAGCTTCTTCTTCATAAATCCGAAATTAAAAAACTTCAAGAGAAGGTAAAACTTAAGGGTTATACAGTAGTACCTGTTTCTATGTATTTAGATAAAGGTAATGCTAAACTAGAAATAGCTCTTGGTAAAGGTAAGAATCTTCATGATAAACGTGGTGTTGAAAAAGCTAGAGATGCACAGCGTGAGATTGCTAAAGCAATGAAAAATAATTTCTAAATTAGTGTATTTCAATGTTGTACATAATATATAATTATGTTAATATAACTTTGCTATACTTTATATGGGGGTGTCATGGTTTCGACAGGAATATGTTTGGTACAGATTGCAGTCGTGTTGCTACGTAAAGGCTAAAAAAAATTAACTGGAAAAAATTTATTTGCAAGAATGGGTGGAAACACTCAAGTTGCATTCGCTGCTTAATAATCAATAACTGATTTGCAGCCGTCCTACTAGGTTTTGTCTTTGGGCTTGGATAGGGTGTAACAAACAAAGAATAGGATTACTGCTTGTTAGGGTGTAGTAATATGAAAATCTTACCTAACACCTCAGTGGAAGTTTGTTTATAGCTCATCACTGAAAATTATTATAAACTAAACTGTAGACGTCTGTACTTGGAACTATTTTTGGACAGGAGTTCGACTCTCCTCACCTCCACCAACTAACAAATAAGCCCTATTTATGGGGCTTTTTTTAATATGAAAACAGTCGTGCCACATTTTTGCCACATTTTTATTGTTTTTTATTTTATAAATGCTATATTTATGGGGCTAATTTTAAGGTAAAAATTGCTATGACTAAAGGAAATAATTAATTTATAACTATTTTATAATTTATCCTACTTAGAGTGATATAAAATTATATATGAAGCAGTATAATATGAAATAATGTAAAAAACAAATATCTTAAAAATAGTTTTTTTAATTTAAATAGTTGTATGTGCCTTTGGCAGTTCAATTAAATAAATACTATAATATGAGAATAGTGTTTATCATTTACAGAGATATGTACAAAAGTACAAGAATTATTTAAATTAGTTAAATTTATATTGACTTGTATACATTTACTTGCTAGTATAATAAATAGGTAAACCCTAAAGAAAGGATTAAAAAAATGAATAAAAGAAATTTTTGTGCATTTTTGACAGTTTGTATTTTTGCAGGGACAGTATTAGGAGTAACTGCTGCTTCAGGCAGTGGTTTTTACGGAGGTACCGATGGTAGTTCAATAAGAAAAGAGTGGCATACCGGTTGGAATATTTCTGGTGACTATACATTAGCTAGAGCTACAAATTGTGGTGGAAATAAAGCATATATGAAACAAGTTTATTCTAGAAGTGGAGATAGTGGCAGCTACTCAGATTGGGTAAGTAGTGGTACTAATTCAGTTTCACATAAGGACTTTGGACCTTATGGCACTGATGCTTATGAAGCAAGGTTTTATTGGGATTATAGTTAGTAATCTACACGGAAGAGACTAATATAAAGAGGATAGTCATCTATCTTCTTTTATTATAAAAACAAAGTGAGGGCTGAAATGAAGAAAATAGTTAGAATATTTCCAATAATTGTTTTAGTGATTTTAAATATATTAATAGTACTAACAAAAGATATGCAACAAAAGGAAACTTATAAGAACTTTGAATCATTTAATATGGTAGGCTTTACGATTCCTGATAATACAGAAAATATAAAAGAAGAACAACTAAAACTAGTTTATACTGCGGCGTTAAGCAATGATGTAGTTTTGATTAAAACTGTGTATAATGAAAATAATAATTCTATAGATAGTTATGTGGTAACGAATAATTTATTAGATTTGATGTCTAAGCAACTAGATTTTGATATTGATGATTCTATTATCGCAAATACAAAAAGTGTAGCAACATATAAAAAAGATGATCCAAGTTCTTATTATGTGCGTGATTTACTTAATAATGATAGATATGCTTTTTATAAAGCAGACGATATGCGGAATAATCACATTTATAGATATGGAACATATTCTCTATATTATAAAAACGAAGATAATTGTCAAAAATTCTTCAATGAAGCGGCGTATATATTAAATACACCTAAAGAGAAACTTTATAATGATTTTTGGGGACATTATAATGGTCATTCAGAAGTTATGTTTATTGCTATTCTATTTTCATTTGGTTTCTTTATATTATTCTATTTTATCCTTGTAGTATTTTTGTTTTATAGAAATTCAAAAAAGATTGGTGTATTATTATTATTAGGATACTCTAAAAAAGATGTGCTAAATATTATTAATAAAAAGTATTTCGTTTTGCTAACTATAATTTCTGTTCTTTTATGTAGTGGAAGTATAATTATTTTACCAAATACAGATTTTAGATTATTCATTAGTATGTTATTTATTGGAGTATTACTTATAGTATTGACTTGTATTGTGTCGTATTTAGCACTATTATTTATATGTAAATATACAGATTTGTCTAATATTCTTAAAAAGCAATCAATTGTCCAGAAAGTAAGTAATGCGTGTCTAGTAGTTAAATTTATAATGGTAATTGTAATTATTTTATTTACGCTTAATGTATTTCCAATGCTTAAAGAAGCAATGCATTCTAAAAATATATTAGAAGAAAGTAAATTACTCATGGATTATGCTGTATTCCCAAGAATTAAAGTAGAAAATACGGAAAATGATGATTATGATAAGTATTTAAAATTTTACAAATTAATTGATGAGAAAAGAATAGATCATTTTTATGTAAGATTTGATGAGTATTTACAAACAGATGAAGAAATTATAAGAAACTTTGATGATTTAGAAAAAAATGGACAAGCATTTAGAACTGCTTCAGTAGATTTAAATTATTTAGATAAATTCGAATTGAATTATTTTGATGATAAACAACAACCTGTGGCTATTAAGTCAATTAAACAAGAGTTTTATCTTATACCTCAATCTAAAAAAGACTATGAAGCTGAATTAAGAAATATTACTGAAGAAAAATATACGCATTATAATATTAGTAATCCAGTGTTAATTTATTATTATCAAGATTATACATTTGATACCTATGATAGCGTAAAAGGTGTGGCAAAAGTCGCTTCTCCAATTATAAGGGTTGTGCATGAAGATAATCCTTATACTTATATGCAAAAGAGTTATGGCTTAGATATTGCAGGAACCGGAATGAATACTGCTTTAAAATTTAAAATAACTAATAATGAAAATTTGTATCAAACTGAATTATTAGAATGCATTAATGAAGCTGGCTTATCAAATGTATTAAGTGAAGATCAGTTTGTTAGTTATAAAACCTATTATGCTGATGAAATAGCAAATTCTAAAAAAATGAGTATGCTATTTTATGGTGTAATATCTATTGCGCTACTAATATATATTGCGTTGGTAATTCAAACATTTGTTCTATTTATAGATGCCCGTAAAAATGAAATATTAGTAAAATCTATTATGGGTTTCTCAAGGAAAGAAATATTTCTACCAGTTATAGGGTGGAATATTGGGGCAACAATGTTACCAATTTCTGGTATACTTGCATTTACATTAGTAAGTAATGCTGAAAATCTAATTACAATTGCATTAGTATCAACTATATTTTTAATTATAGACATATCACTTATATTGATTATAACTAAATTTATTAACCTTAATAATGTGTATTCACAAATTAAAGGTGAATAGTAAAGATCGAAATTTATGCATTAATTACCACAATATAAGATGTGGAGAAATGGAGACTATATGATCGAAGTAAAAAACATAACGAAACTATTTAAGGATAAAGCAGTCTTTGAAAAATTCAACTTAAATATTGATAATGGAGAACTAGTAGCTATTACAGGTAAAAGTGGATGTGGAAAAACGACTTTATTAAATATGATAGGCTTGATTGATACAGTATATAATGGTGAAATTGAATATAATGGAACTACATTACATTCGTTATCTTCTAAACAAAAACAAATATTTATACGCAATAATATTAATTATTTATTTCAGAATTATGCTCTTGTTGATGATTCTACAGTTTATGATAATTTAAAATTAGCTATGTATTATGATAAAATACCTTTAAAAGAGAAGAATGAAATAATTGAAAAGTCATTAAAAGAAGTTAATTTAGCGGGATATGAAGATAAAAAAGTATATACATTAAGTGGCGGGGAACAGCAAAGAGTCGCATTAGCAAGAGCTATGATAAAGAAAGGGAATATCATACTAGCGGATGAACCAACCGGTAATTTAGATGAAGAAAATCGTAATATTGTTTTAAGTAGTTTGATTGATCAAAATAAACTTGGAAAAACGGTTATAATTGTTACACACGATCCTTATGTAGCTGCTAAATGCAATAGAGTTATTAAACTATAAACATGATGATTATAAAATTATATATAAAATAAAAAACCATAGATATGGTTTTTTATTTTATAATTGAATATATAGGTTTTACTGTGTTGTAAATTATAAATCTTTCTTTCTCATTACAAGAACTGAAGCTATTAACATAACTAATGTGTAAATGGTACACAGTCCAATAAGTTTTAACCACTCTGGATTAGGTACAACACCAACGCTACTCATATTAGCTATAACAGAATAATCTTCAATAGCAAATGGGATATAATTATCTAATAACATATATGCTTGAGGTAGAAAAGATACAACGATTATAGCACTCATTGAAGCAATGCTAGATTTACGTGCTATAACAGCAATTAGAATATAGAAAGCAATTAAGAATTCATTAATAATGAATTCAATACCTAGGACTTCTAAATCTACTATAGGATCAAGAATTCTAACAGCACTAGGATCGATTAAAGACATACCCATTAGATAACAACATATACAAATGAAGACCATTAGAATAGCAGATATAACAGACATTGATATAAACTTAGTTATAGCATAATGACCTTTATCCTTAATATAAGAAACTACATTAAGAACAAATCTATTCTCAAAATCTTTAGTGCAGAAACTAGTTACATAAAGAGCTAACACTAAAGGATAAATTGGAAGGGTGAAAAAATTCTTAAGAATCATTTTGAAACTTACACTAGATAAAGCTAACGATGCCGGCTCATCACCAATTGGATTAGTAGCTATTTGAATGATTAAACAAACAACAAAAGTTATACAAGCAATTACAGCTAAAACAAAATAGAACTGCTTAGTTTTAAGTGTGCGTTTTAAATCCATTAATATTGAATTAAGCATAATGCTCGCCTCCCATCATAGTTATAAACATATCATCAATATCTGTTTTAATAGTTTCAATACGAGAGACATTTACTCCATGCTCAACAAGAGCCTTGTTAATGGATTCAATATCACTAATAGATGTTGATGAATGCTTAAGTATAATAGTATTATTAGATAATTTATAATCATATTTAGAATGTATAAGTTTATTAGCAACTTCAATGTTATCAACATCTATCTCTGTAGTTGTTTCTAATTTTTTATTAAGTTCATCTATCGACATTTCGCTAATTAATTTACCTTGAGATATAATGCCAAATCCATCAGCTACTTTAATAAGTTCACTTAGAATATGACTAGATATTACTATGGTCATACCTTTATCTTTTAAGGATATAAGTAAATCACGTATTTGAGCCATACCTTGAGGATCTAGTCCATTGATTGGTTCATCTAATATTAATAGTTCTGGAAAACCAACAAGAGCTAAAGCAATACCTACTCTTTGTTTCATACCTAATGAGAATGAACCGACAGGCTTTTTACCAGTGCTTTCTAATTGTACTAGTTTTAATAGTTCTAAAGTATGTTCTTTAGAATTCTTAATTCCACATAGATTACATTTTAAACTAATGTTTTCATAAGCTGATAGTTCAGTTATAAGTGCTGGTGCTTCTATTAATGCTCCCATAGCATAATGCTTATTAGCATATTCATTTTTACCATTAATATTTATTTGTCCAGAAGACTTATTAATGATATTACAAACAAGTTTCATAAACGTTGTTTTACCAGCACCATTGCGGCCTACTAGACCATAGATTTTACCTTTAGGAATATGGATATTAATTTTCTCATTAGCATAATGATGTCCATATTTCTTAGATAAATTTTTTGTTTCTACAAAATATTCACTCATAGAATTCTCCTTCTAGTATCATATTGCAAATGATATGATACATTTCTTTTATAATGTATATTAAAGCTGGTGAATGCTTTAATAATTCTCTTACCTAAAGGTACTGAGTATTGAGTAATGTTGATTAATTGACAATTTAAAGGTAAGGAATATTTGCTATATATTATTAAATAAATGATAGCACATAACATATTAATGTGCAATATCCTAAAAGTTATAAAAGAATGTATTATATTTGTCTAAAATTCATGATTATTAACAAAATTTGTTAATGCATGAATTATATTGCTTACTTTTATATTACTTATAGTATATTTATATTCAAGGTGCTAAAATACAAAGTAATAAGAGTTATCTTATACATAATTATTGACTTATAATAAGTCGAGAGGAGAACA